>NZ_CP119574.1:301480-602960 GCF_029278605.1 Cupriavidus sp. WKF15
ACTTCATCCAGAAGGCGGGCCGAACCCAGCGCGCTCCACATGCCGGCGAAGCCGGCACCAATAACAACAATACGTTTCGACATGCTTCATGCTCCTTGAATCAATGCTCGATTTCGTGTGACCGGCGAACTCCAAAGTTGGCGTAGCAGCCTGATCAGCTAGGCGGTACCTTGCGGCACCGTAACTACGATTCTATTAATCGTAGTTACGGTGTGCAAGAGCTTTTTTGATGCAGCCAAGGTCGCTACATTCTCCTGTGGCATCTCGTGCGCTTTTCACCTGCGCCTTGCACTTGGATCCTCTTTCGACTATCTTTACTACGCTTTTACTAGTCGTAGTTAAATGGAGTGGAGCATGAAGCGGAGCAGATGGGTCGGCGCGCTGACCGCAGTTGCCATCGTGGCGACTGGTGTTGCCGTATGGGCGGAGGGTTCAGGGTTGGTGGTGCAGAGTCCGAGCCCTGCGCTGAAGGCGGGACAGTCGGTTCCTCCCGGTAACACTGACGATCCTGTCAGCGAGTTGCTCACAGGCCAAGACGTGACAGGGATAGCCTGGGGCCGTCCGGGCCACTCAAATGGCACAGCAGATGACAGTTCCGCTAGCAAAGGTTTGGGCCGACCGCGGCCCGAGCTTGCCTGAGATAAATACGCTACCAAGGAGATCCGTTATGAAACTCAAACGCAAATTTTTGCTGTTACTGGTCGCTGCGGCCGGGATGGCCGCTGCAGGCGTCGCCGCTGCGCACGGGCCTGCCGAGACGGTCGTGCCGAACTTCTCACACACTATCCCGAACATTCCGGGCAAATCGCTCGTGACTGTGGAAGTGCTTTACCCCCCCGACGGCGCCTCGTTGCCGCACCGCCATGCCGAGTCGGCATTCATCTACGCCTATGTTGTTTCGGGCAGCATAGTGAGCAAGGTCGATGATGAACCGGAACGCATCTACAAGGCAGGGGAAGGCTTCTACGAGAAGCCTGAATCACGGCATCTGGTCAGTCGCAACGCGAGCAAAACCCAGCCGGCCAAGTTGCTGGCCATCTTCGTCGTCGATTCTGACGACAAGGCACTGACAACCAATGACAAGTAGGAGTTTGAAATGAGACTGGATTACACGAAAGTATCCCCTGGCGGCGTAAAGGCCTTTGGCGGCGTCTACGGCTACATCATGCAGTCGGGCCTCGACGAGGTATTGGTCGAGCTGGTCTATCTGCGCGTCAGTCAGATCAACGGATGTGCATATTGCCTCGACATGCACACCCGCGATCTGGTCAAGAAGGGAATCAAGCCCGAAAAGCTCGCACTGGTGCAAGCCTGGCATGAAGCCGGCCGGCTGTTCAGTGACCGTGAGAAGGCCGCCCTTGCTTGGGCAGAGTCGGTGACTCGCGTCGCGGATACGCATGTTCCGGACGACGTGTTCCAGGCGGCCACAGTAGCCTTCAGCGAAAAGGAACTGGCTGACCTGACGATGGCCATCAGCCTGATGAATGCATTCAATCGCCTGGCAATCAGCTTCCGCCGCGCGCCGGAAGCCGCGATCGAACTCGAGGACTGATCGGCGACGCATCTGCGCGCGAGACATTGTCTTCGCCGCAGGCGCTACGACACACCAACTCGGCGTTCAGGAGTTCAGTATGAATCCGATTCTTTCTCACGCCATGACGCAGCCCAGACCATCAGGCCTGTTACGCTGGTCCCTGGTCGTGGGATTTCTTGGCTTGGCGAGATGAATTACACAGTGGACAACTTCCCTCGGCGCTTGGGATGCGACAAGACAAGAACGAGCTTTGCCGCCCTTACTACGTGGCATTCGACACGCTATGGGCAGCAGCACGTGTCGCACAATCAGTCTTTCCCTAGGAGTCTGTCGGAATTTCGTTGCCCGACGAGCTTTTGATTAAATGTTGAGCAAATTTTGCGCGTTAGAGAGGAGAAGTTGTCTTCGACGCCCTCATCAAACCTCAACTTTCGGCCTGTAGCACGTCGGCATTGTTCAAGTCCGACAGACTCCTAGAACTGCCACGGATCTGCTGCCATCGAGCGGTTAAGCTGAAACTCGGCCTCGCCCCTGAGAAGGATGGAACGCCATTGTCAGTGTGCCCCCCCTATCCCGGTAAATTGCATCGAAATCAAAGGGTTACTTGGTGGCGTTCCGCGAGGTCGAAGATAGCCTGGGCGATGTGCGCTGGCTCAGTGAGCAAGCCCGGGCGCTGGACAGCGCGTGGCTGGCGCGAAGCGTGCGCAGCGCATCTCGCGCAGCCGCTATGAGGCCGGCGCGGTCGACTACCTGACCGTGATCGATTCGGACCGCACCGTGCTGCAATCGCAACGCGAGGCAAACGCGGTGGCCGGCCTGCGCGCCGCGGCCACGGTGTCACTGGTTCGCAGCCTGGGCGGCGGCTGGGGACCGTTGCCCGAAGTGGTGGCGAAGAGCTGACGAAGCCTGCAGGTCTCCAGCAGCGCCGGGGTAGCCCGGCCGTCCTGCACCGCGCGAGCCTAAGCGGGCGGCTACTGGCCACCCTGTGCAAACATCGGCATGTCCCGCAGGATATGTTCGAGCAGCTTGAGCGCCGCCGCCGGTAATGGCCGCCCGGCCTTGACCAGCAAGCGCGCCTGGGTGCCCCTGAACAGCGGATGATCGATCGGCACCACCGTGAGCGTTCCGGCAGCGATTTCGCGATACGCGGCGAACTCGCCGCCGATCAGCGTCATGTAGTTTTCGTAGGCAACAAACTGCTTGAGCGCCGTCAGCGAATTGGTGATCAGCGTCGGCCGGATCCTGATGTTCTCCGCGAATTCGAGCATTTTGGCGGCGTGCCCGACGCCGAATGACGCCGGCATCATGGCCAGCGGCCAGGACAGGATGTCCTTGACGCTGGCCGCGCCGCCACGCAATGCCAGGGGGTGGTCGGGCCGCACCAGCAGGCCTACCGGCTGCGATGAGCTCGCCAGATACTCGATGCGCGGATGTGGCGGCGGATTGAAGGCAAGTCCGATGTGCGCGCGACTTTCGGCCACGGCGTCGAGCACCTGATCCACGCCGAGGATCTCCATGCTGATGTCGAGCAGCGGGTACTGCGCGCAGAACGGCGCCAGCACTTCATTGACCAGCGCATCCACATACCCTTCGCTCAGGACCAGCTGGACCTGCCCCTGCTGCAGGCCCTTGAGGGCATGGAGCTGGTCCTCGAGCTTCTCCTGATGTGACCGGTAGCCGCGCCAGAACTCGAGCAGATGCGCGGCGGCCTCGGTCGGCTTGACGCCACGCGCCTGTCGCTCGAACAGTGTCGTGCCAAGTTCGTCCTCGAGCAGCCGGATCTGCCGGGTGATCACCGATGGTGAAGTGTCGAGACTCTCCGCCGCGCCGCGAATAGTGCCTTGCTCTAGGACTTCGCGGAAATAGCGCAGCCGCTGCTGATTGATTTCCCGCATGTCGATCCTCCACCTGGCCAATGACAGACTCACACCATACCCGATGCGTTGCCCGTAAGGCAACGAAGTGTGGACATAGTTGCTGTTGGAGATTGCTCATGCCGCTGCCACTATCCGATCCATCAACGCCGCACACACATAAAAGACATTGGAGACTGGCATGCTGGTGATCCCGAGCGAAAGCGCAGTAGACGACACCTCAACCCTCTACAATAAGATCAACTGGCGACTTCTGCCGTTCCTGCTGATCTGCTATCTGTTCGCCTATCTGGATCGCGTCAACATCGGCTTTGCGAAGCTGCAGATGCAAGGCGATCTCGGCTTCTCCGATGCCGCATATGGCGTGGGCGCGGGGATCTTCTTTATCGGCTACGTGCTGTTCGAGATACCGAGCAACCTGATGCTGCCGCGCATCGGCGCACGCAAGACCTTCAGCCGCATCCTCGTGCTGTGGGGCATCACCTCGGCCTGCATGCTGTTCGTGCGCAACGTGCCGATGTTCTATGCCATGCGTTTTCTGCTCGGCATCTTCGAAGCAGGCTTTGCCCCGGGCATGATCTATTACCTGTCCTGCTGGTACGGGCCGCAGCGCATGGCACGCGCCATTGCGATCGTGTTCCTTGCCGGCCCGCTCGGCGGCATTGTCGGCGGCCCGGTCTCGGCATGGCTGATCACCGCGCTGTCGGGCACCGGTGGCCTAGCCGGCTGGCAATGGATGTTCCTGGTCGAAGGCCTGCCCTGCATCCTGCTCGGCGTGCTCGCCCTCTGTTTCGTGCCGAACCGTCCCGCCGACGCCGCCTGGCTGAGCGAGCAGGAAAAGCGCCAGCTCGCCAACGAAATCGGATCGAGCACGGCGCACAGTCATTCCTTCCTGGCCGTGGCCCGCGATGTCCGGGTCTATGTGCTGGCGCTGGCGTACTTCTGCATCATCGCCGCGATCTATGCGATCAGCTTCTGGCTGCCGACCTTCATCAAGGCCCAGGGCGTGAACGACACCGTGCAACTCGGCTGGTACTCGGCCCTGCCCTATGTTGCCGCGGCCTTCGGCATGTACTACATGGGCCGCCGCTCGGACCGGGTCGGGGAGCGCCGCTTCCACAGTGCCGTGCCCGCAACCGTCGGCGGATTGCTGCTCGCCGCGTCCATCCTTGTCGACGGTAATCTTGCGGCATCGCTGGTCTTGCTCACGCTCGGTACCTGCGCGCTGTGGATGGCCTACACGGTGTTCTGGGCCATGCCTTCCGAGTACATCAAGGGTCCGGCGGCCGCAGGCGGCATCGCACTGATCAACACGATCGGGCTGTCGGGCGGCTTCTGGGGCCCGGCCATGATCGGATGGGCCAAGACCGCCACCGGCAACCTTCACCTCGGTGTGCTGATCCTGGCCGCGCTGCCAGTCATCGCCGCACTGATCATCCTCGCCAACAAGCTGCCCGCAAAGCGGTAACAAGGAGTCGTCATGCTTCTACATCTGTCCACCTGGTCCGAAATCGAGCAGTTCCTCAAGCGCAGCCGCACGATCGTCGTGCCGATCGGCTCCAATGAACAGCACGGTCCCACAGGGCTGCTGGGTACGGACTGGCTGTGTCCTGAAATCATTGCGCGTGAGTCGGAAAAATCCGCCGACATCCTCGTGGCCCCCACGTTCAATATCGGCATGGCACAGCATCACCTCGGCTTTCCCGGCACCATCTCGCTGCGCCCGTCCACGTTCATCGCCGCGATCGGCGACTGGACCCGCTCGCTGGTGCTGCATGGTTTCGAAAAGATGCTGTTCCTGAACGGCCACGGCGGCAACGTCTCGTCGATCGATGCCGCATTCTCCGAACTGTACGCCGAAGCAAGCTTTGCGCGTCGTCGTGCCGGCTTCGCACTGAAGCTCTGCAACTGGTGGGATCTCGAAGGCGTGGGCGAACTGGCACGAGACCAGTTCCCGACTGGACACGGCGCGCATGCCACGCCCTCGGAAATTGCCATCACGCAGTACGCCTTCCCCGATTCGATCAAGTCGGCCGACTATGCGCCGCCCATTGCGCCGACCGGCCCGATCCGCGAAGCCCTCGACTTCCGTGCCCGCTTCCCGGACGGGCGCATTGGTTCCGATCCAGGCCTGGCAACGCGCGAGAAAGGCCGCGCACTGGTCGAACTGGCCGCTAAGTCCCTGGTGCGCGAACTCGAAGCGTTCGGCCGCGAGCCGATGCCGGACTGAAACCGGTGCGCCGGCGCCACATGACTCGCGATGACTCCCCGTGGCGCCAGCCATCTTGCCCACCCCTCGACAAACATCATGCAATCACACGATATCCACCAAAGACTGAAAGCACTCGACATCGAGCTGTCCCCCGCAGGGGCGCCGGCTGCCTCGTACGCAATGAGCGCGCAGAGCGGCAATCTTGTCTACCTGTCTGGCCACATTGCGAAGAAGCACGGCAACGTGTGGGTTGGCAAGCTCGGCGCCACGATGTCGACGGACGAGGGCCGCGCCGCCGCCCGCGCGGTCGCGATCGATCTGCTGTCGACGCTACATGCCCACACCGGCAATCTGAATCGCGTCAAACGCATCGTCAAGGTTATGAGCCTGGTTAATTCAACGCCCGACTTTACCGAGCAGCATCTGGTCACCAACGGCGCATCGGAGCTGTTCGTCGACGTGTTCGGCGATGCCGGCAAGCATGCGCGGTCGGCATTCGGTGTCGCACAGATTCCGCTGGGGGCCTGCGTGGAGATCGAAGTCTGCGTCGAACTTGACTGAGGCATCAGATCGAACCAAACAGTGCACGCAGATGAACTCTTAATATCTGCGCGAAAATTTTCTACGCGGCAACCAGTTGCTCATGCGAAGCAACGCAACAAGGCAAGCAGCCAGATGAACGCCCCCACGCCATCCTCCTCTCTTACCCCTGTCGGTCCCCGCATCAATAGTCAGCGGCTCTGGGAACATGTCAGCGCCATGGCAAGGATCGGCGCCACGGCCAAAGGCGGTGTCAACCGCCAGGCGCTCACCGCGGAAGACACCCAGGGCAAGATGTTGTTGCTCCAGTGGGCATCCAGGCGAGGCTATCAGACCTCGATTGACCCGATCGGCAATCTGTTCATCCGCCGCCCCGGAAGGAATCCGGGCCTCAGCCCGGTATTGACGGGTTCACATCTTGACTCCCAGCCGACCGGAGGCAGATTCGACGGTGTCTACGGCGTGCTTGCAGGTTTCGAGGTACTCGAGACGCTTGACGATCATGGCATGGAGACAGAACGCCCGATCGAGCTCGTTGTGTGGATGAACGAGGAGGGATCAAGGTTCCCCCCCCCCACGATGGGCTCCGCCGTTGCGGCCGGCGCGCTGCCGCTGACCGACGCATTGGCCATCAAGGACGTCAACGGGATCGATGTGGAAAGCGCATTGAAGGCCCAGGTCGCCGAGTTGCCGGTTCTGGAGAAGCGCCCGCTTGGCATGAGCGGCTTTGCCTATATCGAAGCCCACATCGAGCAGGGCCCGGTCCTTGAGAACCAGGCGTGTGATGTGGGCATTGTCACGGGCATTCAAGGACTTCATGCCTACGAGATCCAACTTCTGGGCGCCGAGGCCCACGCGGGCACGACGCCGCTGCGGCATCGCAAGGATGCATTGGTGGCCGCCACCACGCTCATCGGATGCATTCGCACCGCGATAGACGACCCCGAGGATATCCTGCGCTTCACCGTCGGAAGGCTGGAGGTTTATCCGGGATCGCCGAACACCGTGCCAGGCAGGGTGACATTCAATATCGATCTGCGGCATCCCGACCCCGATCTCCTCCTGCGTGCCGGCGAGACGATCCTTCAGCTTTGCGCCGGCGAGATCGAAGGCTGCCCGGTGTCAGCGAAGGTTCTGTTGAGGTCCACGCCGATAACGTTTGACGATCGCGTGGTGGCAACCGTGCGCAAGGCCGCTGGCGGTCGGGCCACGAAATTCCTGAACATCGTTTCCGGCGCGACCCACGACGCCAAGTATACCGCACAACATATTCCCACCGGGATGATCTTCGTGCCTTGCGAAAAGGGCATTAGCCACAACGAGGCCGAGAACGCGCGCGAAGTCGATGCCGCGGCTGGGGCGCAGGTCCTCTTCGACGCCATGCTTGCGATCATGTCCGAACCACTATAAGCAGTTCCAGCTGCCGCATCGATTGCGGATCAACCGCACATGGGCAGCGATCGGACGCACGGCCACCGCGAAGTGTCGGTCGACACGAAGCGAAGTTGCCACGCAATCACGCCAGAACCATTCAACCACGGATGCCGGCGCCGATGCACACCGTGGCGACGCTATACACACCAACCAAAGGAGAGGTCTGTGTCTCAGAAAGACCAAATTTCAGGGAGCAGGACGGACGGTGCGTCCCTCTATCGAAAGATAGATATACGCTTGCTGCCACTGCTGTTCATTGGCTTCATGTTCGCCTATCTGGACAGAGTCAACGTAGGCTTTGCAAAGCTTCAGATGCAGAGCGACCTCGGCTTCTCCGACGCCGCCTACGGCATCGGAGCAGGAATATTTTTCGTGGGCTATGTCTTGTTCGAGGTGCCAAGCAACCTTTTGCTGCCCAGGGTTGGCGCCCGGCTTACCTTCAGCCGCATCATGGTGCTCTGGGGTATTACCTCGATGTGCATGGTGTTCGTCAATAGCGTCCCGGTGTTCTACGCCCTACGCTTTCTGCTGGGCGTCTTCGAAGCCGGCTTCGCGCCGGGCGTCCTGTTCTACTTGTCGCGCTGGTATGGTCCTGGCCGCATCGCCGGTGCAATATCGATGGTTTGGCTTGCGGGCCCTTTTAGCGGAATTGTTGGGGGACCGCTGTCGGCGTGGATCATGACGGCGTTCGCCGGTACGGCCAATCTCGCCGGGTGGCAATGGATGTTTCTTATAGAGGGCGCTCCCACCCTCGTGCTTGGCGTTGCGGCTTACTTCCTGCTCGTCGATGGTCCATCCAAGGCGAAATGGCTCAATGACATGGAGAAACGCGTCCTGGCCGCGGAAACGAACACAGGTGCAGAGCAGCGGCACGAGTCGTTTCTCACGGTACTGCGCGATCCCAAGGTGTATGTCCTGGCGGTAGCCTACCTGTGCATCATCGCGCCGATCTATGCCTTGAGCTTCTGGCTGCCGACTATCATCAAGTCCGCTGGTGTCACCAGCACACAGCTCCTCGGTTGGTATGCAGCCATTCCTTATGTGGCGGCGGCGTTTGCCATCTTCTTCGGCGGCCGTAGCTCCGACAGGCTTCAGGAGCGCCGGATTCACATCGCTGTGCCGGCTGCCATAAGCTGTCTTTGCTTCATTGGCTGGTACCTCGCCGACGGCAGTCTCGCAGTGACACTGGTATGCGTTACCTTCGCTACCGGCCTGATGTGGATGGCCAACATCGTCTTCTGGGCCATTCCTTCCGCGTACATCAAGGGCAACGCACGAGCGGGAGCCATTGCTCTGATCAATACGATTGGACTGTCTGGCGGCTTCTTCGGCCCAAGCATCATCGGTTGGTCGAAATCCCTGACCGGCAGCATCTACCCCGGGTTCCTGCTGATGGCAGCGTTGTTGCTGATGTGTGCATTCATCATCATGTTCCTTCGCCTGAAGCCAAGCGGCGATGCCGCGCTTCGCCACGAGTCGCCCTTGCCGGCCAGCGTGCGTCAAGCGAAGTAGAGGCTCCGGCCACGTAATCACACCTGTCGGTAGGTACTCGCCTATGAGACAGCCGGGGGCGATGCCGGACAAATGTCCGTCGTTGCCTGCGGCCAGAACAGACAGGTGCGCAACGCTGCCGATGCGCGCGCTGTCCCGATGTCTCCCTGAAAGAGAACGTCCACATGAAACTCGCCGAATATACCGCCCTTGACGGCATGGGGCTGCATCACCTCATCGCTACGCGGGAAGTGACTGCAATGGAAGTGGCGCAAGCCGCATTGTCTGCCATCGAGGCGGCTAATCCCCAGGTAAACGCTGTGCTCGATTACTGGCCCGACGAGGCTGAGATACAGTCCGCCAGCATCATGCGCGCCGATCCGAGACCGCTCGGCGGCGTGCCGTTTCTCCTCAAGGATCTCGGCGTCAGTATGCAGGGACGCAGGAGCGAAATGTGCAGTCGTCTGGCGATGGGAACCATCGCAAAGGAAGACTCGTACGTGATGACGAGCTTCCGTCACGCAGGCCTGATTACGCTCGGGCGCACAACCATGCCGGAACTGGCGGTCAGCACGACGACCGAACCCGCGCTGTACGGCCCTACGAGGAACCCCTGGAGTCTGCAACATGGCGCGGGCGGATCGAGCGGGGGAGCAGCTGCGGCGGTGGCCGCCGGTATGGTTCCCATTGCGCATGCGACGGACGGAGGCGGATCGATACGGGTGCCGGCCTCCTGCAACGGGCTCTTCGGTCTGAAACCGACCAGGGGCCGCGTGTCGAACGGTCCCTACGTGGACGAAGTGTGGAATGGTCTGGGCGTGCATTTTGCCGTGAGCCGGACTGTGCGAGACAGTGCTGCGCTGCTTGATGCGATCCACGGCGGCGGCGTGGGCGATCCCTACTACATTGCCCCACCCAAAGCCAGCTATCTATCCGAGATCCGGCAACAGCCGGGAAATCTGAAGATCGGGTTCATGGTGAATCCATTAAATGCCGCACGTACTGACACGCGGGTCGCTGACGCTTTGAGTAAGGTGGCAAGGACACTTGAGACCCTGGGTCATCATGTCCATGAGGTAGCGCCAGATTTGGGAGTGAGCTGGGATGCCTTTGTGCAATGCAATGCGCAAATCTGGGCTGCCAACGCGGCGCTCCGGATCAACGGCATTGCCGCAGCCACCGGACGAACGGTGGATGAAAAACAACTTGAACCCGCAACGCTCGCGCTCTATCGATACGGCATTGAGATTGGCGCCGTAGAGCTCCTGTCGGCATTGCAAGTCAGAAATACGGTCACACGGGCGCTGGGTAGGTTCTTCGGCGACTACGACGTTCTGCTGACACCGACGCTACCCGGACTTCCACCTCAAATTGGCGAATACAACCGGGTAGAAACGTCCGTGGATGGGCTTGGCTGGATCGCACACGTTTTTGACCAGTCACCATTTACTGCGTTATCGAACGTAACCGGAACGCCAGCGATGTCAGTGCCGCTTTCCATCGACCTGCAAGCGGGTCTGCCAATCGGGTCGCATTTTATGTCTGGCTTCGGGCGGGAGGACACGCTATTCCGACTCGCCGCGCAATTGGAAGCAGCATGTCCCTGGCGCGAATTGCGACCACCGGTATGGGCAGGGTCGATCGTCAACGAGATGTCGACACAGCAACATCCCTTTCCAGGGTCGAAGCTAGGGGGTTCTCCTTAAAGAACGATGCGTGGCTTCGCAATCCGTAAGGATCTTCCTCGCATTGGGCGCGGAGGCAGCTTAGGCGTGAGTGTCATCAGAAGCATAGAGATGGCGCTCGCGAAATGCCACCGCAGCCGAAGCCCTCAAGGCACAAAGAGACATCGCTCGTAGCAAGCAACCCTTCCATGCATCCTGCGAATTTAGGTTGGGCCAACTAAGGCAATGCTGATTAAGTCCTCCGCTTCATGAGGAAGAGCGTTATGTGAGGGGATCAAGAACGCAAAGAGAAGAACATGAAGCAGATGACGTTGGCAGCGGGTGCAGATCAAGGGGCGGGATTCGAGCAATACCGTAAGCCAACGCGACGTGAGGCATTTCTGGCGACGATGGAAACGATCGTGCCGTGGGGGGCGTTGTGCGCGGTGATCGAGCCGTACTATCCGAAGGCCGGCAACGGCCGGCCACCCATTGGCCTGGAGCGGATGCTGCGCATCCACTTTTTGCAGCACTGGTTCAACCTGGCGGATCTGGCTTGCGAAGAGGCGCTGTATGACAGCGCCAGCCTGCGCCGCTTTGTAGGTATTGACCTGGGTCGTGAGCCGGTGCCGGACGCCACCACGCTGCTGAAGCTTCGCCGCCTGCTGGAGAAGCACCAGCTTGCCGAGCGGCTGTTTGCTGAGGTAGGCCGGGTCCTGCAGGCCAGTGGCGTGAAGCTGAAGACCGGCACCATCGTGGATGCCACGATCATCGGTGCCCCCAGTTCGACGAAGAACGAGGAGAAGGCTCGCGACCCCGAGATGCACCAGACGCGGAAAGGACAGCAGTGGTACTTTGGCATGAAACTGCACATTGGCGTGGACAGCCAGAGTGGGTTGGCCCATTCGGCAGTCGTGACGCCGGCCAATGTCCACGACAAGCATGCGCTGCCCCAGTTACTGCATGGGCAGGAACAGCGCGTTTAAGATAGTGCCTACGCCAGTCAGCAGGAGCTGATCGCATCGAAAGCTCCTCACGCCAAGGACTTCACCAATCAGCGTACCCGCAAGAACGGCCAGATTGACGAGGTGCAACGCGGGAAGAACCGAAACAAATCGAAGATCCGTGCCCGGGTCGAACATGTCTTTGCCGTGGTCAAGCGCCTGTGGGGCTTCACCAAAGTCCGCTACCGCGGCCTGAAAAAGAATGCCGGCCGGGCCTTCACAGCCCTAGCGCTGGCCAATCTTTACCTGAGCCCAGGACATCTGATGGGAGCAGTCCGCCCATAATGGGCGCGTGCGGGGCGAGCGCCTCGCCGACACACCCCGTTGGGGGCGCAGCATGCCAAAATCTCGTCATCACGGCCATTTTTCAAAGCGAATAGGCTCCACGTCGAACCGCTCCACAAAAATTCGGCAGCTTATTCAGCGTAGCCCTAAAGCAGATTCCTCAACGAAGCAGTCCACGCGCCCACCTGAAACAGACGGGCGCACAATACATCAATGCTCGTGCGGCTTCGAGATTCTTAGATCCGGGACCGTGACGGCTACCACCTCCGTAGCCAGGATCTTGTGGCTCGGGTCAGCCAACTCGAGCCGAAGCTTGTGCGGCCCCGGCGTGAGCCCGACGACGATGATCGGGTCTTCACTAGTATGGGCCCAGGTACCACGAACGTCGTCTACTGTTACGTGCAGATGCCCGATGCGTGGCGAGATATCGACTGCTTGTTTGCCAAATACGGGCATGACGCGGAAATTCTCGGTCCGGAACTGGACAATGACTACGCCGCGCGCAAGCGGCTCGGCAAGTGCCGGGTACGCTATCAGCCTGGGGGCAGGCTCGCTGTTGAGCGGAAGAATGGCGGGTGGCCGCACGGCATCCTGTGCTGTTTGCGCGGATGCGCTTACGCAGAATGTCGCCGCAATGGCGACAGCCGCAAGGTACTTCAGGTTGTGGCGCATGACATGGTCCTTTTCGTAGATGGGCTGCCTCGATGCGCGGGCCAGGTAAAGCGATCGCGCGCAGTTTTGAGATAGTCACCAAATTTCATCACACGCCAGCTGCCCGTTGTGGTGACATTGTATGGGCAAGTATCGCTTGCCGTTCCTGATACATAGCAATACACCAATCGCCGGAATTGCTGCTGGTGGGCTCGTAGTTAAACTAGGGCGTTCCCACCGAGTTTCTGGCCAAGCTGTTCACCAAATTGGCTAAGGCGGAATTGGTAGTGGCCACTGAGGGCATCAAGGGTGGCTTCAGGCTGGCACGCCCGGCCGCACGCATTGCTGTGCACGACGTGGTGGTAGCGATCGACGGGGACAAGCCAATATTCGACTGCTGCGAGATTCGCGAGCGCTGCGCAATATTCGAGGATAGCCGCCGGTGTGGGCCACGCGAGGCGTATGCTCAATCCGTGGGGTCATGCAGATCGCGGAAAAAGCCATGCGCGCAGAACTCAAGCGGCACACGCTGGCCGAGCGCACCAACAACAAGGCTCCGACTGGCTACGGCGTGCAAATCGTTCAATGGTTGACCGATCGCCAGGCCAACAGACGCAGCGACAAGGCCGAACCCGTGCAAGCGAGAGCGCGAAAACGCGCCTGAACCGCATCATTGCGATGGGCCCAGCCGCTTCGATGTAACAACAGAATGCAATGAGGGCGATCATCTGGATCGCCCTCGTTCATGCTTGCTTAAGCTGTCACGCCACCACGGCAAGGTGCGGATCGGCCGAAGCTAGCGCTTCGACACGATTTGCACTTGGCGGATAGATCCGCTGGGTGTTGATCCGCGTCTTCAGCGCCTTGGCTTCCGCACCCACCAGCTTCACCTGGCGGTCCCAACCTTCTGTGTATACGGCCCCCGTTACTATCTTCGTGTCCCGATGATCGGGGCTTTGGCCAGCCAGGCCCGGCATGATTCTCGCCCCCAGTCGCCCATGATCCGGGGGGTGTTGTCACCGGGCCTGGTGGGTGGCTGGTGATCGCTAATAGGGGCTCGGCTGGAACATCTGGAGGCCGTCCGTAACGTGGATGCCGAGACTTGCCACCGTTGTTGCAGGCCAAACCGCTCAATCTGCAAAACCTTCGATGCAAGACAACCAACAACATAGCTCCGTCGATGTATTCGTCGGCGTCGATGTCGGCAAAGGCCACCATCATGCCGTCGCTCTCGATCGGAACGGAAAGCGCCTGTACAACAAAGCGCTGCCCAACGATGAGGCCAAACTGCGCGCGCTCATCGCCGAACTCAAGGCACACGGCCAACTTCTGTTCATCGTCGATCAGCCCGCCACCATCGGCGCGCTGCCTGTGGCAGTCGCCCGTGATGAAGGTGTCCTGGTCGCCTATCTGCCGGGTCTGGCCATGCGCCGCATCGCCGATCTGCATGCAGGTGAAGCCAAGACTGACGCCCGCGATGCCGCCATCATTGCAGAAGCCGCCCGCTCAATGCCGCATACGCTGCGCTCGCTTAGACTGGCGGACGAGCAACTTGCCGAACTCACCATGCTGTGCGGCTTCGATGACGATCTCGCCGCGCAGATCACGCAGACTAGCAACCGCATTCGCGGACTGCTCACCCAGATCCATCCCGCTCTGGAGCGGGTTCTGGGGCCGCGCCTCGATCATCCAGCCGTGCTTGACCTGCTTGAGCGATATCCGTCGCCCGCCGAACTTGCAGCCGCCAGCGAGAAGACGCTCGCTAACCGCCTCACCAAACTCGCACCCCGCATGGGCAAAAGCCTCGCGGCCGAAATCGTTCAGGCGCTCAGCGAGCAGGCGGTAATCGTACCTGGCACTCAGGCAGCAACGATCGTCATGCCGCGTCTGGCACAGCAGCTCGCTGCCTTACGCAAGCAACGCGACGAGGTTGCCAGCGAAGTTGAACGCCTGGTGCATGCGAACCCTCTTTGGCCAGTCCTGACCAGCATGCCGGGAGTCGGCGTCAGGACCGCCGCCAGACTCCTCACTGAAGTCGCCCACAAAGTCTTCGCTTCGGCCGCGCATCTTGCCGCCTACGCTGGCCTGGCGCCAGTAACTCGACGCTCCGGCTCATCCATCCGTGGCGAGCACCCGTCCAGGCGGGGCAACAAGGTCCTTAAGAGAGCACTCTTCCTCTCTGCCTTTGCCGCCTTGCGGGACCCTGTCTCACGGGACTACTACGCCCGCAAGGTCCAACAGGGCAAGCGCCACAACCAAGCGCTCATTGCTCTTGCCAGACGTCGCTGCGACGTGCTGTTCGCCATGCTGCGTGACGGCACCTTCTATCAACCGAAATCCGCCCCTAATGCTTGACGAACCACATAGGGGCACCCCCCCACGGCCCGAGATCCAGGCAAGTGACATACCTCTTCTGGCTGGAAGGAATCGGCGTCGCTCCTAGCAGGTCCGCCGCCGCGTTATGTCCTGCTGTCCGACCCAGTCTCATCGCGTGCTGGCAAGACATCAAAGTGCGGTTTCCCTCATCATCGGTGGCCGCACAGGCAACGTCACCGGTTGCATAGACGGTATCGACACCCTTGACCTTGAGGTTTCGATCGACATGAAGTCGACCAAAGTCGTCGCGTTCCGCCGGAATCTGCGATGTTAGGGCACTGGCTCGTGCACGCCCGGTCCAAATAACGGTATTAGTCTCAATGCGCTCGCCGTTCTCAAGCGTAACGCCGTTCGCATCGACAGCTGCGACACCAGATCCGAGCTTCCATGTCACACCGAGTTCAGACAGAGCCTGCGTGATCACGGGGCGTGGACCGGCACCAAGATCGGGACCAATATCGGTGTTGCGCTCGACCATGATGACGTTCACGGCGGCGTCTGCGCCGAGCACCTCGCGCAGACGGGCCGGCATTTCCGCAGCAGTTTCGATACCGGTGAAGCCGGCACCGGCTACCACTAACGTGTTGCGCGCCGTGCTTTCGGGGCGGTTGGCCAAGTTGGAGAGATGCGCGTCAAGCTCCGCAGCACTCGCGACCTGGTCCACATCGAACGCATACGGATCGAGCCCCGGGATCTGCGGCCGGAACAGCCGGCTGCCAGCGGCGAGGACCAGGCGGTCATAGCCAAGCTTGCTGCGCGACGTATCGGCACCCACCCCCAAAAATTCCACTTCCTGGCTTGCCACATCAATATGCTCCACCACGCCTTAAATGAATTTGACGCCAACAGCCTTAAAGATCTCCTGCAGTGGCGCCTTCATACCGCCTGGATTTTTCTCGTAGAGCCGCGGGCGGAGGTGCAGTTCTGCCGCCGGCGCGATAAGCGCGATCTCCACGTCAGTGCGCCCCACTTCATCCAGAAGGCGAGCCGAGGCCAAAGCGCTCCACATGCCGGCAAAGCCGGCACCGATAACAACAATACGTTTCGACATGCTTTCATGCTCCTAACTCAATGTTTGGTTTCGCGTGACGCGCAAATCCTTAGCTGGCGTAGCGACCTGATCAGCTCAACGGTAACCCACGGCTGCACGCAAGGTGCGACATTGTTTGTGCCAATTCGTGCGCTTCCTGCCTGCGGCTTGCACTTTCACCTTAGATCGATTATCTTTACTACGACTTCATTGTTCGTAGTATGAACAGCGATGAAGTAGATCTAGAGACGGCTCCGATTGGTCGGCGCCATAGGCACAGTTGTTATCGTGACGACTGGCGTTGCCAGAATGAGCGCGGCCAACAAGTGGCGCGCCAGATGGCAATGCTGCTAGCGAAGCTTCGGTCCCACGCCTAGGCTTGCCGGAGGGACTCATATGGCCTCACCAAGGAGATCCGTTATGAAAACAAGCGCATTCCTTTGCTCTCACTGGCAGCGATCGGAATCGCCTCCGCAGGCATCGCCGTTGCGCACGGGCTCTCCAAGACGGTTAAGCCGAAAGGAACGCATCTACAAAGCGGGTGAAGGCTTCTACGAGGAGCCTGGGTCCCGTCACCTGGTCAGTCGCAACGCGAGCCGGACGCAACCAGCCACGCTTCTGGCCATTTTCGTCGTCAATTCCAACGATCAGGAACTGACTAGCAATGACAAGTAGGAGTTTGAAATGAGACTGGATTACACGAAAGCATCCCCTGCTGGCGTAAAGGCCTTTGGCAGTGTCTATGGTTACATCATGCAGTCGGGACTCGACGATGTATTGGTCGAGTTGGTATATCTGCGCGTTAGCCAGATCAACGGATGCGCATATTGCCTGGACATGCACACCCGTGATCTTGTCAAGAAGGGCGTCAAGCTCGAGAAGCTCGCACTGGTGCAAGCCTGGCATGAAGCCGGCACGCTGTTCAGTGACCGGGAGAAGGCCGCCCTTGCCTGGGCGGAGTCAGTGACTCGTGTTGCCGATACGCATGTTCCGGACGACGCGTTCGAAGCAGCCGCGGCAGTCTTCAGCGAAAAGGAACTGGCCGATCTGACAATGGCCATCAGCCTGATGAATGCGTTCAATCGCCTGGCAATCAGCTTCCGCCGCGCCCCAGAAGCTTCGCTCGCGCTCAAGGACTGATTGGCAGCACTAGTCGCGGACAGCTTACCGACCAGGGCCGCGCGATGTTCTGAAGCGGCTCGAACTCTGCGACAAACTAAGGCATTGCGCCCCATCCGTCGCTTCGATGGCTTTCATGCTCCGCACCGGCCTGTTAGAGCTGCCCGTTGAAAACGCTGGCATGGCGACGGACGCATCTCGGTCGCCGGCAGCGCCGACCAACTCGGGCCGCCTGCCTGCTTAGGCGCACATTTCGATAAGGGGGGTCGTCTGAATCGCTCGCTTCCTCCTGGCAAGGCCTCTACCGTTCGGAAGCCCCCGTCCAGGGGCTAATCCCGATGCATTAGCGTGCAAAAGATTGCGTCTGGCGTTCCGACGTCGGTTTGGCATCGCCATCGACCATCGGACTCGAGGCTGGCCTGCAGACCTCTGCGGGTACATCGTAATCGGGCTCGGTGATGGCGGTTCTCATTGTGACGAACTCCTCGGCTGCCGTGGACCACCTCGCCTGCTTCCTCACCGACCATGAGTACCCCGACTACGCAGTCGGTGTCGGCGTCGACCACAAGCTTCATCAGCGTACGTGTTGCCCTCCCACTCAAGATATGCTTCAGCGCGCGAAAGGTACTGCGGTAGATTGCTACCCCTTTTGAATCGTGCGCGCTTGTGTCTCGCTCAGCCCTGCGGTCGCAGTGTTCGGATGAGTGAATACGGCCGTCGGAATGGCGGAGTAGTCGATGCGAAGGGTGCCGCTCTAGCGAACAACCAGTCCATGAGCACCGTCGCTTCCCGCAGCGCGACGGGTGTGAGTTGTATGCGTCGATCACGTCGCCCACGGCATAGACCGACGGCACGCTCGTCTGAAACCGGGCATCGACCGCAATGGCACCGTCTGATGTTAGGGCAACGCCGATCTCTTCCAGTCCAAGTCCACTC
The DNA here is from genome assembly GCF_029278605.1 of Cupriavidus sp. WKF15. Classification (NCBI taxonomy): domain Bacteria; kingdom Pseudomonadati; phylum Pseudomonadota; class Betaproteobacteria; order Burkholderiales; family Burkholderiaceae; genus Cupriavidus; species Cupriavidus sp. WKF15. Next base: position 319,631 of record NZ_CP119574.1, read on the forward strand.
GTGTTCGGCCAACGGCCGGTCGCGCACAGAACGGCATCTGCCACAATACGCTCGCCGTCACTCAACGTGACGATGCGATGGCCGGCCACAGTCTGTACCTTCCGAACGGTAGCGTTGAACCGAAACTCGATACCATCCGCTTCCATCTTTCCTTGCAGGAACTCCCGGACGTCGTCGTAGCCGCTTAGCAGTCCCGCTCCACGGTACACCAGGATTACCTCGGCGCCGAGCGCCCTGTAGATCGCGGCGAACTCGCAAGCGATCCACCGCCAACCACCAGCAATCATCCGGGCACTTGTGGAAGATCGAACATGGCATCGGATGTCATCACCAGTTCCCGGCCCGGCATGTCGGGAAGGCTAGCACTCGCGCCGGTCGCAACCAAGATATGCTCTGCCGTTATCTGATGATTGCCGATGACGACCGTGTGCGCATCGGTCAGCCGAGCACGGCCGCGTAGAACCTGGACGCCGCCGGTCGCAAGCATATGCTCGTAGACCTCAATGAGGCGAGCGATCTCTGCCGCTCGGCGATGCTTTAGTGTGGGCCAATCGAGGCGCTGACCGTTTGGCACCGCCCAGCCAAAGCCGGTCGCCTCCTCGAAGGCGTGCGCGTAGCTCGCCGCATAGCTGTAAAGCTTCTTGGGAATGCATCCGGCATTGACTCAGATGCCGCCCATGGCGCCCTGCTCCACCAGCGCAACGCGTGCGCCGCGTTCCGCGGCCAGACGAGCAGCGCGCACGCCTCCACTGCCACCGCCGATCACCAGGATGTCGACATCGAAGTCTTGCGTGTTCTTCTTGATTCGGTTCTGCATAGGGAACTCCATGAGCCGGTCAAACCGGCAAGTCTCAGCGAATGAGTACGCAGGATAGACCGACTATCCTCGATTGCAGAGCCATCAGGCAATGTCGTGGAGGAAAAGACGCTGATTAGCGTTGTGAATGACAGCCGTGGCGCTGCCACTATTTGCTGAACAATGCCATGGTGACCCCGCGCAGCCAGCGGTTGCCGGGGTCACCATGCTGGCTACGATGCCAGTGTTGTTTCACGTCGTAGTGAGGGAAGTCAAAGGGAGGAGCAAGCAGACGCAACTCCGCATGATCGGCGTAGACCTCGCCGATCGACTGGCTTACGGTGGCAATCAGGTGCGTTGCGGCCACCACTTGCGGGATGCTGAGGAAGTGCGGACAGCATAGCTGCGCATTTCTCTGGATGCCGTTCTCTCTCAGATACCGCTCCACGAGATCATGAGTGCGGCTTTCGGACTGCACGACCGCGTGGGACGCTCGACAGTATCGCTCGCGAGTCAGGGTTCTGACAGCGAGTGGGTTGTTCCTTCCAGCAATGCAGACGAAGCCGTGAGTGAACAGCCGCTGCTGGTACATGTCCGTGCCGAAAAGGTCTGGCAAGTGGCCCATTGCAAGGTCTACTTCGCCGCGCTGCAGACCCTCGCCGAGTTCGCGCGGGCTCAGCGATACGGTCTTGACGCTTACCCGGGGAGCCACGCCAGCCAGATGCCGTAGCAGCCGCGGTAGGAACGTCAACTCACCAATGTCCGACATCGCAATAGTGAAGACGCGTTTGCTTAAAGACGGTTCGAACTGCGGTGTGACGAGGATACGCTCCCGTACCCCCGAGAGCATGTCCTGTATGACCGGTGCGATATCGACTGCCCTGGCTGATGGCTGCATGCCAGCGTGGGCCTTGACGAAAAGCACGTCTCCCACCTGCTCGCGCAAGCGCTTCAGAGCATGCGACAACGCCGGCTGGCTAAGCCCGAGCTCTTCCGCAGCCCTTCCCAGATGGCGGTGACGCCACAAGGCGTCGAAGATGCGCATTAGGTTGAGGTCGAACTGATCCATCTGCAGAATGAAGCGATCCGTCGCTGATCCACTGCGCGCCGGTGCGCGCGGAACAGGAGTGTCCGCCAGGCGCGCTACCGTGAAGGCCTCATGGTAGCATCGCCATCGGGACCCGTGCGGAGCTTAGCATACACGCCGCGGCTGGGCAGTATCATCTCGTTTCTCGGCGACAGCGGCGACGTGCATGCCATCCGCGGCCATATCGAAATCGGGCAACGAATGCCACTGGCGCACATATGCCGGCGCGGTGAATAGCCATGCTAGCCGGTCGTAGTATTCGGAGGGCGTTCGTCCCTCAAAGACCGAATTGCGTACTAGTCGCTCGACGCCGCCAGCATGGTAGATCCGATCCAGCATCAGCGACGAAATCTGAACGCGCGCCGACCGTACAATCCGCACGTCCTGATACCTCTGAAACGCCTGTGCGCACGCACCATCTGCGGCGTCCAACTCTGTGGCGAGGGAGATCGGTTCTTCGAGCGCCATGGCAGCACCCTGTGCAATGTACTGCACCATGGGATGTGCAGCGTCGCCCCCAACGGCGTGGCCAGTCGGACTGGCTGTGGCGGCCAGATTGCGCCCGACCTGCCGCGCAGTCCGGCGAAGTTCCAGTCATTTCCCCTCGCCAGAAAACATCGTCATCCTCCGCGAGCGTGCCGGCCGCGATCTCCCGATACGCGGCGAACTCGCCGATCAGCGTCATGAAATTCTCGTAGGCGACGAACTGCTTGAGCGCCGTGAGGGAGTTGCTCACCAGCGTTGGCCGGATGCTGACGGTCTCGGCAAACTCCAGCATCTGCAGCGCGTGCCCCACGCCAAACGACGCGGGCATCATCGCGAGCGGGTACGACTGCAAGTTCCGGATGCTGGCCGGGCCGCCGCGCAAGGCCAGCGGGTGGTCACGCCGGAGCAGCAGCACCACGGGCTGCGATGCGCGCGCATGATACTTGATGCGCGGATGCGGCGGCGGATTGTAGGCAAGGCCGATGTGCGCACGACTTTCCGCAACTCCGTTCAGGACGTCATCCACCGGCAGGATCTCCAGCCGGAAGTCGAGCTCGGCGTATTGCGCCCAGAACGGCGCCAGGACTTCATTGACCAGTGGATCCACATAGCCCTCGCTCATGGCCAGCTGGACCTCGCCTTGCTGCAGCCCCTCCAGCGCGCGCAGCTGGTCTTCAAGTCTCTCCTGGTGCGACCAGTAGCCCCGCCAAGATTCAATCAGGTGCGCTGCCGCCGCCGTCGGCCGCAGGCCGCGCGGCTCTCGCTCGAACAGGGTCGAGCCGAACGCCTCTTTGGATCTGCCGGCTAATCACCGAGGGCGAGGTATTGAGGCTGTCCGCCGCTCCGCGGATGGTGCCGTGAACTAGGACTTCCCGGAAATACCGCACGCGCTGCTGATTGATCTCACGCATTTTGAAACATCCACAGGACCCAGGTGTGACGCGAAGCGCTACTCCCGAACCACGCGCCCTGTGTTCAACGTGCCTTGGTGCATTGCGAGGTGCCAGCCGCTTACGTTGCTCAAAAGCCAACGACCTGTGAACGCAGTTGCTGTTTGCCGGACCAGCCCGCCCTGTCACTATCGGCAGCCAGAAAAACCCGATAGGCCACCTTGTTGTCCTGGCCAACCACGTACACGAACTTCTTGCTCTGGTCGCTGCCGACGGCCACGTCCGGCACCACCAGCGCGGATGTGTCGCCACTGTCGGAGAGTCCGATCGAGACGAACATGCCGGGGACGAGCGCCCCGTCGCGGTTCTCGAACTTCGCCCGCGCGCGGATCGTCCCGCTGCGGGTGTCGATCTTGTTGTCGAACGTGTAGATCACACCTGGGTAGATGCGCTCCGTGTCGCCCTGCACACGCATTTCCACCGGGATGTGCTGCTCCTTTTTTTGGGTCTCGGCATAACGGTGAATCGACTGGACATAGGCCTGTTCGTCAACATCGAAGTCGGCATAGATGCCGTCGTTCGACACGATGCGGGTCAGCACGGGCGCATTCGCGCCGGGCTGGACCAGGTTGCCGACGGTGACTTCCGCCCGGCTGATGCGGCCGGCGATCGGCGCCTTGACGTAGGCATAGTCGAGATTGATCTCGGCCTGGCGCAACGCGGCTTCGGCCGCCAGCACGGCCGCCTTGGCCATGCGGTCTTCGTTGGTGCGCTGGTCGTGCAGGCTCAGCGGGATCGCGTCGGCGTCGATCAGGCCCTTGGCGCGCTCACGCTCGGCGGCCGCGAACTCGGCGCGCGCACGGGCCGACGCCAGGTCGGCGCGGGCACGGGCCACAGCTGCGCCATAGGGACGCGGATCGATCACGAACATCACATCGCCCGCCTTCACCGTTTGCCCGTCGCGCACACGGACTTCCACGATCTTGCCGCCCACTTCAGGCCGAACCAGCGCCTCGTCCACCGCATTGAGGCGACCGGAGAAGTTGGCCCAGACGCGTACGTTCTCGGGCGCCAGTGTCTTCACGAAGACCTCGGGCGCGGCGGCCGCCGGGGCTGTTGCCGCGCGCGTGTCCTTCAATGCCATCGTTGCGACCAGCGTGCCGGTCGTCACGACCAGTGCCCCACCTGCCAATAGCCATCGCCGCCTGCCGGCCCGGCCGTTCTGTCTGTCTGCCATGCTCTGCTGCCCAATCCATCGATTGATTCATCCGTGATTCGATCCGATGACGCCCGTGCGCCTGTCGGGGTTCCCTCCTCAGCTTCAGCGCGCCGAATCGGATGTTGCGCCGACCACGCCGGCCCGTTGGACTTCCGGCCGGACGATCCGCTGTCGCGCCCATTCGGCGACGAACAGCGCTATCGCCAAGAAGACCGCACCCACGAGGCCGAGGGCATGAGGGTCGAACCAGGCGATGGCCGCGCCGCCAATGACGCCTGACATCGATACGCCGACGTAGATCGCCGCCGAATTCAGCCCCAGCAGCAGCGGCGACGCGGCCGGCGTGATACTGATGAGCCGGTGCTGCTGCGGGACCAGCACGCCCCAGCCGCACACGCCCCAGACGATCAGAGCTGGGACCGCGGTCACCAGCGATGCCGACGTCAGCGGCAACAGGGCGAAGTCGATGACCAGTACGGCAATGGCGGCGTTGATGATGCGGCGGCTGCCGTAGCGATCGGTCAGGCGGCCGGCGGCGAAATTGCCGGCGGTCGCCGCCACGCCCCACAGCAGCAGCAAGGCCGCCAGCACGCGCGGGTCTCCGCCGGTGGCGCGGTCGAAGCTCAGGCCGATGTAGGTGTAGACGAGGAAGAGGCCCGCATAGATCATCCAGGTGGTCAGCAGAGTCAGCAGCACGCGAGTATCCGCCAGCGGTGCAAGGCGGCGCGACAGGCTGATGGCCGGCGGCGTCGGGATCTCCGGCAAGCGCCACGCTACGCCCAGTCCGGCCAGCGTGCCGACGGCGGCCACGAACCACATCGTCGCGCGCCAGTCCAGCGCGCCGCCGATGAAGGTGCCCAGCGGCGCGCCCAGCGCCGTTGCACTGGACAGACCGCCGATCACGATGGCGAGCGCGCGCCCACGCTGCTCGGGCGGCACCAACGACGCGCCAGTTGCCGTCGCGGTCGGGCTGAACATGGCCGCGCCCAGGCCCGCAATGAGTCGGCTGGCCAGCACGAGTTCGATGTTCGGCGCCACAGCGGTCACCACGTTGCCCACCACGAACACGGCGAGACCCGTGAGCAGCAACTGCTTGCGCGGCCAATGCGCTGCCGCTGCAGCGATGATGGGCGACAGCAGCGCATAGCTGATCGCATACAGCGTCACCATCTGGCCGGCCAGCACCACCGATACGCCAAGCGAGGCCGAGACCTGCGAAAGCACGCCGGCAACAACGAAGCTGTCCGTGCCGATCGCGTGGTGGCCGAGGGCAGCGAACGGCGTACCGAGTACCGACTGACGGAAAAGGGAGAGGCGCACTACCCGATCATCGTTGGGCTACTGCAATGGGGCGACGAATGGTGCAGCGCCCAGAAGCCCATCCGCCTCGTCGAGGACAGCACCGGCGAGCCGATCGAGCAGGTCAGGCTGCGCGTGGGTCCGCGCACACTGGGCTTGCGGGACCTTCGTTTTGAACTCGGGGACGGCGCGACAGAGCGAACGGCCGAGATCATCGCCGCCCGCAACAAGGCCATTCTAGGCAAGTAATCCAGCCATTCATTGATTACCACGGCTGAAGAAAATAATACCTTGTGGGTCATGGGAACGACTTCCTTGCCCATCACGCGCGGGCACTCCGGAAGTCGGACCACGCGAGCGACGGTGTGAGGAGTCTAGGAGCCTGTCGGGCTTTCCAGCCTTCCACTCAATGACGCCCTCCCAGATAATCGTGGCAGCACAACCGACAGACGACCCCGATGAGCCGCCTCGTTCCCGTTGACCGAGACACTGCGTACCTGCTGCCGCCGTAGGTGGACGAATGGTTACCGAGCGATCACCTGGCGCGCTTCGTGGTCGAAGTCATCGAGCAGCTTGATCTGAGCGAACTGACGCGCCAGTATGCGGGCCGGGGCTCGGCGGCGCACCATCCGGCAGTGTTGCTGGGCCTGCTGATCTACGGCTATGCCAACGGCATGCACTCCAGCCGCAAGATCGAACGCGCGACCTTCGACTCGGTGGCTTTCCGCTACGTGGCAGCAAACACCCACCCGGATCACGACACGCTGGCGACGTTCCGACGTCGATTCCTGAAGGAAGTGGAGTTGCTGTTCGTGCAGGTGCTGGTGCTGGCGCGCGAGATGAAACTGCTCAAGCTCGGGCACATTGCGCACCAAGATCGACGCCAACGCGAGCAAGCACCGCGCGCTGTCGTGGGGTCATGCCCACAAGATCGAGGCGCAGTTGCGACAGGAAGTGCAGGCGGTGCTTGCGCTGGCCGAGAACAGCGACCGTGCAGCCATCCCGCGGCGGAGAGCGCTCGACGCGAAGATCGCTTGAGCGCGATGGCGCTGGCCAAGGCAAAGATCGAGCAGCGCGCCGCTGAGCGTCATCAGCGCGAACAGCAGGAGTACGAGGCCAAGACGGCCAAGCGCACGTCTCAGAGGGATGCCGGCAAGAAGCCGCGCGGCAAGGATCCCGAGCCGCCAGAGGCCGGCCCCAAGGACGGTGACCAGGTGAACCTCACGGATGAAGATTCGGGCATCATGCCCGTCTCGGGCGGGGGCTTCGAGCAAAGCTACAACGCGCAAGCCGGCGTCGACACCGAGACGATGATGGTGGTCACACAGCACGTGAGCCAGGCGTGCAACGACAAGCGCGAAGTCGTGCCCACACTGGAGCAGATCGTGGCGTTGCCTGCGGTGCTGGGCGAGGTGCACACGCTGATCGCGGACAACGGCTTCTTCGTTCAGGCCAAGGTGATCGCTTGCCTCGACGTGGGGGTCGATCCTCTGCTGGCGCTCAAGAGGGAGTCGCATCATGCCCCCGTGTTGGAGCGCTTTGCCCCCGATGTGCCGCCGCCCCAGACCACGGACCCGGTTGTGCAGATGGCGCACCGACTGGGCACACAAGCCGGGCGTGCCCTCTACAGCTTGCGCAAGCAGACGGTGGAGCCGGTGTTCGGCATCATCAAGCGGATGATGGGTTGGCGCCAGATGAGCATGCGCGGGCTGGCCCACGCCCAAGGCGAATGGAGCTTGGTGACCATGGCCTGGAACATCAAGCGCATGCATGTGCTGCGCACCGCGTGAGGGGAAAGTGTGCCCCGGTCACGCCGAAACCGAGTCCTCAGGCGGCCCGATACGCCCTCGTGGAGACTCGCCAACCGCTGAGCGCGCTCGATCATCGCGACGCGGTCTCAACAAACGCGTCGCACCGATCCATCGGATTCGCTCGGGCTCAAGTCCGACAGACTCCCAGTGCTACTGTGTCATAGATGTGATTGATCAGCCAGATGCGCAACATGGGCAAAGCATGCGATCGGTCACACGGACTTAAGTCCACCAAAGTCGTCGCGCCGCAGCCCCGTACGTGACCGCATGCACCACGCGACGGGTTATCCATTGTGCTAGCGTCACTATCGCGCTGCCGCAATCCGCCAGGCTCGGGGGCCACTTTCGTGGATGCTATTGCCGCTGGCATCCACCGCGACGACAACGGGAAGATTTTCCACATCGAACTCGTAGATGGCTTCCATACCGAGATCTCCAAAAGCAAGGACGCGAGCCGATCGCACTGCCCTGGAAATCAGATATGCTGCGCCACCGGTCGCCGCCAGGTATACGCAGGCGTTTTTCTTGATTGCTCCGATCGCAGCCGGCCCCCGCTCAGCCTTGCCGATCATGCCGAGCAGCCCAGTCGACGAAAGCATCCGCTCCGCAAACTTATCCATTCGTGTTGATGTCGTCGGGCCGCATGGACCCACTACCTCACCGCGCACCGGATCGACGGGGCCGACGTAATAGATCATGCGATCACGGAAATCCACCGGCAATGGCTCGCCGCGCGTGAGCATCTCGTCAATGCGCTTATGCGCGGCATCGCGGCCGGTCAGCATGTGCCCCGACAGCAGCAGCGTCTCGCCGGCACGCCAAGTGGCGGCTTCCTCTCGAGTAAGGGTGTCGAGATCAACACGGCGGCTCGCAGTCCCGTCCGGCATCGGTAGATCCGGCCACAGGTCGGGTGACGGTGTTGGGAGCATCATTGGGCTGCTGCCATCGAGTACGAAGCGGGCACGCCGTGTCGCCGCGCAGTTTGGCACAACGGCGACCGGCATGCTGGCGGCATGCGTGGGATACGTGGCGATCTTGACGTCCAGCACTGTAGTCAAGCCGCCGAGGCCCTGCGCCCCGATGCCGAGCGCATTGATGCGATCATGGATTTCGATGCGCAGCGCTTCCAGCGCGTTCCGCGGGCCTCGTGCCTTGAGGTCGAGCATGTCGAGCGGCGTCGTCAGGCTCTGCTTGGCGAGTAGCATGGCTTTCTCCGCGGTGCCGCCGACTCCTATCCCGAGCATTCCTGGAGGGCACCAGCCGGCGCCCATGGACGGCACTATGCTGACGATCCAGTCAGCAACCGAATCACTGGGCATCAGCACCGCGAACTTGCTCTTGTTTTCACTGCCGCCGCCCTTCGCCATCACGTCGATCACCACGGTGTTGCCCGGCACAAGCTCGACATGAACCACCGCGGGCGTGTTGTCGCCAGTATTGCGCCGCGAGAACAGCGGATCCTCGACGATGCTGGCACGCAACGTATTGTCCGGGTCACGGTAGGCACGCCGCACTCCCGCATTGGCCGCATCAACGACGCTCGATGGGAATCCTTCGAGACGAACGTCCATCCCCACTTGTATGAAGACGTTGACGATGCCCGTATCCTGGCAGATCGGGCGCCTGCCTTCCGCGCACATCCGTGAATTGATCAGGATCTGGGCAATCGCTTGCCTGGCCGGCTCGCTGGCCTCGCTTTCGTACGCCCTGGCGAGGTGCCGGATATAGTCGGGAGGGTGATAATGACTGATGAACTGCAGGGCAGCGGCGATGCTGTGGACAAAGTCCTCATAGGAAACTACGGTGGTCATGGCGCCTCTCTCTCCCTTTTCAGAAGCGCTGCTCGCGGAACAGGCCGAGCTTTTCCTGCGCGACGCGATCGGAATACGCGAACAGCACGAGGTCCTGGCTAGCGTGCAGCGTGTAACGGCACCATCCCGGTACTACGAAGACATCGTGCGGTGCAAAGTCGATCCGCCGATTACTGACCATTACGTGGCCCCCGCCTTCGACACAAACAAAGACGGTGCTGTCAGTCGCGCGGTACGGTAATGTCGCAAAGCCAGATGGCAGCAGCCGGATCATCGTGGCGATGGTCGGCATTGCCCAGCCACCGTCCACAGGGTTGGTGTAGCGCATCAGGTAGCCGGTGTGCGGATCTGGCGCGCCAGCACGGGGTAACGCGAACAGCGCCTCCCGCGTACGCGCGTAGGGATAGTTGAAGACCGGAGAATTCATTGTCGAGGATCGATGGCCCACTGGCATCAGGCCGGTCCCGTAGCGCGCTAGTGCATCGCCTACTGGCCGCGTGACTGGTGATGCCTCGGATTCGAACTCCTCCCGGAAGCCACCATTGAAGAACGACACAACGGGAATATCGAGGCCATCGAGCCATACCATCGGTGTGTCGCCATCGTGGCCATGATGGTGCCAGGTCCACGCCGGTGTGATGACGAAATCGCCGGGCTCCATATATGTCTTCTCGCCGTCCACGGCTGTGTAGGCGCCGGAACCTTCGATGATGAAGCGCAGCGCCGATTGGGTATGGCGGTGCGCGGGAGCCACCTCACCCGGCAGGATCAGTTGAAGGCCCGCATACATCGTGTTGGTGATGCGCGAACTCCCCGGCAGGCCGGGATTCTCCATCAACAGGACACGCCGTTCGGCCTCCTCGGCTGAAATCAGCGTCGCCGATTCCATTAGATAAGGGCGGGTTGTGCCATAGGACCAGCAGTGCGCCTCGCCAGCCGGCGTAGGTTCCGAAGGAATTAGCTTGCGCAGCCGTGTCCAGAGCGCGGCCATCGCATGTGGCTGGAGTTCGCGGTAGAACGCATCACGCCGGCTCATCACGTCTGTAGCGGTGTTAGTTGTCATGATCGAATGTCTCCTGCGTCGATATCAGTGGGTGGCGATGTAGTCGGGCTGCGCGTTTGGCGCCGCCACCCGGAAGGCCTCGTGACGCATGCAGTGCTCGTAGGTACGACGTACACATGGAAAAGGATCGAGGCTGAACCCTGCACGCAGTGCGTTGGCGACTTGCGGCACCAGGCAACAGTCGGCCAGCGTGGGTGCGTCCCCAACGCCCCAGCCGCCGTCCGCAGGCAGCCATTGTTCCAACGCGCTGAAGCCAGTGGTGAGCCAATGCGCCACCCATTCCGACTTGTCGGCATCGGCAATCCCCACACGGGCGCTCAGGTACTGCTGCACGCGCATATTGTTCAGCGGATGCATGTCACATGCGATCATCAGTGCAATCTCCATTACGCGTATGCGCGCCGGCCCCTCAGCGGGAATCAAGCGCGGCACTGGCCAAGTGCGATCGAGATAGTCGATGATCGCCAGGGACTGCGTGATGGTTTGCCCGCCGTCGAGCAGCGTCGGCACCAGCCGATTCGGGTTGTGTGCCTGATACGCAGGCCGGCTCTGCTCGCCGGCGCGCAGGTTCACGCCGATATGGTTCCAGAGGATTCCCTTCAGCGCCATGGCAATGCGAACCCGGTACGCCGCGGAGCTGTTGAAGAAGTTGTACAAATCCATGGTCGACCCGTCTTTATGCAACGCGTACCTCGATATCGGTGAGCCCGGTGATGCCGCCCAGCATGACTTCACCACTGTGTACCGGCCCGACACCTTCGGGCGTGCCGGTGAAAATAAGATCACCGGGCTGTAGTTCGAAAAGCGTCGACAGATTGGCGACGATCTCGGGTACCGACCAGATCAGCTTGTCCAGGTTGCTGCGCTGGCGGTCCTGGCCATTGACCTGCAGCCAGATGTCGCCGGCGGCTGGGTGACCGACCTCGCTGGCGGGATGCAACAGCGAAACTGGCGCGGACTGATCGAAGGCCTTGCCTGGCTCCCAAGGGCGGCCGCGGTCGCGCGCCGCGATCTGCAGATCGCGACGTGTCATGTCGATGCCGACCCCATAACCCCAGATGTGCGAATTGGCGTGTTCGACGGATACGTTCCGCCCCGGGCGGCCAATTGCGGCTACAAGTTCGATCTCAAAATGGAACTGCTCGGTCGCGAGCGGATAGGCAATCTGCGCGCCGGCACCCACCGGGGCGACCACGATTGCATCCGTAGGCTTGCAGAAGAAGAACGGCGCTTCCCGGCTTGGGTCCATGCCCATCTCGCGCACATGCGCGGCGTAGTTGCGGCCAACACAGTAGATCCGGCGGACGGGAAACAGTCCATTTTTACCAGTCACGGGAATCGTGACGGCGGGAATGGGAGGAACAGTGAGTGTCATGTGGAACTCCAGATCGTCGCGCTCGCTGCGCGGATATTGTGAGCGAGACTAGTGGTGCGGACAGATGCCGCTTTCAGAAGACATGCTTGATGCCGACCATCGCCCCGAGTTGCGAGGCACCCGGCAGCGGATTGGCCCCGGCCGATCCGCTGCTGACGGACAGCGCCAACTGGCCATCGTTGTTGATGTAACCTGCCGTGGCATAGACCAATGTGCGTTTGGAAAAGTTGTAGGTGCCGCGCAGCGCGTACAGCATCGCCCTGTTGCCATTTCCGTGATAGCGCAGGTAGTAAATCTGGCCGGCTACATTGATGGCTGGTGTCAGGTCATGGGAGGCGCCGGCGTACCAGAGGTCGCTCAACCCTGCGGGGCTGCCTTCATTGTCGCGGCGCAGCCAGCCCACACCAACCCTGGTTTTGTCCAAAAGTGCATACGCACTGAGCGACAAACGTTGGTCGGACTTCTCACTGGTGTTCAGTCCGGCGAATGCTCCCGATCCGCCACGAAGGACGTCATAGGCCGCGGCCACGCCGAATCGACTGGTCTCGTACTGCACCATTGCCGACCACTCTCGGCAGGCCGAATGGTCTGCCGGGTTCTCACCCGCACAGTTTGTGCCCGCCGGGCTCGGTCCTGCGTTCACTGCGTCGCGGCCGAAGCTGTATGTCGCGCCAATTGTCAGGGCTCCGAACTTTCCCTTGTAGGCAATTGCATTGTCGGCGCGTGCGTTGGGAATGTAGGTATCGAGTGAGCCGGAGCCGAATGTATTCGGGCCGAGGACGTCCGAGTCGAGCATCGACCAAAACAGCATGGTGTACTGGCGACCAAGCGATATCTGTCCCCAGCTACCCGACAGGCCGACCCACGCTTGGCGTCCGAACAGGCGCCCTCCCTGGTTGCTGACTCCCGAGTCGGGCGAGAAGCCGGATTCAAGCACGGCGTTTGCCTTCAGTCCGCCGCCGAGATCTTCGGTGGTACGCAAGCCCCAGCGTGATGGTACGGTGCCAGACAGCGAACTCATGCGGACGACGCTGTTATTGCTGGCACCGATGCGATTTACGTATTCGACGCCCGTATCGACTACGCCATAAAGCGTTACGGATTGCGCGCAGGCGAGCGCAGGCAAGGTCGCGGCGCATGCCAGCGCCAGTTCATTAAACTTCATAGGTCTGCCTCCTCGTGATTTCGTTCTTCTCAGGAAACTATCGGACCGCGTCTGGTCACGCGGCGTCAGGCGCCGTTCGCGCAAGAGGATCACTGCAAATGCGGCATCGGCCATGGGCAGAAGGAAGAGGAAGTACAGGTCATGACCGTGCCATCCGGCGCCCAGCAACATCCCACCAACTATCGGCGACAGCATTCCACCGTCCCGGCCGATGCCGACCGCGAAGGCGATGCCCATAGTTCATACCTGCGGCTGGGTAGAGCGTTAGAGACACCGTTCTTCGAAATATCCGCGCTCACTTGGCCATCCTCCAGAGTTCTCATAAACCCCGTTGTAGACCGACGTTCTGTGCACTGTGCAGCGTCGTGGGGTGCACGATCAATGAAATGCGGCCTTGCGGCAATGGCGCGATGGGAAAGACCGTTATTCAGAAGTCGAATGATGGCCTTGCGAGCCAGTAACGACGCCGTAATCACGCTCGAAGAGGCGTTGAAAGTTCCGAGCAGATACCGCTTTCACGGGCGTTTGGATTGACCGCAAGATTGGCCGGGACGTACGCTCCAATCACCTCAACCGAACACGGAGACTCACATGCTCTCGCTGTATCACGATTGGCGTTCGTTTTGCTCAATCAAGGTCCGTCTTTGCCTCGCCGAGAAGGGCCTCCCCTGGGAAAGCAACTTCGTCGACCTGATGAAGCTTGAACACACCACGCCGGAATATCTCGCCCTCAATCCAAACGGCGTGGTGCCCACGCTTGTTCATGATGGCGTTCCCATCCACGAGAGCACGCTCATCAACGAATATCTGGAAGAAGTCTTTCCCGAAGTTCGCCTGATGCCGGTTGATCCGGTAGAACGCGCGCGTGCACGCTTTTGGGTGAAGTATGAAGATGACGTGCTTCACCCGGCGATCCGGCCAGCAACTTTTGCACTGATGATGAGTCCCGACCTGGCGCAGCGCTCGGATGCCGAGCTGGCTGCGATGGTTGACGCGCATCCCAACAAGGCGCGCGCAGAAGAGCTTGTCAGGGCAGCACGCGCACCGATCGACGAAGAAAAGGTCGAAGTCGCACGCCTGAATATGAGTCGTGCTCTGGAACGCATGGAGAGCCAGCTCACTGCGACTCGATGGCTCGGCGGCCGCGAATACTCATTGGCCGACATTGCGGCCGCTCCGTTCATCGACCGGCTCGAGGAGCTCAACCTGTCGGGTCTCTGGTCCACCAAGCCAGCATTGATGGACTGGATTGCACGGACGAAGGAGCGACCCGCCTACCGAGAAGCCATTCCGGACAACGCCCAGCGGTTCGCAGCTGCCTACCGCCCCCTGGAAGCCTGAGTCCACCGTGTCGCTAGTCGACTCAGGCTGGCGGCACGGGTGGCGGTCATTAGCAAGTCGATTGCACTGAGGTGGAGGAAGTTTCAATGACGAAAATGAGTAGAAACGAGTTGCCGATCATCGTCTCCGGTGGAGGTATCGGTGGCCTTGCATGCGCATTGGCGCTCGCACAGAAGCGATTTCGGGTCCTAGTATGCGAACAGGCGCCCCGCTTTGGCCAAGTGGGCGCGGGGCTTCAGGTTGCACCAAACGCTTTGTCCGTTCTGGATGCGCTTGGCGTCGGGGCCGATATCAAACGACAGGCACTGTTGATCGAGCAGATGCTGATGATGGACGGCATCAGCGGCGAGTCTGTCGGTGTCATACCCTGCGGCAGCGAGTTCCAGCAGCGCTTTGGTAACCCCTATGGAGTAGCACATCGCGCCGATGTACACGGCGCTTTGCTGGAGGCGTGCGAACGGCATCCACTCGTCGAATTGAGGACGGATAGCAAGATCATCAGGTACGAGCAGGACGGGAATGTCGTCACAATCACCACGGATGCCGGTGCAACGCTCCGTGCATCCGCGCTTGTTGGTGCCGACGGCGTCCACTCGAGGATCCGGCAGCAGCTGATCGGGGATGGCGACTCAGTGCCAATCGGTGCCGTGATCTACCGCGCCCTGGTGCCCGCATCCCACATGCCGCGCGAACTGCAGCATCCCTATCCCACCTTGTGGACCGGACCCGATGCGCATTTGATCTACTACCCGGTCCGAGACTGGAGTCAGTTCAATGTCGGCGCGACTGTTAGGACCGGCGACGGGGAAATGCGTGATGGCGAGGCGTCACCCGAGGAGGCCGCCGCCGCATTCGCGGATTGGGCCCCGGAGCCCAGGCGCGTGTTGTCGCTGGCCCCGGTGTTCCAGCGCTACGTGCTCCGTCAACGCGCACCAATCCCTAACTGGACCGCCGGACGTGTGACCTTGCTGGGCGACGCTGCACACCCCATGGTGCAATACATTGCGCAGGGTGCTGCCATGGCGCTCGAAGATGCGATCTCTCTCGCCACAGAACTGGACGCCGCGGATGGTGCCTGCGGACAGGCGTTTCAGAGGTATCAGGATGTACGGATCGTGCGGTCGGCTCGCGTTCAGATTTCATCTCTGATGCTGGACCGGATCTACCATGCCGGGGGCGTCGAGCGCCTGGTACGCAATTCGGTCTTTGCGGGTCGAACGCCATCGGAGTACTACGATCGGCTAGCGTGGCTGTTCACCGCGCCGGCATATGTGCGCCAATGGCACTCGTCGCCCGATTGCGTCGGAGGCGCAGATGACATGCACATGTCCGCCAATCGCGAGGAACGAGACGAGGCTACCCGGCAGCCACCTGCATGTTAAGCTTCGAACAGATCCCGAAGGCACCGCGATCGTAAGGATTTCACGGTGGCGAGCCTGGCGGGCAATACCGCTCCGCGCGCACCGGCGCTCATCTACTCAGCGACGGATCGCTCATTCTGCAGATGGACCAGTTCGACCTCAATCTGATGCGCATTTTCGACGCCTTATGGCGTCACCGCCATCTGGGAAGGGCTGCGGAAGAGCTCGGGCTTAGCCAGCCGGCGTTGTCGCATGCTCTGAAGCGCTTGCGCGAGCAGGTGGGAGACGTGCTTTTCGTCAAGGCCCACGCTGGCATGCAGCCATCAGCCAGGGCAGTCGATATCGCACCGGTCATACAGGACATGCTCTCGGGGGTACGGGAGCGTATCCTCGTCACACCGCAGTTCGAACCGTCTTTAAGCAAACGCGTCTTCACTATTGCGATGTCGGACATTGGTGAGTTGACGTTCCTACCGCGGCTGCTACGGCATCTGGCTGGCGTGGCTCCCCGGGTAAGCGTCAAGACCGTATCGCTGAGCCCGCGCGAACTCGGCGAGGGTCTGCAGCGCGGCGAAGTAGACCTTGCAATGGGCCACTTGCCAGACCTTTTCGGCACGGACATGTACCAGCAGCGGCTGTTCACTCACGGCTTCGTCTGCATTGCTGGAAGGAACAACCCACTCGCTGTCAGAACCCTGACTCGCGAGCGATACTGTCGAGCGTCCCACGCGGTCGTGCAGTCCGAAAGCCGCACTCATGATCTCGTGGAGCGGTATCTGAGAGAGAACGGCATCCAGAGAAATGCGCAGCTATGCTGTCCGCACTTCCTCAGCATCCCGCAAGTGGTGGCCGCAACGCACCTGATTGCCACCGTAAGCCAGTCGATCGGCGAGGTCTACGCCGATCATGCGGAGTTGCGTCTGCTTGCTCCTCCCTTTGACTTCCCTCACTACGACGTGAAACAACACTGGCATCGTAGCCAGCATGGTGACCCCGGCAACCGCTGGCTGCGCGGGGTCACCATGGCATTGTTCAGCAAATAGTGGCAGCGCCACGGCTGTCATTCACAACGCTAATCAGCGTCTTTTCCTCCACGACATTGCCTGATGGCTCTGCAATCGAGGATAGTCGGTCTATCCCGCGTACTCATTCGCTGAGACTTGCCGGTTTGACCGGCTCATGGAGTTCCCTATGCAGAACCGAATCAAGAAGAACACGCAAGACTTCGATGTCGACATCCTGGTGATCGGCGGTGGCAGTGGAGGCGTGCGCGCTGCTCGTCTGGCCGCGGAACGCGGCGCACGCGTTGCGCTGGTGGAGCAGGGCTCGATGGGCGGCACCTGTGTCAATGCCGGTTGCATTCCCAAGAAGCTTTACAGCTATGCGGCGGGTTACGCGCACGCCTTCGAGGAGGCATCCGGCTTTGGCTGGGCACTGCCATCCGGACATCGCCTCGATTGGGCTAGGCTCAAGCATCGGCGCGCCGGAGAGATTGATCGCCTCAACAAGGTCTATGAGCATATTCTTGCGACCGGCGGCGTCCAGGTCCTCCGCGGCCGTGCTCGGCTCGCCGATGCGCAAACCGTCGTCATCGGAACACAACGAATTACGGCTGAGCATGTGCTAGTGGCGACCGGCGCGAGTGCGAGTCTTCCCGACTTCCCCGGCAGGGAACTGGTGCTGACGTCAGATGCGATGTTCGAGCTTCCGAAAGTGCCCCAACGATTGCTGGTGATCGGCGGCGGCTATATCGCTTGCGAATTCGCTACGATTTACCGAGCGCTAGGTGCCGAGGTGATTCTTGTACACCGTGGCGCGGGACTGCTCAGTGGCTTCGACGACGACGTCCGGGAGTTCCTACAGGTAGAGATGGCAGCGGATGGTATCGAGTTTCGGTTCAACGCCACCGTACAACAGGTAGAGGCAGAGGACGGATTCCGCATCGTCACGCTGAGTAACGGCGAGCGGATTGTGGCAGACGCCGTGCTGGGAGCGACCGGCCGCAGGCCCAACACGAGTGGACTTGGACTCGATGAGATCGGTGTCGCCCTGACATCTGACGGTGCCATCGAGGTCGACTCCTGCTTTCAGACGAGTGTTCCGTCGGTCTATGCTGTGGGTGACGTGATTAACCGGGTGCAGCTGACCCCTGTCGCTCTGCAGGAAGCCACCGTACTCATGGACAGGTTGTTCGGCAGCGGC
This sequence comes from Cupriavidus sp. WKF15, assembly GCF_029278605.1. Lineage (NCBI taxonomy): Bacteria > Pseudomonadati > Pseudomonadota > Betaproteobacteria > Burkholderiales > Burkholderiaceae > Cupriavidus > Cupriavidus sp. WKF15. The sequence continues at coordinate 337,537 of NZ_CP119574.1, forward strand.
ACGCTTCGCATGGACTATGCCGACGTTCCGACGGCGGTGTTTACCCATCCGAGCATCGCGACCGCGGGCTTGAGCGAGGCCCAGGCAAGAGCACGTTTCAAAAGGGTAGCCATTTACCGCAGTACATTCCGCGCCTTAAAACATACCTTGAGCGGACGGGCGACGCGTACGCTGATGAAGCTTGTGGTAGATGCCGACACCGACCGTGTATTGGGAGTGCACATGGTCGGAGAAGAAGCTGGTGAGGTGGTACAGGGGTTCGCCGTGGCGATGCGCGCGGGCGCCTCGAAGGCCCAGTTCGACAGTACCGTTGGCATCCACCCCACAGTGGCTGAAGAGTTCGTCACAATGAGAACGGCCGTCACCGAGCCCCATCCCGACGTCCTCGTTGCTGCCGGATAAGGTTTTCCTTGCTTGGGAGCTTGACGATCGATCGTAGCGCCTGACCTTGCAAGCGCCTCGCGCGCCAGCACGAGCAAACGGCCTTCGGAGCTACGGTCGTTCGCCGGAAATCGCGTCCCAGTCGGCCACCAGTTCCACGCTGCGCACCGGCCCGTTGACCTCGCCAGCCAGTTTGCTCTACCCAGGGACCGGGACCCTTCACACGCGTCATGACGCTGGGCGCACCGTGGACCGGAGAGCGAACTCGAAAAGGTATCAATCGCATGGTGGACCACGCTCCTCCGCAATCCGTTCGCATCGCCTGAATTCAGCAGCAAAGGGCGGCCTTTGTTTTCAACATCGATTTGTGCAACAACGCCGCGTCTCGGCACTCATTTCTACAGTCGTTCTGTTCTCGGGTACGAGTAAGTCTAGAGCAGATCAAGCACGCAGCCACTTGCCATCGCGAGGTGCCACTACCCTTTGCGACCCGTTACCGCGGCATCGGGCCGGCATCTTGTGCGCCACTGTATCTAGCGTGCACCGGGATACATAGCGATACGCTTCTGTTCATCCATCGTTATACAGAAGAAACATCGATGTCCTTTAATGATACATATGCAACAACACGGCCAGGATCCCGTGGATTGCCGCGCCTCTTCAGCGCCTCAAAGGTGAAAGTTATGACTGCACAACATCAAGATCGCCGTACCCGCCCGTCCGTCCGCGCGCTTGGATTGGCTGCCATCCTAGGCATGGTGCTCACAGCCGGATGCGTGTCAACCGCGCCGGTGAAGAGGCCGGCACCCGAAATCGGCCATGTGGACATCAGCTCCGATATGCAACTCAGGAGGATGGTTGTACGCAATGACAATCCGAAGGGGACCGTCCTGCTTCTGCATGGCTTTCCCGAGACGTTACATGCTTGGGACAGCATCGCTGCTGCACTCGGAACCGACTATGAGGTCCATGCGTTCGACTGGCCAGGATATGGTGAATCGTCGCGCCCTTCTTCCGACAGCTTCGCCTATGCGCCTGCTGACTACGCGAAAGTGCTGAAGGGCTACATCGAACACGCTGGCATCGACAAGCGGAATCTGGTGATCTACGCCACAGACATTGGCGCTCTGCCGGCGTTGCTTGCAGCCATCGATGATCCCGCGATCGCAAAGACCATCGTCGTGGGGGACTTTGCGCCGTTCAACCGACCGCAATATATGCAGGAGCGCCTGCAAGCCCTGAAGAATCCAGAATCGGCCGAGGGCGTGCGTGCAGCCTTCAACAGGACGCGGGATGAAATCCTGGAGAACGCCTTTACGCGGGGCCTTCCGCCGTCATCGGGCTATGCCTTGTCTGCCGAATACAAGGCTGATATGGCACGCGGTTGGCAGAATGGTCCGCTGACATCCGCCGATGCGTTCTATCACTACTACTCGCATTTCACCCGAGACCAGCATGAGTTCGAGGCCAACATCGGCAGACTGAAGACGCCCGTCAAGGTGATCTGGGGAGAGCAGGACATCTACATCAAGAAGGAGATGGGCATCGAATTCGCACGGAAGATCAATGCCCCGCTCACGCTTCTTGCAGAGACCGGGCACTACCCACATTTGCAGCATCCGCAGCAGACCGCGGACGAAATACGTGCTGCATTTCGATGATCGCGCGGTCAGCAGATCGCCGACGCCTGATCACAACGAAGGCGCGTCGCTCCGAGATCGCCACATCGGAGCGACCGTAACAGACGTGGCGGACTTCCCATCTATTCCATACAACCCATCATGATCCATACCTCGATCGAGTCATCTACACCAGAATCGTTCGCAAAGGGGCGCCACTGATAACGCCTGCAAGGTAGTCGCAGCATCCGCTTGCTTTGAGAGATCCAGAAATGACCGCATTTCACAACACTGTCGAGACGCCGGATCGGCTGCGCCGCAAGCTCCTGCTGGGTGGCACAGCCATGACGACGCTGGCCATGATCCTCACCGCTTCCACCCTTGCGGCACCGTTGCAAACGGCACTGGATGTCGCGCCAGAAAGCGTCCGGCCGTTCCGGGTGAATATTCGCAGGCTGCGCTCGATGACCTGCGCCGGGGACTTGCCGCAATGCGCTGGCCAGACGCTGGTACGGTCACTGACCCGTGGCAAGGCGTCCAACTGGACGTTCTGCAAGCGATAACGGACGTTCTCTGGACACTCTCAACCGCTCGCCCATGCGGCGGGCTGCTTGCGTAGGTCCGAGATTGCAGCCCATCGCGAAGATCGTCAGCAAAACGTGCCCTTGACCCGATCCGGCAGTTGCACGCATAGACATTAAAACCGGAACCCCGATCTCACGCCACGTGCTCCTGCCAAAAGGCAAAAACTCGCTCGACAGCCGGCGAAAACTTCAGCCTGGCAACGATCTCGTGTGCCCACCTTCCCCACCGCAATTGGCTTGCAGCTGGATCATTCGATTTCCGAATTACGGTCTTCGACTCCGCGATATTGCGACAGAGCCGCGTTTCGCCGATCGTGGAGCGCCACACAAATCGCAGAGTCTGGATCGCTATCGACGTGAGCAGGGCAGCTTGTCGCCCAACGCAGGAATCCAACCACAAAAGATCGCCAGCATTGCAGCGGCCAGCCCCAATCGCAAATGCGAAGCTGCCCGGTCGCATCTTCTATATGTGCTGAGTCTCACCTCGGAGAAGACGAGGAATGTCAATAAAGGCTGCTGCCGCACTTGCGAAGTGCCTATCGGCCACATCAACCGGCAATACAACCTTGAGGAGGGTGGTGGAGTGAGCACAAATATTCGGAAATTGATCGATGAGTCGCCCATGAGCAGGCTTCAGACAGTGGCCGTCATCGTGTGCATCATCTTGAACATGCTGGACGGATTTGACGTACTGGCGATGGCATTCACAGCTCCACATCTCGCCGCCGGTTGGGGACTGAGTGGCAAGGAGCTTGGTTTGCTGTTTAGCGCGGGACTGGTCGGAATTGGCGTCGGATCAGTCTTGATTGCTCCGATTGGCGATCGGATCGGCCGCCGCAAGGTCATCCTGTGCTGCCTGTGCATGATCGGGAGCGGGATGCTTGCGAGCTCGGTCACGCAAGGCGTCTTGCAGCTAGCTGCAGCACGCGCCTACACGGGGCTTGGAATTGGAGGCATGGTGCCCAGTATCACGGTAATTGCTGGGGAATACGCATCAAACAAATGGCGCAGCGCTTCCATTAGTTTTCAGGCCACCGGTTATGCCGTGGGGGCTACCGCAGGCGGCGCCATGGCCGCTTACCTGATGTCGATCTGGGGATGGCGCAGCGTCTTCGCGTTCGGCGGCGTCGCTACGCTCCTGTCGATCCCAATGGTACTCGCCGTGCTCCCCGAGTCCCTAGACTACCTCCTCACCAAGCGTCCCGCCCGCGCGCTTCGAACAATCAATCGGACGCTTGTCAGAATGAAGCGCCCACCGATTGACACGCTTCCCGAGGTGACCAACGTAGCCGCGGCCGCTGAACCATCCCGTGGCCTTGCCGCGCTCATGAAGGCGCCGTTGCTTCATCGGACTCTGGCGTTGTGGGCCGCCTTCTTCTTTGTCCTGGGAAGCTTCTACTTCGTCGCCAGCTGGACACCAAAGCTGCTGGTGCAAGCCGGCATGTCAGCGGAGCAAGGCGTTACCGGTGGTGTGTTGCTCAATCTTGGGGGCATTGTCGGATCAGCGCTATTCAGTTTGCTATCCGCCAGATTTGGCTTGCGTCCTCTCCTCATCGCCAGCCTGGTAGCCGGTGGTGTGCTGATGTTCGCCTTCGGCACCCAGACCACCTCTCTCGGCGTTGTGATGGCAATCAGCATTCTGCTTGGCGCTGTACTCACTTCATCCGTAGCAGGCATGTATGCGCTGTCGCTGGCAATCTATCCGACCGGAATTCGGACGACCGGCGTCGGCTTTGCGGCAGGTGCCGGCCGAATTGGAGCGGTAGTTTCACCTCTTGTAGTCGGGGCGCTGCTGGATGGGGGGTGGTCCGTTCCCAACCTATATTTCGCTTTCGTCCTGCCCGTCGCCGGTGCCGCAATAGCAGTCGCCATCGCTCACGTAAGTGTTCCGGACTCGCGTGATGGACGTGAACCGGCAGTGTCATAGCTGATGCACCAGGGCGTGGCGATATACCAAAGTGACCCGACGATCTAAACCGGCCGAAATAGCCATTTATTGTTTGGAGACAATCAATTTTTGGCCTGAAATGAGTGCCGGTAAAAATGTGCGGTAGATAAGATAGCCTGGCGTCATTCGTGAAATTTTTAATCATCATCTGTATCAACAATCTTTCGCCGTCGCAAAGCATGTCGACGTTCACGCCGTCAGACAATAATTAATAGGATCCATAGGAGGCACAAATGTTTTCACCGCCAAAAACACAAAATTTCCCCATGAATGCATGGTATGCGGCGGCATACGATGTGGACGTCAAGCGCACGCTGCTGCCACGCACCGTCTGTAATAAACAGGTGGTCCTATATCGACAAACCGACGGAACCCCGGTAGCACTGGAAGATGCCTGCTGGCATCGTCTGCTTCCACTGTCGATGGGCCGGCTCGACGGCGATACGGTGGTTTGCGGGTATCACGGACTGGTGTTTAACGCCAGCGGCCGGTGCATTGAAATGCCATCGCAGGAAACTCTGAACCCTTCAGCCTGCGTCAGGTCCTATCCGGTGGTGGAAAAGCATCGCTTGATTTGGCTGTGGCTAGGCGATGCATCGAAAGCCGATCCGGCGACGATTCCCGACTTTCACTGGAATGAGGATCCTGCCTGGGCCGGCGATGGCGAGACCATTCACGCAAAGTGCGATTACCGTCTGGTAGTGGATAACCTGATGGATTTGACGCACGAGACTTTCGTTCACTTCACCAGCCTGCACCAAAAGGAACAAGCCGAGTCCCCATTCGAAGTGACTTACGACGATAAGTTCGTCACCGTATCGCGCTGGATGCACAACGTCGATGCGCCGCCTTTTTGGGCGGTGCAATTGCGCAAACATAACGGCTGGACTGGCAAGGTCGATCGCTGGCAGATTATCCGCTTTGAAGCACCTTGCACGGTTACGATCGATGTTGGCGTAGCGCCCGTGGGAACTGGTGCGCGTGAAGGCGATCGTTCGCAGGGCGTTAATGGTTATGTACTGAATACGATTACGCCGGAAACGGATACCACGGCTCATTATATTTGGGCCTTTTGTCGAAATTATCGCATTGGCGACCAGAGTATCACGCAGCAATTTCGGCAGGGCGTGCGCAGCGTATTCCGTGAAGATGAACTGATCGTCGAGGCGCAGCAACGGGCGATTCTGGATCATCCTGATCGCGAGTTTTATAATCTAAATATTGACGCTGGCGCATTATGGGCGCGGCGCTTCATCGATCGGATGATTCAAATTGAGAATGATATCGCTCTTCCTTCGGCTGTTATTCCAATTCGCGTCGCGAACTAATGTGACGCAGGTGTGAGATGACCTAATTTCGAAAATTAACACAAATCAATCTCTACAGGAATTTGGGATCATGAAATTTCGAGACGACTGGGCGATGGTCTCTATCGAGCGTATTGAGGACGTCAGCCCAACCATTCGATTGATCGAGATTGCGGCTGGCAACCATTTCAAAAACTGGGCGCCTGGTGCTCATCTGAGAGTACGAGTAAAGGTGGAAGAGCGAATCGAAATTCGGACCTATTCGTTGATCGATCTCGGCGATGACGAAAAAAAATATCGCGTCGCGGTTAAGCTAATGGAGGAAGGATTGGGCGGCTCGCGCTACATGTGGAGCCTGCAAGTTGGCGATGCGCTCGAAATATCGCAGCCACATAATCATTTCGAGCTGAGCTGCTACGCGTCCTCTTATACGCTGGTTGCCGGCGGTGTCGGGATCACACCGTTGGTCAGCATGGCATATGTCCTGAGAAATAGTGATAAACCGGTACGGCTGTTCTACGGCGTACGAAGCCATACCGAGGCGGCGTTGGCGAACTTGCTTCGAAGCTGGCTGGGCGACCGGCTGGAACTATGCGTGGCCGACGAAACGGGACCACTCGATCTGAAGAGAATTGTCGACAGCGTGACGGGCGATGGTGAGCTGTACATCTGCGGGCCGATCGCCATGCTTGAGACAGTCAGTCGAATTTGGAAAGAAAGCGGAAAATCGATGGGCGCATTGCGCTACGAAACATTCGCCTCCAGCGGACATTACCCGACTCGCCCGTTCACCGTCGAACTTCCGCGATTCGGCAAGACAGTCGAGGTTGCTGCGCATCAGACGTTACTCGCAGCGCTCGAAGCGGAAGGGATAGAAGTGATGTCGGACTGCAAGCGTGGCGAATGTGGACTATGCGTGGTCAACGTACTGGAAAGCAATGCGCCTGTGGACCATCGGGATGTGTTCTTAAATCCGTCAGAAAAAGAGGAGAGCAAGAAAATGTGCGCCTGTGTTTCGAGAATTAGCGGAGGCACGTTGACTCTGGATACAGCCTATCGCGGCCCAACGCCCAACGCATGACAAAACACGGCGGGTTTAAATATAAAACACAGCTAGGAGAATCGCATGGCGGATAATCGCGGTGTAGCATACATCAGGCAGGGTGTAGTCGAAGTTCAAAGTATTCCATTTCCAAAGCTGGTTGATCCGCGTGGCCGTCCCATCGGGCACGGCGTCATTATAAAGACACTTTCGACGAATATCTGTGGTTCGGACCAGCATATGGTGCGCGGTCGCACCACCGCGCCGGCTGGCCTCATTCTCGGCCATGAAATCACCGGTGAAGTGATCGAACTGGGGCGCGATGTCGAAACCCTTAAAGTGGGCGATATCGTGTCGGTGCCGTTCAATGTGGCGTGCGGTCGCTGTCGAACCTGTAAGGAGCAGGATACCGGCGTGTGCTTGACGGTAAATCCTTCCCGCGCCGGAGGGGCCTATGGCTATGTCGATATGGGTGGATGGGTGGGCGGTCAGGCGGAATACGTGATGGTGCCCTACGCTGACTTCAATCTGCTGAAATTTCCGAACAGGGAGGTGGCGCTGGAAAAAATCCGTGATTTGACGTGTTTGTCGGATATTTTGCCGACTGGATTTCACGGCGCGGTGACGGCTGGAGTTCGCCCTGGAAGCACGGTATATGTTGCAGGCGCGGGGCCGGTCGGGCTTGCTGCCGCGGCATCAGCGCAGCTGCTTGGGGCTGCTGTAGTCATCGTCGGAGACGTAAATCCAGCCCGGTTGGTGCATGCTCGTAAAGTGGGATTTCAAACAGTCGACTTGTCGCAGGATGTGCTGTTGGTGGATCAGATCGCACAGATACTTGGAACATCCGAGGTTGACTCTGCAATCGATGCGGTAGGTTTCGAAGCGCGCGGTCACGGGCACGAAGGTGCGCAACATGAAGCGCCGGCTACCGTGCTCAACTCTTTAATGGAGGTGACGCGCGCTGCGGGCAGGATCGGCATTCCCGGCTTATATGTTACTGATGATCCTGGTGCTGCCGATAAGGCAGCCAAGAAGGGCTCTCTATCAATTCGTTTGGGTCTCGGTTGGGCAAAATCGCATAGCTTTTTTACCGGTCAGACGCCGGTCATGAAATATAACCGGGCGTTGATGCAAGCAATTATTTGGGATCGCATCAAGATTGCCGATATTGTCGGCGTCCAGGTGATCTCGTTGGACGATGCGCCGAATGCGTATGCCGAATTCGATGCGGGAGTTCCGAAGAAATTCGTTATTGACCCGCATCGGCAGTTTGGCACGAATTGATTTTTGCCCAGCAAAATATGGATTCCATTCGTTATCCATAAAATGCTCCCGACAAAAATTGAAGAATTTAAAAGAAGTTTTATGTGAAAGAGCTCGGATATTAGGCTATGTATCCGGGCTTTTTTAGGTCGATTGAACGCTCACACTAATCAATGTCAAGAGTTCCAAAACGCTACGGTCATCTTTTCTACGGCGTCATTCAATCCTGCTTGACGACCGGTATTACCGCCTGTATTGCAAGTTTCTCGTCTTTTGAAACTGGGAATTTTTTGATGCACTGGGCCAGATTGTGGCTGCTGTCCTGGGCTGCGATGCTGCCCGTGGTGGTGTTTGCCGCGCCGATCATTCGCAGAATGACAGACCGCATAACCGGCAATGTTTGATACGCTTGGCATCCGAGGCGGCGCGAGGTCGATAGTGTTTAGCACTACATGATGGATCCGGACCAAGGCGCCGATGGTGCGCACGGGGCGCCGTGGCATTCAGGCGCTGCATCCGGCCCAGAGACGGCGAGCTTGGACGCTGCAAACCCGCCCGGATAGCACACACTGGTGATTCAGGAACTCCAAATAATGCGCAGCGTGGAAAATGCTGGCGACTCTGGAGGCGCCGGCATTGTCGATGTTCTTTTCCAGGATCAATGGGCGGCCTGGCAAAGTGAAAGCCGTTCATCCACGTGTATTGATCTCTGAGACTGGTTCACTTCGATGCCAGCTAGGGATGCTCTGCACAAACGCGAATCGAGTGTGCTTGGCCGTTTAACAGGAAGCTGAATGCGCCACGACGCCAACCTGTCAGCCCGGGGCGAAGCTGTCTGGCACGCGCGGAGCAGCACTCGCGGGCTACGCGCGAGGCATCGGCATGAGCCTGAAACGCGCTCATGCCTCAGCAGCCAGCAGTTTGCCGCGCGCCATCCACAAGTTGGACAGCGCGAACAAGGTCATGACTTGCGCGGTGTTCTTCCTCAGCCCTCGATAGCGGACCTTGGTGTAGCCGAACTGCCGCTTGATGACCCGGAACGGATGCTCGACCTTGGCCCGGATGCCCGCCTTGATTCGCTCGACTTGATCGACGAGCGCGCCAAGCGGTTTGCTTTGGTCCAGAACGCGACGTTTGCCTGGCTTCATCGCCACGTGCCAGTTCACGTCCGCCCGCGCGTCAGGACGCTTCTCCACGCCCTGATAACCCGCATCGCCAAACGCGTCGGTTTCCTCGCCATGCAGCAGGCTGTTGGCCTCAACCACGTCGTTGATGTTGCCAGCCGTGCCCCGCACCGTGTGCACCAGCCCGCTTTCGGCGTCCACGCCAATGTGCGCTTTCATGCCGAAATACCACTGGTTTCCTTTCTTACTCTGGTGCATCTCCGGGTCGCGTTCGCCCGACGCATTCTTGGTCGAACTCGGTGCGCTGATCAGCGTCGCGTCCACCACCGTGCCCGCGCGCAGCATCAATCCCTTGTCGCGAAGGATGTCGTTTACCAGCGCGAGAATCTGAGCGGCCAGCTTGTGCCTCTCCAGCAGGTGACGGAACCGCAGGATGGTGCTCTCGTCGGGCAGCCTCACCGTCCAGTTGTCCAGCCCGGCGAACTCCCGATACAGCGGCACGTCGTGCAGCGCTTCTTCCATCGCCGGGTCCGACAGGCCGAACCATTGTTGAAGAAAGTGGATGCGCAGCATTGCCTCGACCGCGAACGGGGGACGGCCGCGCTTGCCCTCCGGGGCGTACGGAGCGATCAGCATCACCAGATCGGCCCACGGCACCACGCGGTTCATCTCGTCCAGAAATTCGCGCTTGCGGGTGCGCTTGGTCGACAAGTTCAGTCCAAGGTCAGTTTGCTTCATGCGCTACATGCTCGCTGGCTCGACGATTCATTGCAAGCACATCCGCCGGCTAATTGTGCAGAGCATCCCTAGAGGACGCCGACGGCATCCCCGCGGTCGCCCGTCGCGGGGTTAAGCGCAGAGGCACCCGCGCGAATGTCGACGTTAGCTCGGCTGCGGAAGTCGAGCGCCGCCGCCCGCCGATGGGGGTACTTCCGCGTTCGGCTATTACCGGCCACTCTTGGGAGATTGAAAGGCGCTACGCGTTAGACGCTCGTGAGTATCGATGAAACTCTGGCTGACCCACATGATAGCGACCGACTCTTCAATGCCGGGACCTGTCGAACGCTTATCCACCTCGGGACTTCTTCGAGCGTCGCGACGTCCGATGCAGTAACTCCCGCTGTCACAAACAGTGGGATAAGGGCATTGGCGTTCGGAAAGTTGTAGCGCCTTGCAGCTACTGCACAGCAGAGCGCCACGCCGGCGAGCAGCATAAGGGGGATAGTCGGCCAAAAGCTCGCCCAATGGACCTTCAGATGAGGGCTAAGGTGCGCTCCGTACTGCACGGCAGCGGGCACGATGGAAACGGTGAGCAATACCCGGAGCATGTGCGCCGTCACGACTTGGTCGATGCAAGCCCCTTCCCGCTCGGCAGCAACCGCCATCTCGGGTGCGCCACCCATGGCGGTTGCAAAGTGAGCGGTCGCTCGGTCGACCCCGGCAAACTTTGAGATCGCGCCGCCGCCAATCAGGCCCAAGAGTATCGCAACAAAAGCTGCCGCGATCATGTAGGGAACATAGGCGGCAATTTGGGCGACCATCGCTGGAGTGAAATGCAGACCCAGCGCGACTCCGATTAACCATTGGTCTGTCGAGCGAAGCCAGCGGGGTGTGTCAACGCGCGCAACCGCAAGATTGCAGATTGCCACAGTCAATAGCGGGCCTATCAGCCACGGTACTGGCGCATGCGCCATCGCAAAAGCTGCGCCAGCCGATACACCCAATCTCGATTGGCTTCTCCTGACCAAGCGCATCGGGAACGCGCATGCCATGCTGGATGCCGCGCTCGCCGACCTCTCGCACGGCTTGACCCGCTGGGCATGCGCGCCGTGGCCGAATGTCTGGCTTGGCGCCACCATTTGCAACCAAACTGAAGCCGACCACGACATTCCAAAGCTGTTGGCCACGCCGGCCGCAGTGCGCTTCCTCAGCATGGAGCCGTTACTGGGCTCGTTGACTATCCGCCAGCACCTGATGATCGGTGACCACCCCGGCCTCTGTGCCGCTTGTGGCAAGGGTCGCGGGTTCACGCGCTGCCCCAACCACGGTGGCGTGGCCGCTGCAAGGGAGAACTGCAAGGGGTTCGTGCGTGCGGACTTCGCCATCGACTGGGTGATCGCAGGCGGGGAGAGCGGTGCCAGTGCACGTCCAAGGCATCCGGACTGGGCCAGAAGCCTGCGAGATCAGTGCGCCGCCGCAGGCGTGCCGTTCCTATTCAAGCAGTGGGGCGAGTGGGCGCCGGTAAAGGTCTGGGCCGACAGTCTCCCACCGAAACAGGCTGCAGGCCTGGGCGCAACGCGCCGGGTCGGCAAAAAAGCCGCTGGCCGCCTCCTGGATGGGAGTAGAGCATCACTCGTTTCCACCAACGACTGGAGAGCCCGACCGAGGCCTACCCTGAGGCGCCCACGCCGCTGCTGTATGCGGCTGTCGCCCATGCCGCTGGCTTTTGAATTAAGCACGAACCATTCTTCTTTTTATGCAACCTGAACAGCTTGATCCAGATTTCCCATGCCCGACAACCGTACTCGCCATTCGGGGGGCTATTGCCCTTGGACTGCAGGGTGGACCCAGGCCCGCTGGCGGTTCGTGGCTCGCCGAGTTCTGGAAGGTCGGCAACGCCGCCCGCAGCGCAGCCGAGGCGATACACGAGGCGGCTCCCGGATTCCAGCAACTGGTAGGCGATGACACCGCCCAGCTGCAGGACCACCTAAACGCGCTCACCCGCGCCGCCGGCGCCATCGATGCCCTGTACCCGGCCCGACTTAAGCATCCCCCGATCCTTGGCGATAACGACACCTGAAGTGCAACAACAACAAACAACCCCGGATCAGTCCATGCAACAAGCCATCACCGAACTGCTCGCCAAGGCTGCGCAGTATTTCCAGCTCGGGCCGCTCACCTCCTAGCCGCGACGTGGCTGGCGGCCCGAGGAGCTTGGCATAATGCGCCCTTGACTCCTGACACTCCGCCCAGCGATGGCCGACAACCTTCTTAACTGCGCCCACTGCGACAGCCAGCCTCGATTCATTGCCAACCGCCTCGAGGCGGTCATTGTCTGCACTGGGTGCGGCATTTCCACCCCGCCCCAACCCCTTGATGGCGGCCGCGATCACGCCTTTGCTGTTCTGCAAGGTATCTGGAACACACGCGTGACGCCGCGCCCGACCGCGCAGCATGAGCTCTCTGCCATCGTTCGCCAGGAACTCACCAGTTCCGACCTCGGCACAGTGCTCGCGCTCATTGCTCGCAACGAAGGCAACTGGGAAGAGCGCGGGCCGCTGTTTGCCGCCATGGCCGAGCAGCTGTTGCAGCCCGAGCCATTCCTTCAGGACCTCGTGCCCGCTGAAACGCTTCTCCGGGACGCCGACCGCTACCGCAAACTGATGCGCCGCGCGAAGATCATTCAGATCGACGGCCGCCCGTGGGTCCACATCGAACCCATCGACGCGCTGCCGGCAACGGTCTCGGAAGAGCTGTTCGGCGGCACGATCATCCTGGAGGAGTTTTTGGCGCGCGCGCTCGATTGCGCACCAGAAAGCAGCCCGTCCGTCGCATCGCCGCTGGAAAAGAAACGGTCCCCTTGACTTTGCCCTTGGCTTGGCAAGATAGGGGTACCGCCGTCTCAAACAACAACAATGCGCAAACCTCTATTTCTTGCCGCGGCCATCGCCGCAACCGCCATCAGCGCGGCCGTCACCAACACCGTTGGCAACGCCGCCTACGCCAAAGGCCCGGCCACCGATTGCCCGCATGTCTTCGGCACCAACGGGCGACCGAGTATTACGGCATCGACCTATTCCAGTCGCACTCAGTTCATCTGCTACCGTGGCTACGCGGTTCAAACGTCTGCGACCACCCGCACTGCCCTTTGGTCGGCCGAGAACCTGACCGCCCAGGCCGTGCTGGCTGCGCGCTCGGTTCCACGGGACAGTGAGTTCTACGAGGAGGCCGAGATTCCCGCCCCCGACCGTGCCCGCCTGTCAGACTATGGTCGTGGTGCCGGCCTGGATCGTGGCCACCTCGCCCCGTCGGGTGACTTCCCAGACTTGGCGTCGCAAGCCGAAAGCTTCAGTCTGGCCAACGTCGTGCCGCAGGCATCCGTCAGCAATCGCCGGCTGTGGAGCCATATCGAAACCTCGACTCGGCGTGGTGCGCGAGTATGGCCAGGCCTTCGTGGTGACCGGCCCGGCCTTTGATGCCCAGCAGGCAGCGCGACTCAACGGTCGGATCTCGATTCCGACCTATCTGTGGAAGGCGGTCTATGTGCCCGGTGTCGGGGCCGCCGCCTACGTGGCCCGTAATGACGCGATGCCCTCGTATGCGGTCGTGAGCATCGCCGAACTGGCTGGCTTCGCTGGCGTTGATCCTTTTCCTCGCCTGGACAAGGCCTATCGGGATACGCCGATGACACTGATTGCGCCGACGCCCCATCCGGGTGAAAAGACGGGCCGAAAGGTCAGTCTCCAGACACTCATGGCCACCGCCGTCGATCGGTCAGCATCGTCCGAGGCCGAGCCGCATCACTCTGCCTTCCGACTGTCCTCCGCGCGATCGTTCGTGCACGCCGTGTTCAATCCTCAGTAACCAGGACTTGAAAGACCGCGTAAAGCGCGAATGCGAGCGCACCGGACGCAAGTTCCTGTACTGGAAGCAGGCCGCGCCTTCTGAGTCAATTCGCCTGAATCCACTGGAGAACTGGTCGCAGCCTTCGGAAATTCCCAGTCGGATCGCGCAGCTAATGGAGGAAGGCCCGTTCCGCGATTTCGCGTTTCTCTTCATCGACCGCGCCGTCAAGGGTGAGCTGTACGTCGGCGACAAGCCCAACCTGCGCTCCATCCTCAATTACGCGCAGTCCGGCATCAACAACTTGCTGGAGCGCTGCCTCAAGCGTTTCTTCCCAGAACACGGACTGGCCGACTGGGAGGAAGAGGTCAACGGCTTCATGCAGAAGCTCGGCCAGAAAAGCGGCGCTACGGTGCTCGACGGCATGGTGCAGCTCTACCTCCAGCGGTTCGCCAATGTCGGGAACGGGCACGAGTCGATCGATGGCCTGGTCTCGACCTTCACGCACGACCGCGAGCACTACATGCGCATCATCGCATCGGCGCTGCCGCTGCTACAGATGCTGGCGACCGGCGAGACCGGGCTGATGCTCGCGCCCAAGGCCGATGACTTCGAGGACGACCGGGAAATCTGGGACATCGACAAGATCATCAAGCAGAAGGCTGTGCTGTGTGTCGGGCTCGACTCCATGTCCAACAGCATCGTTGCCAAGGCCATCGCCTCGATGATCCTGTCCGACATCGCTTCGGTGGCCGGCACCATCTACAACTTCTACGACAAGCCGCCGGGCGTGGTGCTCATCATCGACGAGGTGGCCGAGGCGATCAACGAGCAGGTGATCCAGATTCTCAACAAGGGGCGCGGCGCGGGCTTCAAGGCCTTCGTCGCCTTCCAGAGCCGGTCCGATCTGGAGGCCAAACTCGGAAACGCAGCAAAAATGCTGCAGGTTTTGGCGAACCTCAACAACCAGATCATCTTACGATTGGAAGACACCGACACGGCGCAGTGGTTCTCGGACAAGGTGGGCGAAACCGCCATCACCAACATCGTCCAGTCCAGCACCACGAGCACCGACAGTGAGGCCCACGTGGGCGAGTTCAGCGGATCGGTGTCGCGTTCCCGGCAGCTCGAAAAGGTTCCGCTGATTCCCGTGCGCCTGATTACCCAGTTGCCCAATCTCCAGTACTTCCTGCGGGTCTCTGGTGGCGCCGTCTACCAGGGTCGCATTCCCATCATCGAAGGATAAGTTCGCATGACCAGTCTGTTTCGCCAGATCGTCAAAGAGCACAAGCTCTCGGCCAAGCTGTCGCCCGTGTTCATTTGCTTCCCGGAGCTGGACGACGTCTGCACCCGTCTCGTCGACTTCATCGGCCCGAACTTCATCGTGCGCGACGAGCCGCTGGTGAAGGAAATGCTTGTAGATGCGCTGGCCGGCTACAAGGCCGAGCGCAAAGAGGGGTCCGGCAACATCGCCTTCATGCGCGGCCTATTCGGCCGTTCGCACGATTTGTATGCCAAGCGCTACGCGGCCTTCAAAGGGGAGAAGTACGTGGTCTGGGCCCCGTTCCTGGAGCCAATCCCGCTGTTCGAGGCGCGCCAGGCACCGGGCTATGTCTGCCGTATGGTCGATGAGCCTTGCCCTGAGCCAATCACACCGCGCAGCGCCGCTTTCCAGCTGGCCGCGCGTGTCCTCAAGGGACCTACCTTCCGCCGCTATTTCGAGGAATACGATGCCTGTGGCCAACTCGCTCATCGCTAAGCTCGCACGGGTGACGCCCGTCGAGGTGGACGACATGCGCGCCTGGGTTCGCTCAAGCGACCCAAACGCCGTGGTACCGGAAATGTTCGCCAACGGTCGCCATGCATTCGCCTTGGCGCTGCTGAAAGTCGAGCAGTCCCGCCCCGCGCTGTTCTGGGGCGGCCTGCTCGCCTTCCTCGCGATTCCGTGTCTCGTGCTCCATACCCTGCTGCGCTGATATGTCCAACAGTCGTTTCGTTTCGCACATGCGGTTGTGGCTGGTCGTCACGCCGGTATTGATGGCAACGCTCGTGCCCCTCCTGCCCGATAGCGCAAGGTTCGAAGTTGACGCGGCCGAACAGGCGTCTGTCGAATCAGTCTTTGGGGAGGATCGGGCCGCTGCGCTAGCCGATCGCGCCAACCAGCGCTTTCGCGAATGGTTTGTCGAGTCGGGCATGATCCGACGCTCCTTGTCGGGTGCCACCAACCAGTCTGTGGTCGGCGACGGTGGCTCGGCCGGCTTTGCCGCGGGGTGGATGCAACGTTTCTGGATGGAACTGTACCGCGCTGTCTATCGGGCCACGATTGCCGGCAACTGGGGATGGGGCGCGCTGATCTTTGCCGCCGTCATGCTCAACGACGGCGCGGTCCAGCGGCGCATCCGGGCGGCTGCCGCCGGCGTTGCAAGCCCTGTTGGCTTCCACCTGGCCGCACACGGCCTCCTGGCTGCAATGGGCCTCAGTGCCGTGGCAATGCTCCTGCCGATCTCGCTGCCTGCATCGGTATGGACGCTTGCCGTTGCGGGCGTAGGGAGCCTGTCGTGGCGCCTCGCCGCCTCGTTTCACGTGAACCGATAGCCGTACTCACCCCCACCACATCTTCAATCATTCAACGCGGATCGCCCATCTTGGGGGTCCTTTCAGGAGAAACCGCATGACCACCATCACCGATACCGCCGTTGTGACGCTGCAGGACGATCCCCTGCTCGCCGCCGGGGCCGACACGCTGGCTCACGCCGCTACCGCAGGGGCTGCTGACGCCGCAACGGGCACGACCGATGGCGCTGACGATGGCTCGCTCGAGCGCGAGCTGCTGGAGATGGACGCCGCGGCCGACACGCTACGTAAGGAAGGCCTGATCACTTCGGCGGAAGCCGAGGAAAAGAAGGCAGAGGTCGCCAACACGCGCAAGCGCTTTCGCGACTTGAAGCCGGAGGACCGCGCTGCGATCATCCGTCGCCGCCGTGAGATCGGCAGCCAGATCCTGACGCGGCAACTTGCCGGCGCAGCCGTCGTGCCTGTCGCCATCAAGCTCAATCACACGCGCCTGCGCCCACTGTTCGAACAGTGGTGGCCGTTCATGAACCGCATGAGCATCAACCTGCAGCGCTTCGGCAGCAGCACGTTTGCCAAGGGAGAACTGGCGACGCTGGAGGACTACTTCGAGCGCACGCTGTCAAGGCTGGAGGACTATGTCGACGAGCAGTTGCGCGTTGCCGAGGCGCTGCGCACGCAACGGGAGGCCGAGATGCGCGCGAAGAACGACATCGTGTTTGAGCCGACCGTCACCCTGCCATCGTTGCACCTGACCGTGGAAGCTTACTCGCGCTTCTCCATGCGGGTGCTTGGCCTCCTCGCAAAGTTCGACCGCGCCATGGACCAGTTCGACTTCATGGTGTGGAACGGCATCCGCGACCAGTCCGATATCAACGACGAAGTCGCGCGATTCCTGCGCACCTTCCATCCGCTCGGCCTGCGCAGCTATATGACTCACCTGAAGCTGATGACGACGGTTCGCGGCGTCTGAGTGATGCCTGGCCGCCCTTCGTCGAAATGGGCGGCACACTTCTTCAATACCTATTGCTGCAACATGAACCTTGTGAACGCTACCGTGGAATTCCAAACCGATCTCGCGTCCTTCGGGGAAGGCGTGGTCATTGCCCACGATGAAGACGCCGGCACGCTCGTAATTCGCGACGACGTGGGAATCCACTGGCGCGGTGCCGAGGATCATATCGTTGTGATCCTCTCCCCCGACGAACAGGTGGCTCATGCTGGATGAACTGAATCCGGCGCAGCGCGAAGTGGTGGAATTGCGGCGGCATTGCGTCGCGGTGGCCTGTCCGGGCGCGGGGAAGACCAAGACCATCGCCACCAAAGCGGCAATGCTCCTCGGCGAGGCCGACGCAACGGTTGGTGCGGTGACGTTCAGCAAGGATGCGGCGTTGGAACTGCGCGAACGTATCGTGGCGCTGGCCGGCCCGGGCGCCAAGAAGCGGCTGCTTGCGGGTACCTTCCACTCACTTGCGTACAAGCAGTTGGGTGGAGGGGGCGAGAGCGCACCAGACATTGCGACCGATGGCGACCGCACAGGCCTGCTCATCCAGGTCCTCGCCGACGCGGGACTGGATTGGAAGGTGGAGGACGCCATTGCCGCCATCGAGGCAATCAAGACGAACTTCGGCCAGGTACAAGCTGATGCCCCTGAAGCGCTGTTGTATCAAAGCTACCAGGACGCGCTGGAACGAAATGGGAAGATCGACTTCCAGGACATGGTGCGTCTTGCAGTCGACGGCATGCAGCGCGGGACCATCGCGCCCTACCCGCTGACCTATCTGCTGGTCGACGAGTTTCAGGACACGGATCCTCTGCAGTATCAGTGGATTGCGTTGCACGCCCAGGCCGGGTCGATCGTGACCGTGGTCGGGGACGACGACCAGAGCATCTACGGCTTTCGCTCGGCGCTGGGCTTCCGCGGCATGGAATCGTTCATTCGACAGTTCGAAGCTCAGCCGGTGGTGTTGGGAAACAATTACCGCTGCCACGCGGAAATCCTTGGCGCGGCCGACAGGATCATCCGAAACAACCGCGACCGGATTCCCAAGGAGTTGGTCGCGCACAAGGGACCAGGAGGCGAGGTGTTGTTCCAGCGGTACCCGGATGAATATGGAGAAGCCGTGGCGGCCATGGAATACCTCGGGCCGGCGCTGCGCGAAGGTCAGTCCACCGCGATACTCGCTCGGACGAACCGGATTCTCGATCCCGTAGAAGCCGTCTGCCGATCGCACGGTATCAAGTATTACCGTGCGTCCGGCAAGTCGATCCTTGCCAGGCCCGAGGCCGCGCTGATGTGCAACCTGCTCGAACTGGTGCAGAAGACCAAGACGGCAGGTGTCGACGCCCTACTCTCGTTTGCCGGCATCGGCACGCAGGAGCTCAAGCTCATTCACCGGAAGGGCCGTGCGAGTGCGGACCAACGGCAGAAGAAGGAATTGCTCGAAATGGGCCTGTCCGAGAATTCCGCCGACCGGTACCGCGAGCTGATGAAGCGGCTCGCAGAATGGCGATCTCTCTGTGACCGGCAGTTCTACTCGCTGGTGCTCGAAGGGGTGCGAGAGTGGATGCTGCAACACACCGTTGTGGATCAGGCCAAGCGGGCCATCACCACGACCTACGACGTACTCACGCGGCTCAACGGTCCATTCTCCGAGCGCCTGGACTTCCTGCGCCGCGACAACAACGAGCCCGCGCCGGACGCGCTCATTCTCACCACCATGCACAGTTCCAAAGGGCTCGAGTGGGATCGGGTATGGATCATCCGGGCCGAGGAAACGGTGGTGCCGGATGAAAAAAGCACCGAGTCCGAAGAGCGGCGGCTGTTCTATGTAGCGGTGACGCGCGCCCGTGCACACTTGCGGATCAGCACGGCGAAGAAGAATCCGACTTCACGCTTCGTCCTTGAGGCGGGGCTGGAATGATGTTCAAGCATCCGACCAGCGGTGCGCTCCAGTTAGTGCAGGAGCTGAAGTGGAACTGGTCTTCGAATACACCCCACTCTTGAATCGGCGGCTCAGTTGCGAGCTCATGACTTTCATGACGTTCGCGCAAATGCTGTGAGTTCCTGCAGGTGGACTTCTGTCATTTCACGCCTCACGCTGTCCTATCGACGGTACACAACGACCTGGTCGTGGCTGACTGTGAATGGCGTGAACATGTGCCCCAGGATGTCATTGCAGATCTTCGCTCGTGCCCCTCGGATCGAGCTGCCCATGAGTATTGCTCCATAACGCCACTCGTATTGGCGGTCGTCAATCCACTGCGCTTAGCTCGTCGCGCTTGAAAGGTGTTGCGGGCTGGGCAAGTTGCGTGCGTTGACCAGAATGCGCGTCAAGCCCCGGACTTCAGGCCGGGGAAGGATAGCGCGGACGCCGCAGGCGTCCTTGACAACGCATGAATCCTGATACGATTTATATCATGCAACGACTCCAAGCCTTCAAGTACGAATTGATGCCGACCGGCGAACAGACGCGGGACATGCGCCGCTTCGCAGGTTCGTGCCGATTCGTCTACAACAAGGCGCTGGCGTTGCAGAAGCAGCGTTACGAGCAAGGCGAGAAGAAGCTCGGGTACGCTGGGCTGTGCAAGGAACTCACGGCCTGGCGCAAAGGCACCGAAACACCGTGGCTCGCCGATGCACCGACACATCCGCTGCAACAGACGCTGAAGGACCTGGAGCGAGCCTATACCAACTTCTTCGCCAAACGGGCCGACTTCCCGCGCTTCAAGAAGAAGGGGCAAAGCGACAGCTTTCGTTATCCCGATCCGAAACAGATCAAGCTGGATCAGGCCAACAGTCGTATTTTCCTGCCCAAGCTCGGCTGGCTGCGCTACCGCAACAGCCGGGCCGTGTTGGGGGAAATGCGCAACGCTACGGTTTCCGTGAGCGCAGGGAAGTGGTTCGTCTCGATCCAGACGCAACGAGAGGTCGAAGCCCCCGTGCCACAGTCCGCCAGCGCCGTGGGCATCGATGTCGGCGTGGCCCGCTTCGCGACATTCAGCGACGGCAGCTACCTTGCCCCGCTAAATAGTTTCAAGCGGCACGAAGCCCGGCTGCGCCGAGCGCAGCAAACGATGAGCCGCAAACAGAAATTCAGCAGCAACTGGCAGAAGGCGAAGGCTAGAATCCAGCGCATTCACGCCCGCATCGGGAACGCCCGCCGCGACTACCTGCACAAAGCCACGACCACGATCAGCCAAAACCACGCGATGGTGTGTATCGAGGACTTGCAGGTGAGGAACATGTCCAGGTCGGCAGCGGGCAGCGCCGAGAAGCCAGGCAGGAACGTTCGGGCCAAGTCCGGCCTGAACAAAGCGATTCTGGATCAGGGCTGGTTCGAATTCCGCCGCCAGCTGGAATACAAGCTGGCGTGGAACGGCGGCTGGCTTGTCGCAGTGCCGCCCGAAAACACGAGCCGGACATGTCCGGCGTGCAGCAGCGTGAGCGCGGACAACCGGCTTACACAAGCTGGCTTCGCCTGCATCGAATGCGGTTTCGAGGAAAACGCCGACGTCGTCGGCGCGATCAACGTTTTGGCGCGGGGACACCGCGTTGCAGCCTGTGGAGAGCCGGTGCAGTCAGGCCGCTCTGCGAAGCAGGAACCCGCCGAAGTGGCTGCGCAGCTCATCGCGTAGCGCCGTAGGAATCCCCTTCCTTTCCGCCGACAGGCGGCGACCGAAGGTCGAGGGAGGGGAGGATGTCAAGCTCTTGGGCTCGGTTTGAAGCCTTTTCGATAGAGTGGAATGCTCCCCTCGTGCTCCTATCGCTTCACAGTTACTGATGGCCCCCCCGCTCGTGCCCGGGCAATGCGCGTAAATGGGGGGTGCGAGTCGGCTCGCGGGGATCGGTAGGTCAACTGAAACAAACGCTTAACCCGCTGGCGAGATCGGCTGGGTAAGAAAATTGCGGTCTTTAGGCGCGCGAGGACGTCATTCGCCCAAACACGAATTGGCCCAGATACCATGCCAACTCGGAGTTGGCCAAGATCACCTCTTCGGACACGGATGAAGCCTCCAGCTTCATCCTCTTCAACACGAGCTTACCCTCGCGCGAGGCCAGCCATGCCCGGACAAACTCCTGTCGTGCTTTGGTATCGGTCGCACCGAAGTGCTCGCGGCCCTGCCGCGATTCGTCGTTCATGCGAGCGCGAGTCTCGTCATCACGCGAGGCGACACTGCGCTCCACGCTTGTCTTGACAGCAATTTTCGCGGCTTCCTTCTGTTCTTCTTCGACGAGCAGCTTGGTCTGGACCTGAACCATCGTCCGTTCGGCCTCTGACATGCGCCAGTTGTCGCGCAAGGCCTTCATCAAATAGCCAGCGGGACTCTTCTTTATCTGACCGCGATTGAGTTTGAACCGCGTGTACTCGATCGCCTGCAGGATGCGATCATCGTTCCATGTCTCGCGGTTCTCGGAGATCTCGCCGAATTGACGAGTTGAGAGGTTGAACTCTTCCTTCAGGATCTTATAGATCTGGCTAGCATCGGACAGGCTTGCCATGACAGCGTCCGCCGTGTCCTTGCGCTTGAGGAGGAACCGAATCCGGTCAACCTTCTTGGAGGAAGTCGATTCGGTCTTGGTCTCATATGACAGCTCGATATCCGAGATCTCATTGATCTCACGAACTGCCGGCTCCAGCCAGTCGCGCTTGAAATACTTAAAAATGGTCGCATTCGCGCCCATTTTTCCGGGCCAGGTCCGCATCTCTTCGAGCTTGATCCAATCTGTACGCCCGTTGGGCACACTTGGCAGGACCTTGTCATAGATCGCGCGTGCGAGACTGCGGGTAAACGACGTTGAGATGCGAAGGCTGAGCCAGTGCGACTTGCGGGGGTCACGAATGTGCGGGATCAAGCTGTGATGCACGTCGAAACGAACGCGGCCGCGGTGCATCGCCACCATGCCGATCAACTGGACCTGGACCCAGATATCGTTCTCATCCGGCTCACGGTCTGACGGTGTATTGGTGACCCGGACCTTGGCGTTCTGCGCCTCGTCCGCGATGGTACGCAGATGCTTTAGGTTACGGCTGTCATAGCGCATCAACCACTTGAAGTAGTTCAGCTCGACATCGTATTGGTCTGGAACCTCCGGTTCTTGTGCAACGATGAAATACGCGGCATCGAGAAACCGTCGCGCCGCCAATCCCATGTTGACGATTTCCGTGAAGAAATTATTGCGCTGATAGCCGATTTCTCGGTTGGCCTCATTGATGGGCAACCCGAGGTCAAACATGTCTTCGAACAATGCCAGCGCCATTTGGCGAGGCGTGGTTCTCGCTTTGACTTCCACTGGATTGTCCGTCTCCATACTCGTCGTCTCGCTCGTCTTGTTCTCGGGCGACTCTAGCATGTGATGGTGAGGTCCTGTCAACACAACAAACCTCACCTTCACGTTGGTCCGTCGCGCTGTCGGCTCAGTTTGGGGTGACGCGCACAATGAACCTCACCAGACGCACAACCAACCTCACCAATATCCGTTACGCGTGTGGTTCGAACCATAGCCCCGCCTGGGCAAAACGGACTTGTCCACACGTGCCGCACAATACATCTCACCTTCGGGGTGTTTGCACAATGAGCCTCACCTTGTCGCGGAATAGACCTCACCTGCGCCACACAGTAAACCGCACCTTGGCAGCACAGAGAACCTCACCAATGACACAGCTAACCTCACCTTTGGAGGGTTAAGTCATTGATCGAAAAGGATTTCGTGATTCTCCGTTTGTTGGCTAGGTGGTTTACTTCAAAAAACATCCAACCAACACGGGACTTGCAGTCTCGAAGCAGTGCGCATTGACCTATTGATCTCTGCACAAGCAGCGTACCCATTTCTGCGTCCCTGTAGTCGTGATCTCTAACTGGAACGGCGCCGAAGTTGCAAGAGGATCGCTGGGGTCATGTACACCCACTTGGACAGGGCAAGGCCAACACCGCGCTCAGCTGCAGGGTGAGGTTCCTTGTGCCTGAGATGAAGGTGAGGTTTCTTGTGCTGACTATTAGATAGGTGGAGGGCACAACAAACCTCACCGCCGCTCCCAGGCAAAGGGGCTCGCCGCTCAAAGGATGGTGAGGTCCATTGTGCATCGGCGGACAGGTGCACCCCGCTCCACTCTTGACGGCTGAAAATCGTCGTCACTGCGACGTGATGAGGCTCCAGCGCTAATCCATGCTGTAAAGCAGCACAAAGGACCTCACCATCTCTGCTTTTGCGTCATGCCTTTCTTTGTATGGGTCGTGCAAAGGTGAGGTGGATTGTGCTTAAGAGGTGCCCTCCCCACACCAAACGTCCGACCACCTTGTACTGGGAGGGAACGAAGGTGAGGTTCATTGTGCTAGAGTTCGCCAAGTTCACTTCTCCAGTTCTGCCGAACGGCACAATCGACCTCACCTTGGCCGGTGGCGACGGCGATGAACAGGTTGAAGGTGAGGTCATTTGTGCCACCTTTTGGCTTTGCTTATAAGGTGAGGAATGTCGCACGGCTTTCCAAAGCCATCATGTGAACCCCAAGACGTCCAGAGGTTGCCTAAAATTTAGGCAAAATCGTTGTTTTCAAAGAAACTTTAGTTAAAAAACAGCGATTTATGAGCCGTTGCTCAAGTGTTTCCTGTATTCTGAGCTTTATCGAGTTATCCGGATAAACCTCAGAATGGTGAAAACGAGCCAACTTCCAGCAGTCGACCGAACTGTACCGCTAGAGCAGATATCCCAGTTCGCGGAAAAGGTCACCATTTTTACAGACGAACTTCGCGAGACGATTCTCGCACCGCGGCCGCGAAAAACCGCACCGATTTTCAAGACGGGGGAGATTGCAGACCTGTGCAACATCTCCCACTCGCAAGTTCAGTACCTCGCGACCAAGGGAGACGGCGAATTGCCACCCGGAAAGGCTGCCGGTACTGGGCGTACCCGAACCTTCACGCTCGAGGAGGCACGCATCTGGGTGCAGAAGGTCTCCGACATTTACCAGACGCCGTTGGTCACAGGCACGCGAGAGCCCGAAGGAAAAATCATTATTACCGCCCAGCTCAAGGGCGGCTCGGCAAAGACGACCACGACTATGTGCCTAGCTCAGGGGCTGACATTACGTGGCAGAAAGGTCCTGGTTGTCGACCTGGATCCTCAGGCCTCACTCTCGGAACTGTGTGGCTTGTACGCCGAGAAGGATGTCACGCCAGAAGACACGGTCTTGCCTTATATCTACGACCAGCAAATCGAGGGGGGACTGCAGGGAAGCATCCAGTCAACCTATTGGGATGGCCTTGACCTGATCCCTGCGCATACCGAACTGATTGGGGCAGAGTTCCATCTGCCCGCGATGCAGAAAATCAAGCCTGGCTTTCGCTTCTGGACGGTGCTGAGGGAAGGGTTAGAGCCGTTGCGCAAGCACTATGACTATATCCTCATGGATACGTCTCCCTCGCTTTCCTACATGAACCTGAACGCCTTGCTGGCGGCAGACGCGATGGTCATGCCGATGGTTCCTGAGAACCTCGACTTCATCAGCTCGCTGTCGTTCTGGCGCTTGTTTTCAGACGTCTCCAAAAGCTTCATCAAGTATGAAGCCGACAAGAAATACGACTTCGTCTCGTTGCTGCTCTCGAAGGTCGATTATGGGCGCACCTCGTCGGCACCCATTGTGCGTGCCTGGGCGCAGAGCGCTTATGAGAAGTGGCTGCATTCGATCGAGGTGCCGGCGAGTTCGGTGATGAGCACCGGGGCGCTGGCATTCTCGACAGTGTTCGACGTGAGTAGCACGCATAGCGCGGCCAAGTCGCTGCAGCGCGTGCGTCAGCCGATTATGGATTATTGCCGGTGGTTGGATGAAATCTATGCAGAAAAATGGAGGAGCGCGCAATGAGCAATATGCGAGAACAGCTGCTGGCTAAGACGGCGGGCATCCGCAAGACCTCGGCGATTCAGCAGGACGAAGTCAAGCGTAGCGAGCGGACCCAGACGGCGCCTGGCCTTACCGGGGCGCTCGCCGTTGCGCAACTCCGTGTCCAGGAGTTGGAGGCAGCCGGCGTCGCGTCGCAACTCGCTGTCGCCGAGATCGTGCCGAATCCATGGCAGCCCCGGCGCGTGTTTAGTGAAGCCAAGCTGTCGGAGCTTGCAGAGTCGATTCGTGAGGTGGGACTCATGCAGCCGATCGTGGTACGCCGCGGTGAATCCGGCTACCAGATTGTGGCTGGGGAGCGCCGGTGGCGCGCCCACAAAATGCTTGGGCTCGATACCGTCAAGGCCGTGGTCGTGGAGTGTTCTGATGCGGATATGGCGGTGCTCGCCATGGTCGAGAATATCAGTCGCGACGACCTTTCTGACTATGAAATCGCGCTGTCGGTCCGGCGCACGGAGAAGGAATTTCCGTCCCGCGTGCGACTTGCAGAGGCGCTTGGCCTGTCCAAGAGCGGTCTTTATCGATTCCTTAGCTTCGCGCAGTTGCCGGATTTCGTTTTGCAGGATCTCGACCTTCAACCGCGGCTGCTCGGCGGAAGCGCGGCCGAAGCTATTGTCACGACGATTCGGAAGTATGGTGAAGCTGGCAACGATGCTGCGAAAGAGATTTGGCCGCTCGTAGCATCGGGAAAGATGGAGCAAGGGAAAGTCGCTGGCGCTATCAAAGCACTCGCCACCCGGCGCGCATCGGCGCCAAGTTCCGCGAGTGAGCGAAGTATTGACAAGTTCTTTTCCGGCAGGGAACAGGCTGGTTCCATTACGAAGGACGTCAACGGCTTCACGGTGAAGATTAGAGCTGGGGTTCTGTCCGAGGCCCTGGAGACGCAAATCCGACAGCTCATCAGCGAATCGTTCCACCACCAGCCCAAGTAGGTACACCTACAAGTAACCACGCCCGCTTCGAGCGGGCTTTTTTTTTGTCGAACGCAGAGCATGGGCGACGCGGGTCGACCTTCCCAAGTTGGGGCAGTGCCAAGTACGGCTCGCAGACCTTCCCAAGTTGGGACGGTGCCCGGCGCAGTTCGTTGGCCTTCCCATGTTGGGATAGTGCCAAGCACGGCGCGCCGATCTTCCCAAGTTGGAACAGCGCCGGGCTGCGGCTCGTCGACCTTCCCAAGTTGGGACGCTACCAGGCACAGCTCGAGGATCTTCCCAAGTTGGGACGCCGCCGGGTCCGACTCGTAGACCTTCCCCGGTTGGACGCCGCCGGGCACGGCTCGTCGACGTCCTAAGTTGGGATGCAACCAGGCACAGCTCGCGGACCGTCCCGAGTTGGGACGCAACCAGGCGCACCTCGCTGACCTTCCCAAGTTGGGACGCTGCCCGGCACGGCTCGCTGACCTTCCCAAGCTGGGACGCCGCCAGGCGCGGCTCGTCGACCTTCCCAAGTTGGGACGCTACCAGGCACAGCTCGCGGATCTTCCCAAGTTGGGACGCCGCCGGGTCCGACTCGTAGACCTTCCCAGGTTGGACGCCGCCGGGCACGGCTCGTCGACCGTCCTAAGTTGGGACGCTACCAGGCGCACCTCGCTGACCTTCCCAAGTTGGGACGGTGCCCGGCGCAGCTCGTTGGCCTTCCCATGTTGGCATAGTGCCAAGCACGGCGCGCCGATCTTCCCAAGCTGGGACAGCGCCGGGCCGCGGCTCGTCGACCTTCCCAAGTTGGGACGCTACCAGGCACAGCTCGCGGATCTTCCCAAGTTGGGACGCCGCCGGGTCCGACTCGTAGACCTTCCCAGGATGGACGCCGCCAGGCACAGCTCGTCGACCGTCCTAAGTTGGGACGCCGCCAGGCACGGCTCGCGGACCGTCCCGAGTTGGGACGCTACCAGGCACAGCTCGCGGACCGTCCTAAGTTGGGACGCTACCAGGCACAGCTCGCGGACCGTCCCGAGTTGGGACGCTACCAGGCGCACCTCGCGGACCTTCCCAAGTTGGGACGGTACCTGGCGCGGCTCGTCGACCTTCCCAAGTTGGGACGGTACCTGGCGCGGCTCGTCGACCTTCCCAAGTTGGGACGGTGCCAGGCGCGGCTCGCTGACCTTCCCAAGTTGGGACGGTGCCAGGCGCGGCTCGTCGACCTTCCCAAGTTGGGACGGTACCTGGCGCGGCTCGTCGACCTTCCCAAGTTGGGACGGTGCCAGGCGCGGCCCGCCGACCTTCCCAAGTTGGGACGCTGCCCGGCGCGACTCGCTGACCTTCCCAAGTTGGGACGCTACACGGCGCGGCTCGTCGGCCTTCCCAAGTTGGGACGCTGCCAAGCGTGGCCCGCCGACCTTCCCAAGTTGGGACGGTGCCTGGCACGGCTCGCTGGCCTTCCCAAGTTGGACGGTGTCTGACCCGGGTCGCCGACCTTCCCAAGTTGGACGGTGTCTGACCCGGGTCGCCGACCTTCCCTATTTTGGACGCTGCCCGGCGCGGCCCACCGACCTTCCCAAATTGCGACGTTGCTTGGCGCGACTCACCGACCATCCCAGTTCGGGAAGCTGACGAGCGGCATTCGTGTCGTTCCCAAGTTGGGGCGGCCCTAGTATCGCCCTCCCGCATTGAGCGAGGCCGGTATCAATTCCGCTTGATGCCCAAGCCATAAAGTCGCGGGGGAATTTCGGTAAGAATTTTAGGTGCGACGGCCGGGCGGGCAACTGCATGTCGATCTCGGTGAACCCCGGCCCCGGCTTCATGGCGCGTATGCTGCTCAGTCTGACTTGGGCACATTCGCCGTGGATCGCTTGCTCACTGGGCCATACCAACGAGGGTTTTCATCCCTGGTTCTTCACTGCCTTTCATAGACAGTTGAATAAGTCAGCGGCACACGGGGAGAGAGCGCACGAGTGCTCTCGACTAGCACTCTACGCGACGCCTGGAATTTTGCCGGCTAGCGCATGCGCTACGTCTTCCAGCGCTTCGTGGGTGTACCGCCGCGTGGTGTTGATGTCCCGGTGCCGCAAGGCACGCTGCACGTCGGTTACCGGTACGCCGGCGCGTAGCAGATGTGTGGCATGCGTATGCCGTAGCCAGTGCGTCGACGCGGCCCGGAGTCGGGCCGCTTCCTCGCTACGGCGCCCTCGCTCCAGGCGGTCGGCCGCTTCGGCGAATGCCGCGCGTACGACCGCGTAGATCCCTTGGCGCGTACGCAGCGGCTGGCTCAGCTTTCGATGGAGCTCAACCGTATCGGCCAGCGGTGCGGCGCGCAGCCGCCCGCTGGCGATCGCCGGGATGACCGCCATGGTGTCGGTGGCACTCGGCGTCGGCGGCAATCCCACCAAACGGCGCCACCGCGCTAGTTCGTCCATCGCGTTGTCGCACGGCACCAGTTGATCGTTGCCACCTTTGGCGTGACGGATGCGTACGGTCCAGAACGCACCGGACCGGCCAGGATGGCGTTCGAAATCCGCCCACGTCAGCCCGGTCACCTCGGAGGCGCGTAGTCCCGTCTGGAACAGCAGCGCAACTAGCAGGCGGTCGCGCGCCTGGTGTAGTTGCGCCCATCGTGTCGGCGCCGGACGCGCTTCGATCGCTTCGAATACCGCGGCGACCTGTTCCAGTTCGAGAAAACGCCGCTGAGAGCCCGGCCCTGTGGCAGCGCGCACGCGCGGCACTGACGCGAACGGATTGATCCGCAGCGCCCCAATCCGTACCAGCCAGTCGAACAGGCCGCCCACGATAACTGCGCTCTGGCGCCGCGATGCCTCGGAAAGCGGGCCACGCAGCGGCCGCCAAGCCGCGCTGCCGCGACGCGCCCTGGCGTCGCTAACCGCGTGCGCCGGCGGGTCACGCAGGAAGGCAAGATAGTCGCTGGCATGGGTAACCTGCCAGCTGGTGATGGGTCGGCCCAGCGCATGCGCATACCACAGCAGGCGCTGCGCCTCGAGTTCGTACTGACTGCGCGTGCTGGCGCGCAGACCAAGGCCCGCTGCGGACTTGGCGTCGATCCATGCGCGCACCAGCTCGGCGTCGGAGAGCCCACCCGGCAGCACCGGGCTAGCCAGCGCATTCGGCGAGAGCAAGGTATCCATTGGCGGGGCAGTTTGGGCAGATGTCATGGCTGGCCACGGCGGAGGTAGGTAGCCGGCTGGCGCATCACCGGGCAGGACCAGCGGCGGGCTCTCGAGCCAGATGTGACCCATTATATCTAGCCAGTACATTGCCTTACCATTATTCGGATAATGGTAAGTAAAAACGGAGCATGCGCACCGCACCTCGATCTGAGATGGCGATCATCTTTGGTCCGCTGGGCGGTCCAGGCACCTCTCGGTAGGAAGGTCCAATAGCCGGAAAGCGCAGAACTGCCTAGGACTCCCTCAGATGTCCCTCGCCATCCGGTCCCATCTGTGTTGGGGGCGCTAAGTGCTTGATCTATAACAAAATTCAATGAGCGTCACATCGAACCGGGCTCAAAATGCTGATATAAACGCAATGTAAATTATTTTGCGCGACGTGAGGTCGCGTTATTTCTTGCTTCACCACCTCACAAGCGAGGAAGGAAACCGGGCGTTCCGTCAGGCTACCGGTGCATGCGGGGCTGGTAGCGGCCCCGTGTGAAGCCATCGGGACAACGTAGCCCGACGTCAGTCACGCCAAAGTCGCGAGACCGAGGCGCATCTGCGAGTGTCAATGCGGATGGGGCGCTAGGCTGGATGGCAAGGTTAAGGTATCTGAACGGTCACAACTATCTTTATTACAGAGGAAATATGGGGCAACACGGACAGACGCCTTACCGGTGGACAGACTGAACCTACTCCATTCTTGCAAACACAATGTGGAACACGGTAAGTCCGTATCGCTGTCCATCCGGGCAGGGCGGTGCGATAGAGGAGGACTGAGAAAGCGAAGGCCGTCCTGTAATGGGACGGATAGGGTTGCGCCGCAAGGCAACATCACCCCCCGCGAAAGCGGGCAGACTTCAGCTGGTCTTTCATCACGAAATGGTTTGACGAACCTCTTTGAAGGAGGGGTTGAGGATCAAGGATCGCGCGAGCGCTGCTCACCATGCGCAAGAGCAATCACACAGCCAAAAGGCTCTGATTTGGATTTCGTCCATAAGTATTCCCTTCGACAGTTGCTGAAAGACAGTCAAGGCTATGAATGCTCAGCATTCATGAGACTACGTCGAACTGCCGAACTCGCAGTTACTTCGCCGATCCCGTAACGCTCCCCCCTTTCCGGTCGCTCGCGTGCCCGCCCCGCAACCGGCCATGGCGCCTCAAGGCGCCGATGCCAATCTGATGGCGTGGCGCCTCGTCATGGACCGCGGCTGGCGGGGGCGCGTCGAAATTATTCAGAAAAACAGGGAGTGGCCATCACCGATGCCCGCCCCACGGCGGCTGCGCTGCGCGCCATGCTGGAGGACGAGGATAAGAATACAAGCTCAAACGCTGCTGGCGACCATGCCCCAAGGGGCGTCGGGGACGCTCGACAAGGCCTCGCGCTTTGTTTTCCCACCGAGCGGCCCTGCGAAGTGTCGCTGGCGTGAAGAGTACTAAAGATGCTACGTAAGGGGCTGAGAACGAAGCTATATCAATCAATAAGTTATAAATTTTTGTGTTGACGCCCGTATCAACATTGCGACGATTTTTCGAGTAGTAATCCTGGCACTTTGGTGAGGCGAGAAGTAATTCTGAAACGATCGCGGGTCCGTCACTTCGTGTCATCTTTACTACTTTTCGCTCTGACCTATGCGGCTTCGCTCTGGTTGATAAAAAGGAGCGTTCGCGCGAAACATGCCTGAATAAGGCTGCAATCACAGTCGAGAACCGAATGCGAGGTGGGCCTTGCCGCAGAGTGAGAGTAGTCGAGAAGGGGACACGATTTCTCAGAACTGCGGAAGTAAAGATGATACTTTCTATGGGATTAAGCGCGCGGAGCAACATTACTACGCCGGGGTATCACGATTACCGATTACTACAGTTCACGCTCGCCGACGTTAATCAGAAAGAGGAGTGGTGGGTAGTGGGGCGGGAAAAACGTGACAAGGTCCTCCACGCGAGTTTGCCGTCGTCACACAAATTGCGGAAGACCCGCGATTACTACAGTTCACGATAAGGGATTTATGCTCCGTTGTGACGTCTACCACCGTTGTTCGTAAGCAACGCGTTTCTGGGCCTCCACGTTCACAAATTCCGCTTGCTTGGGTCGACCGTTCATTTAATCGCCTAGTGTGGGTAAGACCACGGTCTCGAGTATGGGGATGAGGATTGCAACGAAGCGCGAACTGGCGATTGCGAGGGTCCTACGTCCGTTGGGGAGGGCGCAGCTCTCGCGAAAGCAAGCTGAGATCGCTGGAAAATTGCTTGGAATCCATTGGGCTACGGTTTATCACCTGCGCCGGCGCTTCCTCGCAGATCCTGTGGCGAGCGCGTTGATACCTTATGACCGAGGTCCCAAAGTGGGAAAGCCGCGTCTAGCAGCGACTGTCGAGGAAATCGTGGGTGAGGTCCTGACCGATTGGCTGCCGCGACAGCGTCATCTCGCTCATCCGCTTTTCGAGCTTGAGGTCGAAATCCGGAAGAGATGCGCAGGGGCCAGTGTTAGTCCGCCAAGCAGGTCCACCATTTCGAGACGCTGGGCCGCCCATCGAAAAGAAGAAGCTCTTAGGCTCGCAACGCTGCCGGGTTCTGAGATTCCCCCAGGCCATCTTGTCGCGCGTTGTCCGATGGACATTGTGCAGATTGATCACACGCTGGCCGACTTGATGCTGGTCGATGATGCTAGTCGACGCCCAATTGGCCGGCCATGGCTGAGCATAGCCCTCGACGTTTCGACCAGATGCGTCGTCGGCATCTATGTCGGGATGGACCGCCCCAACGCGGCCACGGTCGCGTTGCTGTTGACCCGCGTTGTCCTGCCGAAGGACGGCTGGCTCGCCAGCCTCGATGTGAGTGTTGATTGGCCCATGCACGGTCTTCCACAGCTACTTCACCTCGATAATGCGGCCGAATTCAAGAGCAGGGCATTGCGATCGGGGTGTCGGGAGTATGGTGTTGAACTGATGTATCGACCTGCAGGACGGCCGTACTTTGGGGGGCATATCGAACGCTTGATGCGGACCGTCATGGAACGTGTCCATAGCTTGCCCGGATCGACTGGATCGTCACCCAAGGGGCGCAAGGCCAGGCCGCCGGAAAAGGAAGCCTCCTTGACGATCCGGGAATTTGAGCGGTGGCTAGTTCTCGAGATTGGCGAACGCTATCACCAAAACGCCCACCACGGGCTGCAGGGAGCGACACCGTTTTCGGAGTGGGCCATGGCAAGTCGGAAGACGCCCCCACGCGCACTTCCCAATGCGGCGCCTGAACCCCTGCGTTTCCTCATCCAATTCTTGCCGATGACCTATCGGACCGTGCAGTCAGATGGGCTGACGCTGTTCTACCTCCGATACTGGCACCCGATATTCGCGGCCTGGCGGGCGACAAAGCAAAAAGTTATTGCAAGGTACCACCCCGAGGATCTCTCCAGGATCTTTGTCAGCGTCGACGGAAAACACTACGTTGAGGCGACATTTGCAGACTTGCGCCGTGGCCGAGTGTCATTGTGGGAGCAACGCAGTGCGTTACGGCGCTTACGATCACAAGGGAAAGAGTTCATCACAGAAGCAAAGGTCTTTGCAGCGATTGACGAGCAACGTCGGATTGTCTCCCGCGCTAGATCGCAAACGTTGGGGGCAGGCCGTCAAGGCGAGGCGCTGAAGGAACTGGCGCCTCAGATTATTGGTGCGGCGTCAAGCACGGTGCGTGCAGACGCGTTGCACAAGCAGTCTGAGCCTGCGCTGGATTACAACAAGCCGCCCCCAGTGTTCAGTGTGGAGCTCCTGTAGTCGCGATGCGCGCGCTGCTGACCCACTTACTCCCGGCCGCCAGAGAACTGGCACTGTGCGACGACGGTGTCAGAATTAAAGGCTTGGCACGTGGCCATTGGATAGACTACCCGCGCGCTACCCAAGCATTGGAGATTCTCGAGCGTCTCCTGCAGACACCTCAGCGAG
Source organism: Cupriavidus sp. WKF15 (assembly GCF_029278605.1). Classification (NCBI taxonomy): domain Bacteria; kingdom Pseudomonadati; phylum Pseudomonadota; class Betaproteobacteria; order Burkholderiales; family Burkholderiaceae; genus Cupriavidus; species Cupriavidus sp. WKF15. The sequence continues at coordinate 370,876 of NZ_CP119574.1, forward strand.
AGCGTATGCCGTGCCTACTGCTGCACGGAGATTCCAACATTGGTAAGACACAGATTGTTTCGAAGTTCCAGCGTCGTCATCCACCTGAGTATGACGAAGAGAAGGGCGTCGAGTTGCGAAGCATTGTTGCCATGCAGATGCCGCCGACACCCGATCAGTCGCGTTTCTATTCTTCATTGCTCTTTGAACTGGGCGCCCCCTTCAACTCGGCGGCAAGACTATCTGCGCTTGAGAATCTGAGTCGCGCACTGCTTCGAAAGGTCTCGGCGCGCATGCTGATCGTTGACGAGGTTCATCATCTGCTTGCCGGCAATTATCGGGAACAGCGTGCGTCCTTAAATTTATTGAAGTTCCTCGCCAATGACTTGAAAATTGCTGTTGTGCTGGTCGGCACGCAAGACGCCGTCATGGCCCTCGAAACGGATCCCCAGATGGTCAGTCGATTCTCCCGTCTCGAGGTGCCGAGATGGCAAGAAACGGAGGCATTTCGTTCTCTTCTTGCCGCCTTCGAGATGATCTTGCCGCTTCGACGTCCGTCGAATCTCGCACGGCGAGAGATGGTACATGCCATTCTGATAGCAAGTGGGGGGCTGACAGGGGAAGTTTCGCGCGTCTTGACCGTTTCCGCAGAACTAGCGATCCGCGATGGGCAGGAGGCTATCGGCCTGGGTCACATCGAGAATGCCGCGCGGACCCTGGTCTCCTGAGAGCGTCAGACCTTGGCCCGTTGCTCCGCGCCAATTCGATGATGAAGCGTTTGGCGGTTGGCTCGGTCGCCTGGCGGCGAGGTATCAGATCAGGGTTGACCAGTTGTGGCAGATTGGCGGCTTTGGTGCGTTTCCAGCGTTGACGAATGCTGGCTGGCTTCTATTCCCGCCGATGGACGGGCAGGCATTGATTCGCCTCGCGCTGCTGACGCATGTTGGCGTCCCAAGGTTGGAAGCCCTTCAAACGCCAACGGCGTGGGTGTCAGATCGAGATCGGCTCCCATACTGCTTCGATTGCCTTGTGCTGAATCCCTTCGACGTCTTCTCACCTCGCTGGAAGCGGGACTGGCTAGATCCTCACACGACAGTCTGCCACGTCCCAGGCCATAGACTGAACATGCTTACGCCATGCACGCTACGGCTCTGTGGCAACTTGACTGCGCTGCTCCGTGAGGTTGGCAAGCGTCAGCGCAAGGGCGTGCAAAGGCGCTTGGAGCTCGATATTGGCAAAATTGTGACCGCCATTGGCGGAAATAGCGATCTGCAACACCTGTGGCGAGCGCGTTGATACGTCATGACCCAGGTCCCAAGGCGGGGGAGCGGCATCTAGCAGCGCCGGTCAAAAAGATCGTGAGTAACGTGCTTACCGATTGGCTGCCACGACAGCGTCATCTCACGCATCCTCTTCTCGAGCTCTGCGTCGAAATCCGGAAGCGATGCGCAGCGGCAGGCGTTAGTCCGCCGAGCAGACCTACCATTTCAAGGCGTTGGGCCGCCCAACGGCAAGCGGAGGCCCAGAGCAGTGTGAGAGTCAGGGCACGTCGGAGAGTACGACAGGAGGTATAGGCCATGGTCTTGCCGATCCTTGTGTTGGAGCTGTCTGAGCCCGACCCCGCGTACGTGCCGATACCGCGCAAACGGGCAGCTTCTCAGCCACCGCCAACGAGTAAGCGCGATAAACTCATTCGTTACTGGCGCCAACTCTTGGCGCGCCGAGCGTCTATCGCCAGCAGCTGGCGCCATCAGGCCCGTGCCTCGAGCGACTGGACCTACGAGGCGATGGCTTACGGCGATTCGAGTGCGTTGCTGCACGACAGCGAGCATTTGACGAGATTATTGCTGCGCCGGGCGTGGGCAAACGTGCCGCGTCGCCAACGGATAATGATTCGTCGCGCCGTTCGACGTTTCGATCCGAACAAGCCCAACATCAAGGTTGCAGCCGCTCAAGTCAACGCCGTGGCGTGGCTGCTCGCCGCGATGCACTGGAACGGCTGTCGACATCCCAACGCGCTGTGGTGCAAACCTCTGCATCCCCTGACCGGAGTGGTGCGTTGGCTCAGCGGCTTTGACGTTGTCGAACAGCATGAGCATTCGCGAGAGATCCTCATGATGCTGGCGGAAAGGGTAGTGCGGGTCGAACGGCAAAGCCGCCAGCTCGTTGCTGCGATGAAGGCCGAACGGCAAGTTGTCGCGTTGCTGCCTGAGTTGCTGCAGTGAGAATACTTGAGTCGTGAGAGACGAAACCGGCACAGCCCACGGAGCGTACCAACATTACTACGAAAACGTACCAACATTACTACAGTTCACGGAAGCGCAAGGAGATGCAAAGCAAGTCCGTGAAGTGGCAGGTGGCCGTCAAGCGCGGCAGGATCAAGACGATGCCTGATGGTGCAGTCAAGGACCTGCTATTCGCCGTGGAGCAGGCCAAGGCCCAGATTCGGGCGCGGGTCGAGCATCCGTTCCACGTCATCAAGAATCTGTTTGGTCATCGCAAGGTTCGCTACAAGGGCCTGCTCAAGAACACCGCGCAATTGTTCAGCCTGTTTGGTCTGGCAAATCTGGTGCTCGCCAGGAAGCTGTTGTTGGCCCCATAGGGGCGTAATCCGTCCTGAGCGCGCAAAGCGCGCCAGGAAAGGTGCAAAACGAGAGAAAACGCGACTTGAATCGGCCCATCTCTCCCGCGTAGCGAAAACCGAAGTCGTTGGCTTGTGCAACATCAAGCGCAAACCTCATTAGCTGGCGCAGAGCGGGCGCACCATGCCGTTCGCGAGCTGGCCGCTCGCGGCACGGCGGCGGCCATCGTACTGGCGAGCGGCTATACCGAGACCGGCGCGGAAGGCGCGCGGCGGCAGGCTGAACTGGTCGAAGCGGCCGGCGGCATGCGCCTGCTCGGTCCGAACACGATCGGGCTGGTCAATGTGACGGACAGCATTCCACTTTCGGCGAGCGGCGCGCTGGAAATGGAGCGGTTCCCGGCGGGCGGCGTCGGCGTGGTGTCGCAAAGCGGCGGCATCCTGGGTGCGCTGCTGTCGCGTGCGGCGGCGCGGGGCGTCGGCCTGTCCAAGCTGGTGTCGACCAGCAACGAGGCGGACCTCGACCTTGCGGACTTCATCGACTATCTGGCTGACGACCCGGCCACGCAGGTCATTGCGCTGTATGTCGAAAGCGTGCGGCACCCTGAGAAATTCCGCGCGGCGGCGCTGAAGGCGGCCGCGGCCGGCAAGCCCGTGGTGGCATTCAAGATCGGCCGCTCCGAGGCCGGCGCGCGCGCCGCTGTGTCGCATACAGGCGCCATGGCCGGCGCCGACCGCATGTACGATGCGCTGTTCCGGCAGGTTGGCGTGATCCGGGCGCAAGAGTTCTCTGACCTGATCGACATCCCTGCCGCACTTGCCACCGGACGCGTGCTGAAGGGTCGGCGGATCGCCGTGCTGACGTCGACTGGAGGCGCTGGCACGCTCGTGTCGGACAGCCTCGGCGTTTCCGGCTTCGAGACACCGCCGCCGGATGCGGTGACGGCCGAGCGGCTGCGCGCCCTGCAAAAGGGCGACCACGCCGCGCTGGACCGCAACCCCATCGACGTGACGCTGGCCGGCCTGCAGCCAGATCTGCTGCGCGGCGCGATCCGTGCATTGCTCGCGAGCCCGTCGTACGACGCGGTGACCGTGATCGTCGGCTCGTCCGGCCTGGCCATGCCGCACCTGATGGCCGATGCCATCAACGACTGCCTGCCGGAGAGCGACAAGCCGGTGCTGGCCTACGTCAGTCCCCACGCGCCGGAAGTGGCGGCCGTGCTGAACCGCAGTGGCGTGCCGGCTTTCAGCGCGCCGGAGAGTTGCGCAGTAGCGTTCGCGGCCATGCTGGCGGCGCGCCAACGGCTTCCGGACGACGCAGACGCGGTCCCTGCGTCTTCGTTGGTGGATACCTCCGATCTGCCGGCGGGGCCGCTGGACGAGGCCGCGGCCAAGCAACTCTTCGCGCGCTTCGGAGTACCCGGGGTCCGCGAACGGGAAGTTGCCAACGCAGCGCAAGCGGATGCTGCCGCGCGCGAACTGGGTGGCCGGGTAGTGCTGAAGATTCTGTCGTCCGCCATCACGCACAAGAGCGATGTGGGTGGGGTAGCGGTGGGCGTCGCGCCGGCGGAGGCAGGCGCCCGGCTGGAGGTGATGCGCGAGGCGGTGCGGCATCACACGGGTGAAGCGCCGGAGCGCTTCCTGGTGCAGGAAATGGTGTCCGGTGGCGTCGAGCTGATTCTTGGCATGCACCGCGACGCCCTCGGCACCGCGATTCTGCTTGGCATGGGCGGCGTCACGGCGGAGCTGTTCCAGGACACGACGTTGCGCCTGTTGCCGCCAGCCGGAGGCCTGACGCATGCAGAGGCACTGGACATGATCCACTGCCTGAAGACCTGGCCCCTGCTTGACGGCTATCGCGGCCGGCCGAAGGCCGACGTGGGAGCACTCGCCGATGCTATCGTGGCGTTCTCGGCCATGACGGCGGCAATGGGCGCCCGCCTCGCCGAGGCGGAGATCAATCCGCTCTTCGTCCTGCCAGCCGGAAAAGGCGTGCGTGCGGCGGACGGCGTGGCCGTGATCGCGCCCTGAGGGCAAGCCCGCGGGAGGAAGACGTTGGATGCGCAAGATGCAAGTCGCCGGGCGCGCGGCCGCCCGGCCAGCCTGCTGGCCAACCGTTCGCTGGAGCGAGGGCTCGAGATCCTGCGCGCCTTCCGGCCGGGCTCGGAGACCCTTGGCAATAGCGAACTCGCCGAGCGTACCGGACTGCCCCGTTCGACCGTCAGCCGGCTGACGCAGAGCCTTGTCGATACCGGCTTCCTCCAATACGACACCGCGTTGCGTGCCTACCGCCTCGGCGTGCCGTTGCTTAGCCTCGCGCACGCCATGCGCAGCGGCTCCGCCATCCTGCAAGTCGCTGCGCCACGGATGCGGGAGCTGGCAGAGCGCGAGCACCTGAACGTCGGCCTGGCGATGGCCGACCGCGACGAGATGGTCTACCTCGAATCGATCCGCTACAGCCGCAGGGCCTCCCTGCGCAGCGTGGTGGCGGGGCAGCGCGTGCCGATGGCGTTGACTTCCCTGGGGCGGGCGTGGCTGGCGGCCGCATCCGAGGGCGAGCGCACTGCCTTGATGGCGGACTTCCAGGCGCGCTTCGCGAGCTCGCCAACGCTCGAAGCGGAAATCCGCGAGGCCATTACGCATGTCCGACAGCATGGCTGGTGCGCCGCTGGCTGGCAGCCGGAGGTCGTGGCAGTCTCCACGCCCCTGCAACTCGGAGCGCACGCGATTCACGTGCTGAACGTCAGCCAGTCGACGAAGGTTCCGCTATCGGAGGCAGTGCTGCGGTTGGCACCGCTGCTGATGCGCCTGGCTGCCGATGTACGGGCAGAGTTCTTGTCAGTGGAAGCCAGGACAGGCTGACTGCCCTCATAGGAAAACTGCTGTCTCGTAGCAACTCATTGGAGAGTTGGCGACGGCGCCTGCCAATTGCAAGCGACAATTTCTCGAGAAAGGCAGGGCTCTCGATTCATTTGGCACCTCCATCGGCTATCCGCTTCAGTCTGAACCACTGCGCGGCCCCTTCGTTGCCCGGTCAGTAGTGCCTTCGGCAATGCGCCCAAGTATGAATCGCAGGCCGTCTGCGTTGAAATAGACCGTCAATCAGTGACCCAGAGCGCTCAAGGCTCTCTCAGGTTCAGGCGCGAGGTTCACTATGGTCGCTTGAGCGAACTGCGCGCGGGCTTCCGCCAACTCTGCTGACCGCTTTCTGGTCTGCAACAGCCATCGGCTTTTCCTAAGTGGATGACCGCGTTCGGCCAAGACCGGCGCACACAGTGCGGCCGCAAGCAGTCCGACTACCGCTTGAATCAGTTTGGTGAAGACGGACGCAAAGGCGAATTGCTGGCGGGCCTCAACGAGGTCGACCACCAGATCGGCGTTGACGGTGATGCGGTAGGCGGTTCGATCGAGCGTATCGACAGACTTCTGCGCCGTGCGCCCGCACTCGCGACCAGCGACGCGGTCAAGCAGCGCGTCACCGAGCGCGCGCTCGCAAAGCAGGCTCCGTATCACCGTGCGAAGAACAGCGTGGGAGACGCCATCCTCGTCGAGATGTACGTCGATGTGGTCGCGGGTGCGGGCGCGGGCGCGTGCGAGCCCAAACCGTGTGCGTTCATCACACACAACACGAAAGACTTCAGCGATGCGAACGGCGATTTTCGGAAGGCGCACGCTGACCTCCTGCACCTGTTCGATGCGCCGAAGTCATCCTACTGGATCTCGATGGTTGAGTTCCTGAAGGATCACAGCCCCGACCTGCTCGGTGAGCACGACTTCGAGTTCAACTACTCGCAGGAAGCGCGGCGGCTTCCAGAGATCCTCGAGGCCCAGCATCTGCTGTTCCAGCAGGTCTGGTACAACCGGCACTGGAATCTTCGCCACGAGATCGAGACAGGCAAGGTCAAAGTCGTGCCGGAGGGAAATTACAGCAGGAGCCCATACCGCCAAGACCAGATACTCGACAGCATCTGGGCTGGCGCATTCGCCTCGGCAAAGAAGACCGAAGACGAGGTGGGCATCGAGAACCTCGGTCCGTGGGATGACTTCGAGTGGGGAATGATCAACGGCAAGCTGTCCGCGCTGCGTTGGATTCTCGGTGACGAGTGGGACATGCTTGATACTTAAAAAAGGGGGGTGACCATGCAGCAAGCTCATCCGGTTGAAATGCATATCCAGATCGTTTGGTCATCCGTCCGGCTTGTTCTGCTCCAACGGGTGCTTTACGAATTGATACCCGATACGCGTGTGGACCTCTGGCGAGTGATGCGAGGCGCGTCGCTCGACTATGGCCTTATCGAGTGGTGCAAGATCTTCGGTAATCGATCAGATGACACTCATTGGACCAAGCTCGTATCCAACGATCGGCATGACGTTTTCCGCGATGGCCTCCTCGCGGCGGTTGGCAAGAGTTCCAGGGAGTGGGAGGAGTATCACTCAGCGATGAAGGACTATCGCGATCAACTGGCTGCACATCACGACCTCGATGCCAAGCCGACACACTATCCGTCCTTCGATGCGGCGCTCGAAGCGGCGTATTACTACTATGCCACCTTCCTCTATCCCGAGTGGTCATCGAAAAACCCCGCGACCCTATACCCGCCTGATATGAAAGCCTATGCGGCGGAGTACCGCGAGCAGTTGCTCAAGGTAGCCAAAGCCGCTGCGCAGGCGACTAGGGAGTTCAAACGGGGCCATTAGGGATGCTCTGCACAAACGCGAATCGAGTGTGCTTGGCCGTTTAACAGGAAGCTGAATGCGCCACGACGCCAACCTGTCAGCCCGGGGCGAAGCTGTCTGGCACGCGCGGAGCAGCACTCGCGGGCTACGCGCGAGGCATCGGCATGAGCCTGAAACGCGCTCATGCCTCAGCAGCCAGCAGTTTGCCGCGCGCCATCCACAAGTTGGACAGCGCGAACAAGGTCATGACTTGCGCGGTGTTCTTCCTCAGCCCTCGATAGCGGACCTTGGTGTAGCCGAACTGCCGCTTGATGACCCGGAACGGATGCTCGACCTTGGCCCGGATGCCCGCCTTGATTCGCTCGACTTGATCGACGAGCGCGCCAAGCGGTTTGCTTTGGTCCAGAACGCGACGTTTGCCTGGCTTCATCGCCACGTGCCAGTTCACGTCCGCCCGCGCGTCAGGACGCTTCTCCACGCCCTGATAACCCGCATCGCCAAACGCGTCGGTTTCCTCGCCATGCAGCAGGCTGTTGGCCTCAACCACGTCGTTGATGTTGCCAGCCGTGCCCCGCACCGTGTGCACCAGCCCGCTTTCGGCGTCCACGCCAATGTGCGCTTTCATGCCGAAATACCACTGGTTTCCTTTCTTACTCTGGTGCATCTCCGGGTCGCGTTCGCCCGACGCATTCTTGGTCGAACTCGGTGCGCTGATCAGCGTCGCGTCCACCACCGTGCCCGCGCGCAGCATCAATCCCTTGTCGCGAAGGATGTCGTTTACCAGCGCGAGAATCTGAGCGGCCAGCTTGTGCCTCTCCAGCAGGTGACGGAACCGCAGGATGGTGCTCTCGTCGGGCAGCCTCACCGTCCAGTTGTCCAGCCCGGCGAACTCCCGATACAGCGGCACGTCGTGCAGCGCTTCTTCCATCGCCGGGTCCGACAGGCCGAACCATTGTTGAAGAAAGTGGATGCGCAGCATTGCCTCGACCGCGAACGGGGGACGGCCGCGCTTGCCCTCCGGGGCGTACGGAGCGATCAGCATCACCAGATCGGCCCACGGCACCACGCGGTTCATCTCGTCCAGAAATTCGCGCTTGCGGGTGCGCTTGGTCGACAAGTTCAGTCCAAGGTCAGTTTGCTTCATGCGCTACATGCTCGCTGGCTCGACGATTCATTGCAAGCACATCCGCCGGCTAATTGTGCAGAGCATCCTTAGTTCGCAGGCAGAGCGCGGCAAGCTGCACGTCGATGCGCCGGTATCGCGCAGTGCCGTCCCTGACCTTACGCACGATGCGCGAAAATCTTCTCGGCGCGCACTGGCTTCGGGCCGCCATCAACCCACCTGAGACGTTCAACACTGACGGGTCCTAACGGCCGTTTAGGGCGACAATCAGCCACCTATGTTAGTGGCAGGTTCAATGTCCGACGTCTGAAGAAGTTCGGCCTCGGGTCGACTGGACTTTCCGCGGCTTTCGAAGCTTGCCGCCACTTCGACACGGTCTTGCCAAAGTGCTTTCTGAACCAGAAGGCGAAGGCGCTGGGATTAGAGAATCGGAGAAGATCAGCGAGTGCGACAGCGAGCGACTCTTGTCAAGAATCTGGCGTGACGCAAGTTTAGCCTGCACCGACTGAAGCTGGGACAAGACGTTATACGCGAACAGGACCGGAGCCCGGTACGTGAGCATCGTGCGCAGCGGCGACGCATCCACGGGAGCAGGTCCTTATCGAGGCTCTGGCATGCGCCCCGCCTGCTCCGCAATCGCATCCCGGGTTCGCCACTGCGAGACACTGCATCCGAACTGGCCGGTGAACCAGTGTGAGAACGCGCTCAGCGAGGCAAAGCCAAGCAGGACGGCCACTTCCGAAAGGGGACGTTCGCGATTCTCGATATATCGCCCGGCGAGATCCATCCGGATCGCGTTCAGCAGCCCGGAGTAGCGCTCGCCCTGGCTCGCGAGGCGGCGTTGCACCGTCCTCGCATCCATGCCGAGGTGCTCCGCCACCCGGTCGATCGAGCACGCTCCCGACGGCAGCAAGGCGATGATCAGCCGTCTCACCTTGTCCGCCATGCTGTCCTCGGACCGGGCGAGCATCGCGTCGAGATACTGCCGCACCTGGCGGGCGATGGCCGGATCGTAGGAGGGAAGCGGGGCGTCGAGGTCGGACGCGTCGCAGATGATGCCGTCAAACTCCTGGTTGAACAGCACCGGCATCTTGAAGACGCGCAGGTGCGTCGTGGTACTGGCTGGCGCGGAATGGGTGAAACAGATGCTTCGAGGTTTCCACCTGGGACCGAGGAACAGCGTGAGCACGCGGTACAGGACACCGACCACCAATTCCGAGGACTGTCTCAGCGAGCCGGAAAGCCCGGCCAGTGCTTCCTGCCGGATGGTCGCCAGGCCGTCCGCCCCATCGATACGCATTGCGATGGCCTCGTTCTGCAGGCGCAGGTACCGGACCATCGATTCCAGCGCACGTCGCAGGGTCGGCTCCTCTCGCATCACGAATGCCAGGGGGCCGAGGTTGGCAAGTTCCCGTGTCTCGGCCATGCGGAGCCCGAAATCCTCCACGCCTGCCGCCTGCGCTGACACATCCAGCAAACGGGACACGGCTGCCGCGGAAATCCGGATATCGGGATCGACCAGGGCTGCAAGGCTGATGCGAGCGGCCCGCAGGAAGGCGAACGGCTCCAGGCCCAGCGAGCGGGCTACTTCGACGTAATTGGTGAGGCTGGCGCTTCTTAGCTGGTAGGGCATGGCGTTTTCCCTGACTGTCGTGAATTCTAAAGCGTATGTCGTGTTTCATCAAATTAATGCCGACCGGTGGCCGATACTTTTCAACATCGGCGCCCCCGTGCGCCATGCGCCTGAAGTCAACCTGATCCGTCGAGGAGAACGAACATGAGCAGCCAGATCCGCTCCAGCGCCACACCCCTGTGTGACCAATTGCGGGCAACCGGAAACTGGAATCCCGCGTGGGACGCCATTGCCGAGCTGGACCCGGCATGGATCGAGAAATTCATGGCGATGGGCATGCACCCGGTCCTCTCCGGCGTGCTCGATCCCAAGGTCTACGAATTCATCGCCATTGCGGTCGATGCGTCATGCACCCACATGTACGCCCCGGGCACCCGCCGCCACATTCGCAAGGCGCTCGAACTGGGCGCCACGAAGGAAGAGATCGCCGCGGTGCTGCAGGCCGTCAGCGTGCTTGGCATCCATACCAGCAGCCTGGGCGCGCCGATCCTGCTGGAAGAACTCGCAGCACTGCAACAGGAACAAGTGTCGGCTGAGCGCGCCGCCGCCTGAACACGATTCGCGCCACGCACAATCAAGTGAGACTGAAATGCACTTTCTAGACGATTCCCTCCTGCCCGAGAACCAGGAAAAGCTGGTTATCCAGGTGGCTCCCTTCGGGCCGCAGTGGTTGCCCGGCGATTCGGACGATATTCCGGTGACCATGGACGAGCAGGTCCAGAAGGCGGTCGACTGCTACAACGCGGGGGCCACCGTGCTCCATGTGCATGTACGCGAGGCCGACGGCAAGGGCAGCAAGCGGCTGTCCATGTTCAACGAGATGCTGACGCGCCTGCGCGAAGCCGTGCCCAGGATGGTGCTGCAGGTGGGCGGTTCGATCTCCTTCGCGCCGGAAGACGAAAGCCAGGCCGCGAAATGGCTGGCCGACGATACGCGCCACATGCTGGCCGAATTGCAGCCGAAGCCGGACCAGGTCACGGTCGCCATCAACACCGCGCAGATGAACATCATGGAGCTGATGACCGAGGCTGACGTGGCGGGGACTTCCCTGACGAACCCGGCCATCCAGGCGGCATACCGAGACATGATCGTGCCGTCCAACCCATCCTGGCACGTTGAGCACATCAAGCGACTGGTCGCGAAGGGCATCCAGCCGCATTTCATGCTCGGCAACCTGACAGGACTGGAGACGGTCGAGCGACTGATCCGCGCCGGCGTCTACCGCGGACCGCTGATCCTGAACTACGTCGCCATCGGTGGCGGCGCTGCCGGGCTGCATCCGGCTGACATGCTCGAGTTCGTGCGCCGCACGCCGGACGGAGCCGTGCTGACGATCGAAACGCTCAATCGAAACGTGTTTCCGATGAGCGCCATGGCGATCGCGCTGGGCTTGCATGTGCGCGTGGGCATCGAAGACACGCTGTTCGGCCCCAACGGCCAGCGCGCAACATCCGTGCAGCAGATCGAAACGATGGTGCGCATTGCCCGCGAACTGCATCGTGAAGTTGCCACCGGCGAAGACGCGCATCGCATCTACCAGACCGGCACGTTCTGGAACAGCGCCGATGAAACCCTGGCCCGCCTGGGCATGGTGCCTAACCGCAAGCCAATGCAACGCGGCGTGCCGCTACGACCTGCCGCCTAAGCTTGCCCCTCTCGCCTTCATGGAGAGCGGCACGGATGCGCCTTAGAACATGGCCGACAAATATTGATACGTGACAGATAGAGGCACTCAAAACAGGAGACTAAGATGTTTTGGAAGAAGAGCCCCTCCGCCGTGCTGGCCAGCTTGCTGGTCATCCACGTGCTGGCCATGGTTGACCGCAACATGCTGCTGGGCTTTTCGCCCCAGATCATCGCGGACCTGCATCTCAGCAACGCCCAATACGGCTTCCTCGTCGGGGCTGTGTGGGTGCTGAGCTATGCGTGCTCGGTAGTGTTCCTCGGCTCCATGGCCGACCGCTTCAGCCGCACGCGCATCCTGGCCGGTGGCGTGTTTGTCTGGAGCCTGTGCACCTGGGCTTCGGGCCATGCCCAGAGCTTCGATCAGATGGCGCTGGCGCGCTTCTTCGTCGCCATTGGTGAGGCCGCGCTCGTGCCGTCCACGGTGTCACTGCTGGCTGAATTGTTCGTGCAGGAGCGGCGTGGCACGGCCATGGGCATCTTCTTCATGGGCATTCCGCTGGGCATCGGTGTCAGTTTTCTGCTGGCCGGTACCTTTGGCGCCGTGCATGGCTGGCGCACCACTTTCTATGCCCTGGGTGGCGTGGGCATCGCCATCGCCGCGCTGCTGGCCGGCCTCAAGGACGACCGGGGCCAACTGCCGGTGCACGAGCGTGGGGCCCCCTTCAAGCAGCAGGTGCGCGACACGCTGGGCCTGCTGCGCCGTAGCCCTGCGCTGTCGCTGATGATTACCGGCTTTGCACTCTTTCACTTCTTCTTCGTCGGCCTGACGTTCACGCAGCTATGGCTGGTGGAGGAGCGCGGCATGGACGCCGCCGCCATTGCCTCGCGCATCGGCATGCTGCAACTGGCGTTTGGCGCGGCGGGCTCGGTGGTGGGCGGCGTGCTGGGGGATCGCATGGCGCAGCGGCTGCCGGGCAAGCACGCCGCCGTGGTCGTGCTGTTCATCGCTGTGTGCGCGGTGCCCATGATCGCCTACCGCTTTGCCGAGCCGGGTTCGTTGGTGTTCTACACCGGCATGTGCGCAGGCTTCTTCCTGCCGCTTGCCCTGTACGGGGCCGGCAACGGCGGCATCGTGAACCTGACACCGCCGCAGATGCGCTCCACGGTCAGCGCCTTCAACATGCTGAGTGTCAACGTCTTTGCCCTGTCCATCGGCAACGTCATGGCGGGGCGTGCCGTGGATGTGATGAAGGCCCGGGGGGTTGCCAATCCGCTCTCGCACGTGGTGCTGGCGTCAGACCTCCTGGGCATTGTATCGATCATATTCTTTGCGCTGGCCGCGGTGGCTATCGCCCGGCACCAACGCGGCGAGGCAGGTGGCGTCCCTGCCTGCGCCTAGGTTTCCCCTCAGTACAGATCGGAGTGAATTCATGAATAAGCTGCAAGATAGAGTCGCCCTCGTCACGGGGGCCGGACAGGGCCTGGGCAGTGCCATCGCGCGGGCCATGGCCCGCGAGGGCGCCCGACTGGTGATCTGCGACATCAACATAGAAACGCTGGAGGATACCCGCGCAGCGATCGAAGCCGAAGGCGTGCCCTGCCTGGCGCTGCGCTGCGACGTGTCGGATGTGGCCGCCGTCGATGCCATGTTCGTGCAGGCCGCCGAGCGCTTTGGCGCGGTGGACATCCTGGTCAACAATGCCGGTATCGTCCCCGCGTCCCAGAAGGACACCGAGCGCCGCAACAAGCTCTACGCCTACCTCACCACGGCCATGCCGCGCCAGTCGCTGGGCATCGTGTCGTCGCTGACCGACGACGACTGGCTCAAGTGGTGGGGCGTAAACATGCACGGCGTGTTCTATTGCACCCGCGCCGCGCTGCGCCAGATGGAGCCGCGCCGCAGCGGCAAGATCATCAACATTGCCTCGATCGCGGGCATGAGTACGCTCAGCACGCACAGCCCCGGCTACTCGGCCACCAAGGCGGGCGTCATCAGCCTGACCAAGACCACTGCTATCGACGCGGCTGGCGCCAACATCTATGTCAACGCCATCGCCTGCGGCGGGGTGATGACGCCGCCGTTCCAGGCCTACATCGCCAATGCCAGTGAAGCGGAGAGAAACAGCCTGTTCCAGTTGTCGCCGCTGGGGCGACTGGGCGAACCGTCGGAATACGCGTCGCTGGCGATCTACCTGGCCTCGGACGAGCATTACCTGGTAGGCCAGGTCATCAGTCCCAACGGCGGTGCTGTAATTTGAAGGCGCGTCAGGAGCCGCAAGTTCGGTCTCCACAACTTCAATCGCAGACAAGGATGACGCGCGCATAATCGCAGATCAACGCCATTCGTCGATGGCATACCGCGAAAATCTGCACTCGCACGACTTGCATCTGGCCAGCGAAAGTCCGTTAGCGTTGCCGGAGCCGACGTTCGAATGACCGCGTAGTCGCGCTGACCAACGACGTCTCATGGCCGGTGTCGGCCGCTGCCCCGCGATACTATGATCGTCCCTGACCGAACTGTTGCCATGGTTCGTCTCGGCGTCATGTCGACGGTGCTTCCAAGGCACCGTTGTCATTCATCGGTCGCGGCCAGCACTGAGCTGCAATGTGTGCTTTCCTTTTGTAGGGCGACCTGGCGGGCCGCATGGTTGAGGCAGTACACCGCCTAGCGAACTGTGCTGACATGCCGTGGCCGTTTCAGGCCGCTTCCGCAAGGTAGAGTGCGGCGTCATGTCCAGATTGTTCGCATTACGGAAGATTGCAAGGAAACGAAGCCAAGTTCAAAGTACGCTCATATCAAACTGCGGTATGGCCGTGCATGCAGAAAGAGCTGGTCAGCTCCTGGCACACCGATTGAGCGTCCTTGAGCGTCGGATTTGGCAGTCACGGCGGCGTCTGCGCGCGCAAATTTCCCGCGTAAGGAGCGCACAGATTGAAGGTGGAGACGTCGCCTTGGCTATGCGTGTGCTTAGCCATATGCGGGTAAGCTACTCCATCCTTGTGCAGCTTAAGCGGGGGAGGGGGCGCATGTAGCGCTCCCACTAGACAACTGGCGAATCAGGTTGTAGGCCAAGCCTTCGAGCGGGCCTATGACCGCGCTGACGGTGGAGGCCTTACGGCGGCACGGTCAGCGCTTGAGGTCAGGTGGGTCGTAGCTTACGTGCTGTGCCTTTGGATTCTGCCGTCCCGGCTGTGAATATAGAGTTGCACGCCGTCTCGGTTAGCGATCCGCAAGCTGGCAGCAATAGCTTCCTCTTGAGTGTCGTAGTGCGACTTCGGCGTGCCCTCGCGGGTGACGACCCAGCCCTCGCCTTGCGGCATCACGTGGATGTTCCGTGGCATGGTGCGTCCTCCTGCCCCCCTAATTCATCTTTACACCTGCGGGCAGCAGATGGTTATCGGGTGCCGTCCTACAGGCTGGGAGATGGTCGAGGCGTGCCAAATGTCAGCCGTGCCAACAGGTGCAGGAATCTTGGCAGAACATGCTGACCACCGCCCGTCCCAGTTAAGTCGAAAAGCTGCAACGGCCGATGATGAGGCATGCATCTCTGGCCCATCGAAAGTCCATTAGCCTGGCGGGGAGCGACGTTCGAACGACCGAGGGATCGCGAGCGCAACGACGTTTCCTGGCCGGTCACGGCCCGCTGCTGCCGGTGATGCCGCGGCCGTCTCTGACCGACCCTTCTCAGCCATTGGAGGTGCCAGATCGAACGTCCGCACCGAAAAACGGCCATTCGCCTCGGCCGCGAGTGGCGGCCCCATCGAACTCAATCGGATCGTTGGCACTCGGCAAACGTCAGAGGAATTCTGCAATCTGGCGTACTTTGGTTGGCCCCCGTGATGGACGTATTACGAGACGAAGCAGTTCGACCGAGGCCAAGATTAGTGAGGCAGCAGAGACCCTCAACTTTTCTAGACCAAGCAGCGAAGGTCGACGCAGCAGAAACATCATTCTCCCGTAAATCGTGGCGCACGCCGCTCTACAAAGGCACGTACGCCTTCCTGTGCATCAGCGCCACTGGCCCGGGCTGTGAGCAGCTGATGCTCAAGCGAAAGGTGTGCCTGCAAGTCACGGACAGGCAGGCCGCTGCACAAGGTCTTGATGCCGGCCAATGACGCGGTCGCGGCCTGCGCCAGGCGCAACGCAAGATTCTCGGCCGCACCGGCAAGCTCGGCATCAGGGTGCAGCGCATCTACCACACCATGTGCGAGGCAGCGTTGCGCGTCGATCGTTTCGCTGAGCATGAACCACTGTTGGGCCCGCACAGCGCCAACGCGGCGGGCCAGGAAGTAGGAGGCGCCGAGGTCGGGCGACAGCCCTATTGCTGCGTAGCCGGTGCGCAGTTTCACCGATTCCGCTGCAAGCACGAAGTCGGCGCACAGCGCCAGGCCGATGCCGGCCCCCCCGAGAGGCCCGTTCACTGCTGCGACGACGGGCAACGGCGCCGTCGCCAGACGGTACAACGCTGGATGCAGTGAATCGAGAATATCGTCCACGAGCGCACCCAGGGCCGGGCCAGCGGCCACAAATTCGTCAATATCCCCGCCGGCACAGAAAATGCGGCCTTCCGCCGCGAGCAACACGACGCGCGGCTGCTGCTCCAGAACACTGTCGATCGCCCCCACCAGCGCGCGGGATGCAGCGCGTGAGATGGTGTTTGCGTGCTCTTGGCGCTTCAGCACGATCCGGCCGATGTTCTCGGCTACGCCCCAGGCAATTCCATCAGATTGATGCATTGGATTGTCCATTTTTGTCCTGTATCCAGTCTGGTGAGCATTCGCACGCCAGCGCGCTTCATCAATTAGTCCACCGACAAGGGCAGAAAGCGCGGCGCGGCGGCAACTTGCAGGGCCCCATCTGCGCCAATGCCATAGATGCCATGCGCCGCATTGTGCGGGTGCGCGGCCGCCTCGGACAGGCTCAGGACAGGCGCGAAGCATGCATCGCTGCCCTCGAGTAGCGCGCACCAGTGAGCGCGCGAACGGCCGGCGAACAGCGTCGAAAACCGAGCCTTCAACGCAGGCCAGGCACGCACGTCATACTGCGCGGCCGGGTCCACATCCGCAAGGCCGAGCTTGTCCAGCAGCAGCGCGTAGAACTGGGGCTCCAGCGGGCCAAGCGTGATGAAGCCCCCGTCGGCACAGCGGTAGACATCATAGAACGGCGAGTCGTGGAACGGGCTGGGAGTCGGCCCATCCAGTTGTCCGCTGGCGCGTACCCATTGCACAATGGTGCCGAGCATCGCCAGTACATCAACGATGGCGCCGTCCACCACGCGCCCTTGGCCGCTGGCGCGCGCGTCCAACAACGAGCAAGCCATGCCAAAGGCCAACCCCAACGCGCCAGCGGCGTCGCCGACGACGGTCGGTGGCACGATGGGCGCCTGGCCGTCGCGCGCCGACAGCGAAAGCAGGCCGGTCAGTGCCACGTAATTCAAGTCGTGGCCGGCGGCTTGCGCCAGGGGCCCGGATTGCCCCCATCCGGTCATGCGGCCATAAACCAGCCGAGGGTTGCACGCAGCGCAATCAGCCGGACCCAGGCCCAGCTTCTCCATCACGCCGGGACGGTTACCTTCGACCAGTGCGTCAGCCTCTGCAACCAGCGCCATCGCCTTGGCCACGTCGGCAGACTGCTTGAGATCGAGCATCACGACGGCCTTGCCGCGCCGCAGGGGATTGTCCGCCGCACCGCCAATGCGTTCGTTCACCGCGCCCTTTTGCGGCCGCGCGATGACAGTGACCTGCGCCCCCATGTCGGCCAGCATCCGGCCGGCCAATGGGCCGGGTCCGATTCCTTCAAACTCAATGACGCGAATCCCAGTCAGCGGCTGCTTCATGCGGGCAGCCTCCGTGCAATCAGTTCCTTCATGATCTCGTTCGCACCGCCATAAATGCGCTGCACCCGCGCATCGGCGTACAGCCTCGCAATCGGGTACTCGGTCATATAGCCGTAGCCGCCGAAGAGCTGCAGGCATTCATCAGTGACCTTGCCTTGCTGCTCGGTACACCACCACTTGGCCATGTAGGCCGCCGATTCGTCGAGCTGGCCATCGAGCAGACGCTGGATACAGTCATTGACGAATGTGCGCACCACATGCGCCAGCGTGGCACACTCTGCCAGCTTGAAGCGCGTGTTCTGGAAGTCGTACAGCGATTGGCCGAATGCCTTGCGCTGCTGGGTGTACTCCAGCGTCAGTTCGACAGCACGCTCGATCACGGCCGCCGCGGGCACGGCGAGCAGCATGCGCTCGTAGGGAAGCTGGCTCATGAGTTGCGCGAAACCCCGTCCTTCCGTCTCGCCAAGCAGGCGGTCGGCGGGAACCCGCACGCCATCGAATGACAACTCGGCGGTATCGGAGGCGTGCTGGCCAAGCTTTTCGAGCCGGCGGCCAACGCGGAATCCCGGCAGATCCTCGGTCTCCAGCACGATCAGCGACACCCCCCGGCTACCCGCCTCACCCGTTCGTACCGCCACCACCAGCAAGTTGGCGGTGAAGCCGTTGGTAATGAAGGTCTTGGCACCGTCGATGACGTACTCGCTGCCGTCGCGGCGCGCGCGCGTGCGCAGCGCCTGAAGGTCCGAGCCGCAGCCGGGTTCGGTCATGGCGATGCCGGCCAGCATCTCGCCGCTGACCAGCTTCGGTAGCCAGCGCTGTTTCTGCTCCGGCGTGCCATAGTCCAGGATGTAGTGAGTGGCGATGCTGTGGACGGCTGTGGTGGCGGGCACTTCGGCCCTGGCCAGCTCGTCCTGCACCACCAGTTGGTAGGCCAGGCTCGCGCCGGCGCCACCATGGGCTTCCTCGATCTCAGGCAGCAGGAAGCCCATCTGCCCGAACGCATGCCAGACTTCGCGCGGGATGTAGCCCTGGCGGCGCCATCCGTCCAGGTTCGGCGCCAGCTCGCCGGCCACGTAGCGGCGCACCTGCTCGCGGAATGCCTCGATTTCCTCATCCATCCAACGATGGCGGTACAGTTGCGGCAGCATCGCTAGTCTCCTCAGATGCCGGTCAGGCCGCCGCTGCACAGAAGCGTCTGGCCACTCACGTAGTCCGATTCCGGGATGCAGAACATGTACACGGCGCCGGCTGCTTCGTCCGGCGTGCCGCCGCGTCCCAGCGGGATGCCGCGCTCCATCGCGGCCAGCAAGTCAGGGTTCACGCCGACCTTGATCTCGCGGCCTTCGATATTGGCGGTGGATTCGCCGGCTGCACTCCCGGTCAGGCGGGTCTTGATCAGGCCATATGCCACGCAGTTCACGGTGACATTCATGCGTCCCCACTCCTTGGCGAGTGTCTGCGTCATGCCGACGATGCCGGCCTTGGCAGCGGAGTAATTTGCTTGCCCGGCATTGCCGAACAGGCCAGCGACGGACGAGATATTGACCACCTTGCGTACCGCGCGCTGGCCGGCCTCTCCTTCAGCCTTGGACAGGCCGCGGATCACGGGCTGCGCGGCACGCAGAATGCGGAACGGCGCCGTGAGGTGGCAGTCGAGCATGGCGTACCACTGCTCGTCCGTCATCTTCTGGATCACGTTGTCCCAGGTATAGCCGGCGTTGTTGACGATGATGTCAAGGCTTTTGTATTCGCTCACCGCAGTACCGACGAAGCGCTCGGCGAAGTCCGGCGCGGTTACGCTGCCCACGCAGGCTATGGCCTGCTCGCCAGTGGCGCGAATGGTTTCCACCACCTCCTGGGCTGGCTCCTGGTCCAGATCATTGATAACGAGTCGGGCGCCTTCACTGGCTAGCTTGAGCGCGATGGAGCGGCCGATGCCGCGGCCGGAACCGGTAACGAGGGCAACTTTGCCTTCCAGTTTGCGAGTCATGGGTTAGTCTCCTTTTCGATTTCGTCATTTCGTGGTTCAGGGCAGCGCGACCAGCGCCTCGCCTGCAATCCTGGTTTGTCCGAACTGGTTGGCGCTCTGCACCTCGACACGCACGCAGCGCTCGCCGTTCACTTCAAGCTTTTCGACCACCCGGCCACTGCAGCAAATGGCATGACCGAGGTGGGTAATACCCTGGAAGCGGGCATCGAACCGGCGCAGTTGCGACTGCGGCGCCCAGCCGGTCAGCAAGCGGCCCAGCCAGGCCATGCCCAGCATGCCGTGTGCGAACACGTCCGGCATGCCGGCCCGGCGCGCATAGTCAAGGTCGATGTGGATCGGATGGTGGTCGCCGGATGCGCCGGCAAAGAGCGCCAGCATGTGGCGGTTCACGGGGGGCAGGCTCTGGGACGGCAGGATGTCGCCAACCTGCACCGAGTCAAAGCAGAGGGTTGTCATTGGGGGTCCTTCAGTTGCGTACCACGGTCAGCGAGCGCATCCGGGCCACGTGTTCGCCGCGCTGGTTGACCACCTTCGACTCGACTTCGATGAATTCCAACGCGCCGCCTTTCTTGTCGTAGATGTCCTTGACGTGGGAGCTGACCGTCACGGTGTCGCCTGCGACGACGGGGCCGAAATACTCGAAGCTCTCCTCGCCATGCAAAACCTTGGCATGCGGTACGCCGAGCAGGTCGAGTAGACCGAACATGGCACCCGAGTCCAGCTCCGCAGCGAACAGGAATGTGGGTGGCGCCGGCAAGTCGGCATAACCGGCGTCGTGGGCGGCAGCCGGGTCGGTGTAGATCGGGTTGGTCTCGCCGATTGCCTTGGCGAAAAACTTCAGCCGGCCGCGCTCGATCGGCAGCACCGAGCTGCCGACTTCATGGCCAATCCATTTCTTGTCGATCATGGTCAGATCCTCTCGTACAGGGTGACGACGCACGCGCCACCGAGGCCCAGGTTGTGCTGCAGCGCCAGCCGGAGGCCCTCTACCTGCCGTGCACCGGCCTGCCCGCGCAATTGCTCGACCAGCTCCGTACATTGCGCCAGCCCGGTCGCACCCAGCGGGTGGCCCTTGGAGAGCAGCCCGCCCGACGGGTTGGTCACGATCTGGCCGCCATAGGTGTTGTCGCCATCGGACACGAACTTCTCGGCGCCACCCACCGGGCACAGCCCGAGCGCCTCATAGGTAATCAGCTCGTTGTGAGCGAAGCAATCATGCAATTCCACCACGCCGATGTCTTCCGGTCCGACGGCGGCCGCTTCGTACACTTGCCGGGCCGCGTTGCGTGTCATGCTGAAGCCCACCACCTCGCGCATATCGCGCGCCTCGAAAGCAGGCGGCGTGTCGGTGGTCATGGCCTGGGCGCGGATGCGAACGCTCGCGTCCAGGCCGTGCTTCTTGGCGAATGCTTCCGAGACTAGCAGCGCTGCTGCCGCACCGCAGGTCGGTGGGCAGGCCATCAGCTTGGTCATCACGCCGGGCCAGATCATGGGCGATGCCATCACGTCTTCCTCCGTGACCACGGTCCGGAACAATGCCAGCGGATTGTTGGCAGCATGCCGGCTGGCCTTGGCGCGAATCTTGGCGAAGGTCTCGAGCCTTGTGCCGAACTTCTCCATATGCGCCAGGCCGGCGCCGCCAAAGTAGCGAAGGGCGAACGGTATCCCGGGAACGTCAATCAGTTCGGCGGTAACGGCATCGAACTGCTCGAACGGGCTCGGCCGATCGTCAAACACAGACCCCAGTGCACCGGGCGTCATCTGCTCGAAGCCGAAGGCAAGGGCGCAATCGACGGCGCCGCTAGAGACCGCCTGGCGCGCCAGGTACAACGCGGTCGACCCCGTTGAGCAATTGTTGTTGACGTTAACCACTGGGATGCCCGTCATACCAACTTCGTAGAGCCCACGCTGGCCGGCAGTGGAATCGCCGTAGACATAGCCAGCATAGGCCTGCTGAACCTTGTCGTATTCGACGCCCGCGTTGGTGAGTGCGGCGCGGATGGCTTTCGCGGCCATCACCGGGTAGGGTTCGCTGGCCCCCGGCTTGGTGAAGGGAATCATGCCGACGCCGGCTACGATCACGGATGAGGTCATGGTGGTTCCTTGCGGTTGGATTGTGGTTAGCTGACTTTGCGAATCTGGCTGTCCCAAT
This sequence comes from Cupriavidus sp. WKF15, assembly GCF_029278605.1. Taxonomy (NCBI): domain Bacteria; kingdom Pseudomonadati; phylum Pseudomonadota; class Betaproteobacteria; order Burkholderiales; family Burkholderiaceae; genus Cupriavidus; species Cupriavidus sp. WKF15. Next base: position 392,474 of record NZ_CP119574.1, read on the forward strand.
AGGGCTTGCGCAGCTCCGTCTTGAGGATCTTGCCGGCGCCCGACAATGGCAGGCTGTCCCGGAAATGGACACTGCGCGGACACTTGTAGCCGGCAATCAGCGTCTTGCAGTGGGCAATCAGTTCTTCGGCGGTCACGGATGCATCCGGCTTGCGCACCACGACGGCGTGGACGGCTTCGCCCCACGCTGCGTTGGGGATGCCGATGACGGCGCAGGCAGCCACCGCGCTGTGCATGGCGATGGCGTTCTCGACCTCGGCCGAGTAGACGTTTTCGCCGCCGCTGATGATCATGTCCTTCAAGCGATCGACGATGAAGATGAAGCCATCATCGTCCATGTAGCCGCCGTCCCCGGTGTGCATCCAGCCGTTGCGTAGCGCTTCCGCTGTCTGTTCGGGCTTGTTCCAGTAGCCCTGCATCACGTTCGGGCCACGCACGATGACCTCGCCTACGGTGCCGCGCGGCACTTCCCGATCCTCGGGGTCCACGATCCGCACCTCGGTGCAATAGCTCGCGCGGCCGGCCGACCGTGACTTGCCGAGCTCGCGGGCTTCGGGCGTGTGATAAGAGGGCCGAACAATGGTCGCTAGCGGCGACAACTCGGTCATCCCGTACGCTTGCACGAAGCTCACCCCGGGCAGTGCCGTCATCGCGCGTTCGAGCACCGCCTCGGAAATCGGTGAAGCTCCGTAGATGATGGTATGGAGTGCGCTCAGGTCGCGCGGTTGCCGCATCGCCGGGTGGTCGACCAGCATCTGGATCATGGTCGGCACCAGAAGCAGGTGTGTCACGCGGTCGCGCTCCAGCGTATCGAGCACCAGTTCCGGTGAGAACGCCGCGATCACGGAGTGCGTGTTGCCTTCGATCCAGTGTGGCATCGCCAGACCCATGTCGGCGAGGTGGAACATCGGCGCGGCATGCAAATATGTGCCGCCAGGGGTGGCCATCCCTTCTGCACGCAAAGCCAGGCCGGAGCTAAGGAGATTGCCATGGCTCAGCATGACGCCCTTGGGGAAGCCCGTCGTCCCGCCCGTGTAGAAGATACCGGCCAGGTCCTCATCACGGCGCACGGCATCGCCCACCGGCTGGGCCTTTGCCAGCAAGGCTTCGTATCCGTGCATGCCAGCCGGTACGTCATCATCCCCGCAGTAGATCACTTCACGCAACGCGGCCGCGTCGCCGCGGATCGTCTCGGCGAGCGCGCGGAAGGTCTCATCCACAATCAGGATGGTCGAACCGGAATCGTTCAGCGAGTACAGGATCTCCGAAGAGGACCAGCGCGTGTTGCATGGATTCAGGACCCCGCCGCCCCAGGGGACCCCCATCTGGTACTCAAGATAGCGGTCGGAGTTCAGGGTCAGCATGGCGACGCGATCGCCGTGCTGCATGCCCAGTCCTTGCAGCGCCCCAGCCAAGCGCGCCACACGATCGGCGAACTGGCGGAAGGTCTGCTGCCGGTCACCGAACCGCACGGCAATATGGTCGGGCTTTTGCTGCATTGCACGATGCAACGCTTGCGTAAGGTACATAGTTGTCTCCGTCCTGCCCGCGACGATGCGGAGCAATTGCTTTGTTTGTGCGGCTCATGTTAGAAACGCACGCTCCGGCCAGCAATCGCACATTGCATCGATTGGATGGCAGAAGACCTCAATACACGACGCTGCCCACAGTGACGCTTAAAGCTCCCATTACCGTTCCGGTCGCCTTTGTGCGTGGCATGCTTGCCGGTGTGCAGGCACGCGGAGAACCTATCGAGAGTTTCCTGGCGGACGCCGGGATCCCGTCGGAACTGCTTGATCATGCGGGCGCCCGCATCACCGCTGCCCAGTACGTGACACTCTTTCGGCTATTGATAGAGCGGCGTGAAGACGAGTGCCTCGGCTTTCTGTCGCAGCCGCTAAAGCCGGGTAGCTTTGCCCTGATGGCACGTTCCGCGTTGGGCGCAAGCAGCCTCGACTCCGCCATCCGCCGCGTGTCACAGACCTTCTGGTTGCTGCAGGACGATGTTGTCTTGGAGTCGCGCCGCGAAGGCGAGCTCGCCGGCGTCGGCTTGCGCTTCAGCCGCCCATTGAGCGAGCAGCCGGTCTTCCTGCATGAGATGCTGGTCCGCGTTTTTTGGCGCCTTATCGCCTGGCTCGCGGGTGGCCGTTTGCCCGCTGCGCGCTTTGACTTTGTTTTCAATAACCCCCCTCACGCCGGCAGCTACGGCAAGATCTTTCCGGCGCATCTGGAATTCGGACGGGGTCAGACAGCGTTCTGGTTCGAAGCAGCATGGCTGCGAAGTCCCGTGCGACGGGACGAAGCTGCGCTTCGCGCATTCTTGGCCGATGCACAGGCCAATATCGTTATCCCGCGAAGCGACCGCGACGTGGCGAGTTCACGCGTACGCGCATATTTGCAACGTACACAGCCGACCTGGCCAGACCTCGCGGTGTCGGCTAGCGCATTGCACATGTCGACGGCAACCCTACAACGGCGGCTGGCCTTGGAGGGAACCTCGTTTCAAACACTGAAGGACGAACTGCGGCGAGATATTGCAATTGTTCGTCTCAACACCAGTTCGGTGTCGCTGGCAGAATTGGCGCAGGAGCTGGGATTCGCCGATAGTGCTGCGTTCCAACGCGCCTTCAAGGGCTGGACGGGCAGTGCGCCGGGATCGTATCGCAAAGCTCAAATCAGCCTCTGAAGAACAGGCTGGAATATACGGAATCCGCGTTTCCATTTGCCGGCTGACGTGGGCCAATGCATGACCGGCGATTGGGGCAATCGGTTATCGCAAAGACAACTTGATACGATATGTGTAGTCGGCGGATCAAAGATAATGGTTCGCCAGCCGTGCGTGCGCGGAAGCATAGGTTAGGCGGGGGCTAATGAGTGTCGCCAAAATTGGGACAGTCATCGCTCAGCCCAGCTTTTTCGTTTCTCCGATTTCGAGGGGCGGGGAGCTCGCCAACCGGACTCAGCTAAGCCCGCGCCAAACGAGAGAACGACCTTTCTCGAACGTCGGAGATGGATCGAAGGGGACCGCTTATGGCCCGGCAACTGTCATTTGACGGTGAGGGCGTGATCTTCGTGAGGGCTCGCAACCGGCTCTGGAAACAGGTGGACAATGGCTGCTTCAACCGGTGAGTAACCTGCCATTCAGAAGCATATGAAGCGTTCTGACGAGGAGAACCACGATCGCGATGCTCAGCATGGCGAGGAGGATGATCGCAATCAGAGCCACAGGCCAGGCCTGGACGAACATCGAGTATTTCAGCGCGGCACTCGCGAGGGCGGCCATTGGAAAGCTGATGGCCCACCAACCGGAAGCAAACGGAATGCCCTTGCGAAATACTTTGGGCGCCAGCGTCAGGAAAAGGAAGAGACCGAAGTAGAACAGCAACCCGGCGAATGTGTCGACGCGCTGCGTAAAGTTGGTGTAGGCCAGAAAGCCCACTTCGAACGGCGCCATCATGATCAACAGCGAAGGAACCATGCCGGCAGGCAGGGGCTCGTGATGGATCATTCGCGACATGATGATCGTAAAGAACAAGAGGGCAATCATCGTTCCAACGGCCATTGCGAACATGTTGACTTCATGGGCCCACGGGATTGGCATGGTGCCGCCGGCAACCGCGATATCCAGTGTGGCGACCCCCGGAATAAACCAGGCAGGAACTGCATGTCCGGTGTCGATCTTGCCCTGCAGCAGCCGGCTTGCAATCGTGAAACTGAGCGCGATCGTCGCAACGGTCCCCACGATCCAGATCGCTTCGGCGAGCGGCTGGCTCAGTTGCGCAACGACCGAAGAGATCAGCAGGACAGCAATCGTGATCGTGCCAAAGAAGTTACCCGCGACCGGATGCCGAAACTCGGCGACGACCGCTTCTGGATGCTTGACTGCCTTGACAAGATAGCTCGCGCTAAGCACAAGGAACACGATAACGGCAAGCATCCCGGCTGCCGCGGATATCAGCGGAGTGACGCCGAATTCCTGGCTGGCCTGGCGCCATGCAATCGAGAGTCCGGCAATGCCCATGACCGACGCGAACAGGTTGACGGGTAAATGTTCGAGGGAAGCGTTTCGTTGCAAAGCCTGCGGTTGGGTACCCGAAAGTGTCGACACAGCACATTCTCCAGATGCTCGACGCATTCGCCGAGGATGTCTGAATGGTAGGCGCTTCCAACGAGAAAGATAATCCAGCATGATTGGAAATCATCCTCTCAAAAAATGAGAACATGACGGATCGTTTCGAATCCATGTCGATCCTGGTGGCCGTGGTCGATGCAGGGAGTTTTTCTGCGGCCGCCCGCAAGCTGGAGATTCCGCTTGCGACGGTTAGCCGCAAGGTCGCAGACCTGGAGTTGCACCTGAAAACCCGACTCTTGCATCGCTCCACCCGACAACTTGCCCTGACCGAAGCCGGACAAGCCTATGTCGCCGCATGCCGGCGCATTCTGGAAGAAGTGGGAGAGGCCGAGCGTGCCGCGGCGGGGGAATACGCGATCCCTAAGGGGGAGCTTGTCATGACTGCGCCCATTGTCTTCGGACGCTTGCATCTGTTGCCGGTGGTCGCGGAATTCCTCAAGACTTACCCGGACATCGATGTGCGGATGGTGCTGACCGACCGCGTGATGCATCTCCTTGAAGAGCAAATCGACGTCGCAGTGCGGATCGCGGAACTGCCCGACAGCAGTTTCATCGCGACGCGGATTGGCACAACGCGTCGGGTGGTTTGCGCCAGCCCAGCCTACTTCGCCGAACATGGCACGCCGACGACCCCCCTTGAACTCACCGGCCATGCATGCATCACCATGGAACAGATTGCATCCAGGCAAGTGTGGACCTTCGGGGCTGGCAAGGCGGAGGTGGAGGTGCCGATCCGCTCGCGGCTTGTCGTCAGCACTGCAGAAGCCGCAATCGAAGCGGCCGTGGCTGGCGTCGGTCTCACTCGCGTGCTGTCCTACCAGATCACGGACGCGATGCATGCCGGTGCGGTCAGGACCGCGCTCGAAGCGTTCGAGCCGGCACCATGGCCCGTCAGCCTTGTTCACCCTGGACAGGGGGTCCTGCCGCTGAAGTTGCGCGCTTTTCTTGATTTCGCCGGGCCGCGATTGAAGGCTCGGCTGGAGGAGCAGGGCGTCTAATGGCTTTATGCTTTGAGGCCTCCAGACATCTAGGTCACCGCTTCGGGCACGCCGAGCCGGGGCACGCACCGCTTTCAAGAAAGCCGACATTGCACTCCTTGCAAGCGGCAGGGCCGATTCATCTTTCCGCTTGCCAATAGAAAGCATGGTCCAGCTTTGCTCGCGTGCCGATACAGAATTTCCTTGATTGACTCTATGAATGGTTAAAGCCGGGCCGCATTCGGCCAGTGGCCCGCCATTGGCCCAAATGCCCGAAACTGCCGGGTGCGGCCCGACGACAAGCACAACAATCTAGCGTTCCTTCTGGACCGGTCCGCGTAGGGCAGCAGTCGACCCGAAGCAGCCAATGGCGTCCAGCAGAAGCGGACAGCCGTACCGCTAACTGGCAGCGATCTGCGCGTACCACACACCGAGCTATTTGCCACGAGGCAGATTTACAAAGAACACCGTTTCCGTTGCATCGGATCGCGCATCGATTTTGCCCCCGTGTGCCTTGGCAATCTCGCGCGCGATATACAGTCCGAGCCCCAGACTGCTGTGGGTATTTGTGCCTTGATAGTTCAGGCCGCGCTGGAGTGGATTAAAGATGACGTCAAGGGTCGACCGCTCAATGGGGGTGCCGGTATTCCTTACTTCCAGTAGGAGTTCCGCGCCCTTGTCGGTCACTGTCACATATACCGGCGCGTCTGGCGCTCCGTACGTGATCGCATTTAGTACCAGATTGCCCAACAACTGCTGGAGACGTCGGCCATCCCAGACACCCATGCAGTCACCGACCACGTCCAGTTCAATCTGACGGTCCGGATGTACTGCCCGCAACTGGTCCAGCGTATCGGCAAACAACTGGCCCAGATCGATATCGGTCGGCGCGATATTGATACCGAAACCGAGCCTGGTTCGATTGAAATCAACCATATCGTCCAGCAGCGCCTGCATGCGAGCGCCGCTTCTGATCAAACGTGACGCGGCTCCCGACACGTTTTCGCCGGCGTTCAGTGCTGCCAGATACGACGCTGTAATCTGGATGGTCTGGAGCGGACTTCGCATGTCATGCCCCAACATTCCGAGGAACAGATTACGGGCCAAGTCTACCTGCATGCTGAAAAAGTCTACCGATTCGGCGATTGCCTGATCGATAGCCTCGTTGAAACGGATCATGTCATCCTCGTGATGACTGTCGGGCGCACACTCGTCCATCCACAGTCGGAGTACGCTCGCGCGCAGGGCACGGTATTCGGCAACCATCTGATTGATATCGAAGCCGCTTCGCGCGCGCAGAAGGGCGTGCATCTGGGCGGCTGTCTCAGGCGCTCCGGCCAGTTTGGGCGCGTGCCCCATGGACTTTTCAAATTGTTCCTTCCTGCTTTGGGAAGTAGACAGATCCTTTGCCACGGCCACCAGGATCTGCTGCGCATGGTCCCGTAGTGCCAGCGATCTCATATCGGCCGCTGCCGGCAACAAGGTGCGCGCAAATGCCTCCCATTGCAACAGAATGGCATCCATATGGTCGAGGATAAAGTCGGCTAATCGCATGTCTGCTCCCGAGGGGACGGAAAATGCGTCGCATAACGCATTTTTTTGCGGTGAGCAAAATTGCTACCCGATTTTGTCGGGTACATCAATTGCTTATGGTAGGAAATTGGAGAACCTAATGCCTACCCGAAACGCCGTGCGCCTGCTAATCGCGGACGACGACCCGAATGCGTTGGCAGCATACGAGGTGTTCTTCGACGCTCATGGTTACGAAACCCGGACAACAGGAGACGGCGCGGACGCCCTCGCGGAATACTATGCGTGGCGGCCGGACGCTGTTGTTCTCGACATTCAGATGCCCGGTTTGGACGGGCACGCGGTGGCAAGGGAGATCCGGCGCCTACAATCCGCGCCGGCCCCTTTGCTGGTGGCGGTTACCGCTCTGACATCGCCTTCCGAGCAGGCCGCATCAATTAGATCCGGGTTCGATCATCATTTTGTAAAGCCCGCCGACCTGCCGGCGGTCCTCGCTGCGATAGCGGCCCGCGTAGGCCCAAGCGCCACGGATGCTTCATGACAATCGGCTCCGCGGTCTGTGACCGTTTTCCGGCAGGCTAATGACTGGCCGTTCATGGCCGATCTCTGCCCTTGGTGGGGCTTGACAGGAGCCTGGCCCACTGGCCGAAGCTTGCTGGTGACAAATTCAGTTCGCAACCTGCAAACGCTTGGCCAGCAAGGGCTGGCGCGGAGTTGACCGAAATCGCTCGGGGTGTTGACACATCTACTGTCGCAACGGTGACAGACACTACGGTCTACGCCAGCGGACACGTCCCGAACTGTGGGGTAGGTGGTACCAAGCCAGCTCACGGTCGCCGGCGCCACCCGGGTCTTGTTGCCCGTTGCAGGAACTCGAAGCTCTCCAGCGCCCTGCCGGCGGGATCTTGTATGGGCTACATCGATAACAGGCGCGCTTCCTCGGCGCAGGCAACTGGTCATCTTCGACGCCCTGCATGACTTCCTCGGCAAATGCCGGCCAAGAAGCCTTCTCGGGGTCCAACTCGATGAGGCAGCTTATGCCTTTTGCGGCATATTCGTTAAGCCGAGCGAGCCAGAATGATCGAAACGATCAAAAATGTTTTCAATCATGGACATTAATGTGGATAAAGTCCAAATTTGTGAACATATCTTGGGCTTGATCTCCAACTCCATCATCTCTACAATGTTCGTAATCATAGACATAAATCGTCTTATAGTTCAGGATTACAGACATTATGAAGCGGGACGAATCTCCACTTCTGCCTCTTTCCCGGGTCACTGAAGCCGAGCAGCTCGGTGTCCGTATCACCCAACTACGCCAAGGCCTGAGGCTACGCCAGGCGGATGTGGCTGCGCGCGCCGGGGTCTCTCGGGGAACGGCGATCCTGATTGAAAAAGGTGATCCGGGACGGACTCTTACGCAGATCCTGCGCTATGTTCATGCCCTCGCGCCGGAAGTCACCCTGCAGGCGCTCCTGGCAGGCGATGTGCCGGCATTGATCGCCTTGCATGCACGTAAGCTGCCACAGCGCATTCGCTCCGCAAGCAAGGCGGAACTGCGTGAGCTCGATTTCTAAGGAGAAGCCTTGGCCCCTCGTCGCGCTCCCAACAAGGTAGCGGTATTTGCCCACATCGCCGATCAGGCGGAAGGGCATCACTTCGTGCCCACAGGACTGCTCAGTCGCGAGACGTCCGCGAGTCGGCAAACCGTCAGCTTCGCCTATGGCACACGTTACCTACAGCGGCCGAACGCCGTCGAGGTAGACCCTCGCGCGCTCACCTTGGCGCAGGCGCGACAGGCGGAGCCCGGCACGGTGTGGTACCCGCTGCCCGAGGTGAACGAATTTGGGGGGATCCGCGATGCTGCGCCCGATGCCTGGGGCCGCCGTGTTATCGAGGCCGCGCTCAATGCCGTGCCGAACTCGCTCGACGAATTCACCTACCTGCTAGAGGCCGGCAGCGACCGGGTTGGTGCGCTGGACGTGCGGGAGGACACCAAGAGCCCCGCGCACAAGGGGGCCGGGGGTCTGATCGATCTGCCATACCTCTTGCAGGTGGCTGACGCGGTCGAGAACGGCGAGCCCATTCCGGCGAACCTGCTGCCATACCTCGGCGGCGTGCCGTCGGCAGGCGGCGCGCGCCCGAAAGCTTCCGTGCGGGAGACCAACAGCGTCCTGTGGCTGGCCAAGTTCCCGTCCAAGACCGACACGCTCAACATGGCAGTCCTCGAGGCCGGCGCCCTGGAGATCGCGCGGGCCGCTGGGCTTTCCGTTCCGCCCGTGAAGGTGATCGCGGTTGGGGGCAAGCCGGTGCTGATGATCCGTCGGTTCGACCGGTACTGGGCGCCGGCCGGGCAGCCGCTCGCGGCCATGGCGCGCGGCTACGACACCGAGCCCATGCCTGGCTATACGGAGGGACGCATTGCGCAGGTCAGCGCGTTGACCTTGATGGGATGCCCGGAGATGGAGTCGATGGCCAAGGGCTACAAGGATCTGGCCCGGACGATTCGCGAGCAGGTCGTGGCGTCGCGCGTGAGAGTCGACAACGAGGAGCTGTTTGCCCGCATGGTGCTCAACATCTTTCTGACCAATGACGATGACCACCTGCGCAACCACGCGTTTGCCTACGACACGCAGCTGCAGGGCTGGCGCCTGAGCCCGCTGTATGACGTCGTGCCGCGAGCGTCCGTCTCCATGGAGCGCCGCCTGCACCTAAGCGTGGGCAAGCAGGGGAAGCTTGCAACCCTCGACAATGCGATGAGCGAGTTCGCTGCCTTCGTGGCGGACCGACCTACGGCGCTCGACGTGATTCGCCGGGTATGGGGTGCCGTGCGGGGCTGGAAGAACATCTATGAAGGCCTGGGAGCCACCCAGGATCTGATCCGCACGCTCGAGCAGGCCGTCCGAAGCCTCTCGGACATTGCGAGTCCGGCGCTGGAGAAGGACATCCGTCGCGGCGCGGAAGCCAAGGCAGCCTAGAAAAACGGCGAGCAGATCCTCGTCAACGGCCGTCGGCTGGTCGATGTTCTGATTCGGCCACGGCCGGCGATTACCTGCGGTGATGTTCCACTCGGGTTCAAGGTTCGAATGATGCTGCCTTCCAGGCCCGCAGCCAGATTCAAGTGAAACGGCCAATAGTGCATCAGGCCATTGTCCCGAAGGGCATAGACCTCAACGGTCGACCCGGCGGCTACCAGCTCATGAATCAGATGCGAGAGCTTGCAAATGCTGGGGAGGCCCGAAAGGCGTGGGCGCTGGAGCATAGAAGCGATTTGCAACAGCGGCCTTGGTTGCCGCTTCAATCTTTCGGGGTCTGGCCAGGCCCGAGCCTAGCTCCCCTTTCGTACACGAAGTCTGGTTAATCCGCGGTATACCGGGTTGCCATTCCAGTGCGGTTCGTCGTCTAGGAGTGAAAGCTCGGGCCAGTGGCGCAGAATCGCCCGGAACAGGATCTCCGCCTCGATCAGTGTCAGCGCAGCGCCAATGCAGACATGGGGGCCATGCCCGAACGAAAGGTGGGAGCCTTCGCGCCGCGTGATGTCCAACTCGTCCGGGTTGCGGAAGCGCGCCGGGTCGCGATTGGCGGCGCCGATCAGGGCAACGACCAGATCGCCGCGCCGCAGTTGCCGCCCGTGCAGCATCAGATCTGTGGCAACCCGACGTCCCGTGTACTGGACCGGGCTCTCATAGCGCAACAACTCGCGCAGGGCATTGGGCAGCAGTTCCGGGGTCTGCTGCAGGCGCCGCCATTGCTCGGGATGGCTCAGCAGTGCGTGCAGCCCGTTGCCAAGCAGATTGCGCGTCGTTTCATGACCGGCAAACAGCAGCATCGCGCATTGCGCCAGGAGTTCCGCGCCGGCCTCGATTTTGCCTTCGGCCTGGGCGTACAGCAGATGCCCGATCAGGTCCCGCTGTGGCAGCTGCGAGAGATCTGTGTCCTGTGCCTTGCGCCGTGCCAGCATCGCTTCAAAGGCTGCCGCCATCTTGAGCAGGCTGACCTGGGCGCGTCGTTTCAGCGCTGCGTCGGGATCCGGTGCGCCGATGAAAGCGGCCAGGTCTTCGGACCAGGCGAGGAAGTCCGGCTGGCGCTCGGCGTCCATGTCGAGCAGCCTCGCGATGACCATCGCTGGCAGCGGCCTGGCGATCGACTCCATGAAATCGAACTCTTCCACGCCTGCCAGCCGCTCTATCAGCCCGGCCGCCATTTGCTCGATGATGCCGGCGAACGCGCGCAGGGCAGCCGGACGGAAGCCGGCATTGAGCACTTGTCGCAGCCTCGTATGATCGGGCGCGTCCAGGAACAGCATCGCCCGGCTGAACAAGCGCTGGAAGGGGCAAAGCTCCTGGCGCTCGCCTTCGCTGCCACGCATCACCCAGCCTCCCGTGCGCCGCGCCGAATATCGGGGGTCGCGCAGCACGGATTCCACATCCTCGTGCCCGGTGAGTAGCCAGGCACCCCCGAAGAACTCTTCACTCCAATGGATGGGCCCGAGCGCGCGCAGCGCGTGGTAAGCGGGGTAGGGGTTTTGCAGGAAGGCGCCGTCGACCAGGCGGTCGCAGGGGATCAACGCTCCGGCCATCGATGCCTGGCTGTAGGACCGGTGTAGAGCCTTCGAGGGGAGAGCGGTGGCCCGATCGGTAACAGTCGTGCTATCGGCAATGCTGGTCATCGTGAGATCTTGCTTTGGCAGCCAGACACTGTCGGGTTTCGGTCTGGCTCGGTTCGGAAGCGTCGGCAATGAGGCGAGAGATTCTTCACGCTTCTCCCCGCCGGGCTAGGACGGCGGACAGGCTGTCCAGCAAGCGTGTCACGTCGGCTGCGGTATGCGACGCCGACAGTGTGATGCGCAGGCGCGACGTGCCGTTGGGCACGGTGGCGCGGATGTCGTCGTTCTCAAGCGCTTGGGACAGCGACAGCGCGGCCTCGTTGTCGCTAACGATCAGGGGCTGGATGGGTGTGCTGCTGTCGGCGAGTTGCCAGCCGGCATTCGGATGCCGGACCTGAAGGGTTTGAAGGCCGTTGCGCAACTGCCTGATCAATTGCATCAGGTGGTTGCGGCGCTCGCGTCCTTCATGGCCTGCGATCAGCGCCAGGCTGCTCAGGAGCGCATGGACGATAGCCGGCCGCGCAGCCGCGCTGTGGAGGTAAGGACGGGCCTCGTTGGCCAGATGCTCCACAATCGTCCTGTGCGCAGCGACAAACGCTCCCGCCACGCCCGCTGCCTTGCCCAGCGTTCCGACATAGATCAGGCGCTCGGAGGTCAGTTCCAGGTGCTCCAGGGCACCGCGGCCTCGCTCCCCCAGCACGCCAAAGCCGTGGGCATCGTCCACCACGAGCCAGGCGTCATGGTGCTCGGCCAGTGCCTGCATTTCGGCGAGCGGTGCCATGTCGCCATCCATGCTGAACACGCTGTCGGTCACGATCAGCTTGAGCGGGCTGTTGCAGGCAGCAAGCTGCCTGGCGAGGGCGGTGATGTCGCAGTGTGGGTACCTTTTCATCGTGGCGCGAGCCAGTAGCGCGCCATCGATCAGCGAGGCATGGACGAGCTTGTCGCAAAACAGCGTCGCGTCGGCCGTGCCCAGCGCGCTCAGCACGGCCAGATTAGCCATATATCCAGTGCAGAAGTAGAGCGCCTGCACGTTGGGAATATTCGGAGTGAACCACCGGGCCAACTCGCTTTCCAGTTGGTGGTGGGCGAGCGAACGCGCATTGACGACGGGGAAAGCGCCGCTACCCGCGCCGTAGCGATGGGCCCCCTCCGCAAAAGCCGCGATCACCGCCGGGTGGTTTGCCAGCCCGAGGTAGTCGTTGCTGCAAAAGCTCAGCAGAGGACGTGCTTGACTGTCCTTGACGCTAACCGTCTGGTGAGGCGCGCATCCGGTATGTGCGGCGCGGCGGTAGCGCGTCAAAGCACCAGCGGCGCGCTCGGCCGCGGCCTGGTTCAGTTGGTCAATCAGCATTTGCCGAACTCCTGCGCTACGCGCTGCTCCGGGGGTAGAACAGCCGGCACATCGCGGCGGGCCAGCATGCGGGTATATCGGCCGCTTGTGGATGCATTTCCCACGTCAGCTCCTGTTTCGGCATCCTCGGCTCGGTCGTTTTAGGCAGGGCCCGAGCACTGGCATGAATAGGAGAGTGGATGTTAGTAGAGGCTCCTCATGTCCCGCAAACTGGGGGTGCTGAAGCGAGTTGAGAGCGGAACGTCGATAAAAACGCGACAAAGCCGACAAATGGATGTGTGATGCTGTAATTTGGCTTCACGCGGTACAGTCGCCTCTCGGGTCGATTGGCGCCTCAGCTATCCTATCGTCGAAGCAAAGCGCAATTAATCGCCAAGCGTTCAAACCACAACAACCTATGGAGCCAGCGCGCGATGGGTTCAAAGTGGCTATGAGCAATGTCGTCGATGACCGATCTCACGCAAGTCGCAGTGGCCGCGGAGCAGGGCCCGGTAGACCGGGTTGCCGTTCCAGTGCGGTTCGGCGTCTACGAGCGAAAGCGCGGGCTTGCAAATGCGTCACGCGGCGTCCGCCGCCCCCACCAGCGCCATTAACGGCGCCATGCATGGGCTGGCCGCCGCCAGCGCGCGCTGTTCGTCGAGGATGTCCTGGAGGATGGTATGCGTCGTATCCGGATTGGCCAGCACCACGCGGAAAACAGCAATCGGGCGGCCACCGCACTGTGTCGACGTCAACTGCGTGCGCGATACGAACGAGCGGCCGGCATCGCGCTGCATTTCCTGAATGCTGATGGTCAGTGCGTCCAGGATCTTCTCGCGCCTGTCCGCTGAAGCCGTTGCCAGCGTGGCACGCACGTCTCGGGTACATGGCGATAGGTCAGGATGCAAAGCTGCGGGTGGCTGTCGAGCTCGAAATCCAGTTGGCTCAACATGGTCGAGATCGAAATCGGCGTGCTGCGAAGACAGTGCCTGGATCGCCGCTTCGACTGCCGCGACCGGCTGATCACCGAGTCGCGGCTTGGGAGCAACTGCGAAACGCCAGCGGCGCTCGCATTAACTGGATGTTCTCTACCGAAACGGTCCGGGAAAAATTGGCCAAAGCCTACCCAGTACTGACCTCTGGCATACCGTCATAACCTGTGCGGAGGTACTAGTGGTCGTATCGGCCTGGTGCAGCCCGGTTGAAGGCGCGCTAGTCGGCGGCAACCGGCTCTGCCGGCTGTAGCGGTTCGAGCGCGACCGTTTCATCGAGGTGGAACAGGGCATCAAACTGGCCGGCGATGGACGCGTCGAAATAGTGGCTGGCGCGTTCGGTCCGGGGCAAGTAGAGTACGCCGATCGCACGTTCCAGCAAGACCTCGAACAGCGGCCCGCTTGCGCCCGGTCCCAGCGGCAGGAAGAAGCGGTCTAGGCCGGTGGCATGAAACAATGCTTCCCAGCTGTCAGGCAGGGCCGGGACGATGCGCTTGGGTTCCGGATCGCCATCCCACTCCGAGGCTGCGCAGACGTGGCCGGCATAGGTGGTAAAGCCGACCAGCAGTGCCCGCGTGCCGGCTTGCTGGCGTACCAGTTGCCCCAGGTTCCATTCGCCACGCAAGCGAGATTCGGTGGCACGGGCATCGCCCAGATGGGAATTGTGTGCCCAGACCACGGTACGTCCGTTGCCGCCTTGGCGCTGCCGGTACGCCGCAAGCGAGTAAAGGGTCTGCGCCATGTGGGCGTCGCGCAGGTTCCATGTGCTGACGCGGCGGCCGAACATCTCCCGGTAGTAGGCTTCCGCATTGACCACCACCAAGGCGTTCTGTTCAGCAAAGAAGTGGGAATCCATCGCCGCCAGCCCGTTTTGGGATATGTAGGCAGCTTCGTCGTTGCGCAACTGGAGCAGTTGCCGGATGGCACCATCCCGGGCTGGCGCGCGCAATCCCGCAGCGGCCTGATAGCCATAGGCGGCGGGGTCGCGCACATGGTCGAGGGCGGCATAGTGGTGGCGAGCCGCTTCCGCCTGCGCGGGGTCGGTGCGCTCGAGATAACCGATCACGGCTTCCGCGGAGCGATAGAGGCTATAGAGATCCAGGCCATAGACGCCAGTTCGCCGTTCCCTCGGCAAGCCCGCGTTGTGCGCGCGCAGCCATTCTATGAATGAGAGAAATTCCTGGTTCCTCCACATCCAGGACGGGAACCGCTCGAAGTCGGCGAGCGCCTGCTCACCGCTGTCGTCGCCCTCCCCCTGCACATAGCGATTGACGCGCCAGGCGTCCGGCCAGTCGCCCTCGATGGCAACCGCGTCGAAGCCGTGGCCGGCAATCAGCGCCTGCGTGATCTGGGCGCGCATTCGGTAGAACTCGGCGGTGCCGTGCGTAGCCTCGCCGAGCAGGACATACTGCTTGCCAAGGGCCAGGTCGAGCAGCGACGCATAGTCTGACGCGTTGCCCTGCAAGCGGTGGGCGGTTTCCCGTACCGCCAGGAACGGCGTGAGAGGAGGAGAGGGCATGGTGGCTCCTGATGGCGGCCTCGTGCTTTGAGGCGGACTTGGCTTGTGGCGACGGCGTCGGCTCCGTCTTCATCAGCGCATCCAGGGCAGCCCGGTCAATTACTTCCTTTTCAAGCAGCATCTGTGCAAGCGCGTCGAGCCGCCCACGCCGCGCCAGCAAGCTGTTCCGGGTCCGTTCGGCAGCCTCGGCCAGGATCAGACGGATCTCGTCGTCGATTGTCTGCGCCGCGCACTCGCTGTATTCCCATTCCGGCTGCCGCATGGCGGGGGCGCCCCGCAGTGGGCTGTTGCCCGTGCGTTCGTAGCAGGGCAGGCCGAGCGATTCGCTCATACCGTACTGGGTGATCATCTGCCGGGCCATGTCGGTGGCGCGTTCGAGGTCGTTCTGCACGCCGGTGGAGACATCGCCAAAGACCATGCGAAGAAAGCGCTCGACATTCCTGGTTTTCACGCCGGTTTCCGTGGCCATTGTCGGGATCCTTGCGAGGTCGCTGCTGCGTTTAACATAGTGCCGCGCCCGCGTCCCGGGTTGATCGGCATCAACAGACACCGGAGGAGCTGTCGCGACGCCTTGCGCCCGGGGGCTCCTTGATTTGCCGCAAGCCGCTCGGCCAACCGTCGACCAGAATGGTGCGGAGCGACCCTGCGCAGGAGGAGAACGTGACGGCCCAAGCACGAAATGCCACTGGCACGAAGCGAAGCGACAGCCGGTCGCGAGGCCTCGCCGCGATGGGAGCCGCATCGCCCACGCTAGGCGCCGGAAGTGGCTTGGCCTCTGAGCAGGCCCCCGTCCTCAGCCAGGCCGTGATCGCCACCTTCACCGAAATCGCCGACCTGCTGGATATATCGGGCGCCAACCCGTTCCGGGTTCGCGCCTACCGCAACGCGGCGCGGACCGTGAGCGGGCTGAGGGAGGACCTGCGGGCTTTTCTGGCACATGGCGGCGACCTTACTGATTTGCCAGGCATCGGCGAGGACCTGGCCGGCAAGATTCGCGAGATTGCCGATACCGGCACATGCGCATTGCTGAGTCAAGTGCACGGAGAGGTTCCCGGTCACGCGGCCTCGTTGCTCAAACTGCCCGGACTGGGGCCGCGACGTGTGCAAACATTGCAGCGTGAGCTGCATATCTCGTCGATGGATGATTTGGCTCGCGCCGCGCGCGAGCACCAGATCAGTTCACTTTCCGGATTCGGACCGCGCAGCGAGCAGCGCCTGCTCCAGGCAATCCAGGCGCATCTGGATCGCAACCGGCGCTTCAACCTGGATGTCGCCGGGCATACCGCCGAGCCGCTGTTGCGATACCTGCACGATAACGCGAGGACGACAGCCCTTGCCGTGGCAGGCAGTTTCCGGCGCGGCAGGGATACGGTGGGCGACCTGGATATCGTAGCCGCCTCAACGGCTCCGCGTACCGTCATCCGCGCCTTTGTCAGTTACCCGATGACGCAGACAGTGATCTCGGCGGGCGTGACGCGGGCGAGCCTATTGTTGTCGAACGGTATGCAGGTGGACCTCAGGGTGGTACCGCCTGAGGACTACGGCGCGGCCCTGGTGTACCTAACAGGTTCCAAGGCCCATAACGTGGCCCTGCGCCAGCTTGCGCAGTCGCAGGGATTGAAGATGAACGAGTACGGCGTCTTCCGCGGGCGCAGCAAGCTCGCAGGGCAGGACGAGGCATCGGTCTACGCAGCGGTCGGCCTGCCGTGGATTCCCCCCGAATTGCGCGAAGACACCGGGGAATTGCAGGCCGCGCGCGAAGGCACCTTGCCCCAGCTTGTTACGGCGGAAGACCTGAAGGGCGACCTGCACGTCCATACCCGTGACAGCGACGGACTGGCAAGTCTGGAAGAGATGGTACAGGCCGCAGGGCGACTCGGCTTCCAGTACCTGGCGATCACGGACCATTCGCCGCGCATGGGCATCACCCATGGCCTGGGCGCAGAACGGCTGGCGGCCCAGGCGGATCGCATCGATGCGCTCAATGCGGCGGGTGGCTTGCCGGTGGTATTGAAGGGTGTGGAAGTCGACATCCTGGAAGATGGCTCTCTGGATCTTCCAGACGCGGTGCTGGGCAGGCTCGATCTGGTAGTTGGCGCCATCCATAGCCACTTCGACCTGCCAGCGGCCACGCAGACGGCGCGAATCCTGCGCGCCATTGAACACCCGCATTTCAGCATCCTCGCCCATCCTTCCGGACGCCTGCTCGGCGAGCGCGACGCTTGCAGGTTCGACTTGCCGCGCGTGATGAAGGCGCTGGCCGAGCGCGGCTGCTTTGTCGAAGCCAACAGCCAGCCGAGCCGGCTCGACCTGTGGGACAGCGCCTGCCGGATGGCCGGGAAGGACGGCGTGCTGGTGAGCATCGCCTCGGACGCGCACCGTGTTTCGGATCTGGACAACCTGCCGCTGGGCCTGGCACAGGCCAGAAGGGGCTGGCTGGAAGCCGCCGACGTGCTCAACGCTCGGCCGCTGGCGGAACTGCGCCGCCTGCTCGGGCGGACCATGTAGGAAATGCTGCCAATGTTCAGATCCACGCTGACAGGCTGCTCCTGCAGCCGCGCCTGTGGCAGCGAAGGATAGGGTTGAGCGGCCATGCTCGCCGGCGCATTGGATGCGCAAGCACGGCTTGTTGTTGCTTGCGGCCGGCATGCTGCTTGCCGGCCTGGCGCTGATCGGGCTGGGGCATGCTCGCGCTGCCGCATTGATGTGAACTGTCGGCGCACTGCCCGTTGCTGTCGCGCCGTCGGCCTCCATCGCCAGGGCCCTATCCCGGCTTGCGCGCCTGCTGGGCGGGGACGAGCCGCTCGCGGCCATGAGCGGCATGCATCGCGAGATCTTCCGGCTGGTCCGGATGCTGCAGCGCATGACGCGCGACGCTCCTCCCGACGGTCCGGACGAGGCGGGCGTTTGGGAGTATCCGCGGCTGCACTACGGGCTGGAGGAGGTGCTGCGGATGCATTGTGCGCAGGAAGACGAGTTCTCCCATGCGCTGGGCGACGACGCCCTGGACCGGTAGCCGCCGTGGTAGCTCGTGTGCTGTCGTGCCGGCGGCAAGGACTAAGAGTTCCTTTGATCCAGCCCAAGGCTGCGCGCGCCTGGACGCCTAATTTAAAACTATGCGCCGGCTGTCCACCGCGAATCCGCAGGCAACAGCGCTGGGCATGGCACCGCCATGAGGCGGTGATACCGGTGCCGCACCGCCACATCGGCGCTGATCGGGGTGCGGCACCGTAGCGGTGTACCTTGGTCCAGGCAGAGGAGAAAAGACGGCAATGGGAAACAGTTTCTGGAGCGAGACAGGAAGGCGATATGAACGATATGCGGTCCGAACTTTCAGAGCGTAGCGAGGTACTGGCGCACATGTCTAATAGCACTGCGCAGGTAGTCTGGTTTGAGGAGCTTCGGCGCACGGACATCCCGCGCGTGGGCGGCAAGAACGCATCGCTGGGAGAACTGATGGCCAGCCTGGCTACCGAGGGCGTCCGGGTGCCACCCGGCTTCGCCGTTCCGGTCGAAGCATACTGGCGTTTTCTCGAAGCAAATGGATTGCGGCAAGTACTTTCCTCAACGCTTGCGGAGCTAGCTGACGGAAAGCGCTCCTTAACTGATGCGGGAGAGGCGATTCGCTGCGCGATCCTCGCTGGCGAGTGGCCTCGGGATGCCGTGCAGGCAATTGGGCAGGCTTATGCCGCCCTGAACGAGCGGACCGGCCAGCCCAACGTGGACGTCGCGGTGCGTTCAAGCGCGACAGCAGAGGATTTGCCGGAGGCGAGCTTTGCCGGACAGCTGGAGACCTACCTCAATATCAGGGGAGAGCGTCCATTGCTTGACGCTTGCCGCCGTTGCTACGCGTCCCTTTTTACCGATCGGGCAATCAGCTACCGTCAGGCGAAGGGAATCGATCACCTCCAGTTGGGATTGTCCGTTGGTGTGCAACGCATGGTGCGAGCTGACCTGAGCGGTGCCGGCGTGATGTTCTCCATCGATACGGAAACGGGCTTCGAAAAAGTGGTCCTCATCAACGCAGCATGGGGGCTGGGCGAGAACGTCGTCCAAGGGGCCGTCGATCCTGATGAGTACGAAGTGTTCAAGCCGCTGCTGTCAGATTCGTCTGTCACGCCGATCGTCGGGAAGAAGCTGGGCGAAAAGGCCAGGAAGCTGATCTACACAAGCGATGTCGCCTGCCCGACAAAAAATGTACCCACGACAACGACGGAGCGCGCCACCTTCGTGCTGAGCGACGAGGAAATCCTCACGTTGTCGCGCTGGGCCTGCGCGATTGCTGACCACTACGGCCAGCCTATGGACATCGAATGGGCGAAAGACGGTGAATTAGGAGAAATGTTCGTCGTACAGGCCCGCCCGGAAACGGTCCTGTCTCGACGAGAAGGCAGCGCGGTCAAGACCTATCGCATCAAGAAAGCCGGCCAACAACTCGTTGCGGGCGCAAGCATTGGCGACGCCATCGCAAGCGGCCCCGTCTGTATCATCGCGAATCCGCAGGAGATGACGCGCTTTGTCGATGGTGCCATTCTCGTGACCCGAACAACGGACCCCGACTGGGTGCCGGTAATGCGGCGTGCGGCCGCGATTATCACTGACCAGGGCGGAAGAACTTCGCACGCGGCGATAGTCAGCCGGGAACTTGGGCTTCCCGCCATCGTCGGGACCGGCAATGCGACCGGCCTGCTGCATGAGAAACAGGAAGTGACGGTATCCTGCGCGGAAGGTCGGGAGGGTTTCGTCTACGAGGGGATCGCTGACTACGAGGTGGAGGAGATCGATTTTGGCGGTATCCCGGCGACCCGGACCAAGGTCATGCTAAATCTGGCGAATCCGGCGGCGGCATTTCGCTGGTGGCGAATGCCCGCCGATGGTATCGGGCTGGCACGGATGGAGTTTGTCGTCAGTAACCATATCAGAATCCACCCGATGGCGCTGGTCCGCTATGACACACTCAAGGACGAAGCTGCGAAGCGAACCATAGCCGAGTTGACGGCCGCCTACGAAAGCAAGACAGAGTATTTCGTGGACCGGCTCGCGCGTGGACTGGGGAGAATTGCCGCGGTTCAGTATCCGCGCCCTGTGATCGTCCGCATGAGCGACTTCAAAACCAACGAATATGCCCGTCTCATTGGTGGAGCGGAGTTCGAACCGAAGGAGGAGAATCCCATGCTTGGATTCCGCGGCGCGTCACGCTACTACTCACCGGGCTATCGGGATGGCTTTGCCTTGGAATGTCAGGCGATCGCCCGCCTGCGCAAGCAAATGGGCTTCAGCAATGTTATTGTCATGATTCCTTTCTGCCGATCTGCGAAAGAAGCCGATCTGGTGCTCGGAGTCATGGCGGAAAACGGCGTCGTACGTCACAAGGAGGGTCTTCAGGTCTACGTGATGTGCGAGATTCCATCCAACGTCATCCTGGCGAAAGCCTTTGCCAAACGCTTCGACGGCTTCTCCATTGGCAGCAACGACCTGACGCAGCTGACGCTCGGCGTGGACCGCGACTCGGCCGAGCTTGCCGGACTGTTTGACGAACAGGACGAGGCAGTCAAATGGATGATTCAGACCGTCATTGCAGAGGCGCATGTGGCTGGCGCCCACGTGGGCTTGTGCGGACAAGCTCCGAGCGACCACCCCGGGTTCGCGGGGTTCCTGGTGGAATGCGGAATCGATTCCATTTCCGTGACCCCCGACAGCTTCATAGCGGTCAAGCGCGCAGTTGCTGCCGCCGAATCTGCCACGAGGGTGGCTTGAGAAGGAGCCATCCCATACGGCAGGGCCATTCCAAGCCCGATGGATGATGACAGACATCGTGACAATTACGCCGAATCCTGCCGTGGATGTGGCGACTTCAGTTGACTGCGTGGCCGATACACGCAAGCTGAGATGCAGCGAGGCACGGCGGGACCCCGGGGGTGGGGGAATCAATGTCGCGCGCGTCATACAGCGCCTTGGGGGAGACTGTCTTGCCGTCTATCTTGCCGGAGGCACGACCGGACTGCTGTTGCGGCAATTGCTCGATGCTGAGCACGTGACAGGCGTGTGCCTGGCGATTGCCGGAGAGACACGCCAGAATTTTTCCGTAAGCGAAACCTCGACGGGACGCCAGTTCCGCTTTGTGCTCCCAGGGCCAAGCGTCGCGCAACACGAATGGCTGCGCTGCATCGAGCATCTCGAAATGCTTGCCGTGCCGCCGCGATACATGGTGATGAGCGGGAGTCTGCCGCCCGGTATCCCAGTCGATTTCTATGCGCGGCTCGCGCGGCTGGCGCGCCAGCGCGGCATGCGGATTGCCGTGGACACCTCGGGGCCCGCGCTCGTTTCAGTGCTCAACGAGGGCGTCAGCCTGGTCAAACCGAGCCTGCGCGAGCTACGGGAGCTGACGGGACTGCCGTTGCACGACGAGGAGGAATGGCGCAGCGCGGCGTTGGAGATTGTCAAAGGTGGGCGCGCGCAGATGGTGGCACTTACGCTCGGCGAGCGCGGTGCATTGCTGGTGACTGCTGACCGGACCTTACGGTTGCCGGGTCTGAATATGCAGGTGGCAAGCTCGATCGGCGCGGGTGACAGCTTCCTGGCGGCGATGGTCTGGGCGCTGAACCGTGAAGCTGGAACGGAGGAGGCTTTTCATTATGGGCTGGCTGCCGCTTCCGCGACGTTGCTGAGTACCGGAACAGGACTTTGTGAGCGCGCCGACGTCGAACGGAAGTACCGGGAAATCCAGCGGATCAGAACCTGTGCAGCAGACCAAGGCGGATAAGGGGCGGAATCCCCTAGTTGCACGGGCAGGCCAGCTTCGCCACGGCTTCTTCCATCGACCCGAAGCACGTCAGCTTTACCCGGCAGCCGCATTCCGATTCGAAGCGTGCAATCGTTGCCGGAGACAGCGAGTTGTTCCAGATGAAGACATTTAGTTCCGGCGCGCCGACAGCCGGCCGCCCAGGCAGCAGGCGGAGCCATTGGCCGGCAGCCTGACGGCACTTCTGCAACCAGATTTTCCAACTCATAGCTGGGCCTTCCACGCGTGCGCGCGAAGGGATTGAATCCCCAAGGTGCGGCGTGGTTGCCGGTGCTTCATCTGAGCCGGGACGGCTGGCACTTTACCGCGCCGTTCTCCAATACCTCGCGTGCCCACGACCTCGGGCGTACCGAGGACTGGGTGGTGCTCTATTTCTACGACGACGACCGTGGAGAGAATCAGCGGACGGTCGTCACCGAAACCAGCGGATCATTGATCGGCAAGCGCGTGGTGCGAGGCCGGGAGTTGGAGTGCAGGGTGCAGTACCTGAAGCAGGCCATGCAGCCGACCCGGCGGTGGGTATGGCTTCAGCAAGCCCGGCGCGATCATCCTCGTGAGCGGCAGGCGCCGATCATTCCGTTGCGTCTGGCTCCTGGAGCCTGGCGCGGATTTCGTCGCGAGTGGCATCTCTTAGCCGCAGCAAGGTGTGCCAGTCATCGCCGGACGCGTAGACAGCCTCTCCGGCAACGACTGCCAGAGGCGTCCGGCTCGGCCACCAGCGTTCGTCCCGTAGCAGGGACCGGGTGCCGATCACGGTGACGGGAACCACCGGGGCCCGGGCGCGCGCGGCACACAGGAACGCGCCCAGGCGGAAAGGCAGCAGTCCGGGTTCTCGCCGAAATGTGCCCTCTGGGAAAAAGACAAGGGATTCGCCCGCCGCGACCCGCTTTTCCAGCGCGCTGGTGTCTTCCACGCCGCGCGCCGGGTCGAATCGCTCGACAAAGGCGCAGCCGAGCCGGCCCAGGAGGAACGCGAGCGGCGGGTTCCGCAGCAGTTCCTGCTTGGCTACGAAAGTGAAGGTGGGGGGCAGCACCGCTGTCAGCAGGATTACGTCAGAGTAGCTGGCGTGGTTGGCCACGATGATTGCCGGGGCCAGTTGGCCGAAATCGGGCATGCCTTCGACCTTCGGGGAGAGGCCGGTCAGTGCAAAGCCGAGCCGGGCGCAGGCCCGGGCGACCTGCCGTCGCGGGGCCAGCCCGGGAAGAAGCACGATCAGGACGCAGGCGGGCATGGCAAGCAGCGCAAATACCGCCCATGCCCACGCCCCCCAGATCCGGGACAACGCCAAGTGCAGAAGGCGCGAGGCGCGGACGCTCGCGCCGGACACCGCGAACCTCAACAACTGTTGCCATGGCGCGCGTGGAGGGCCCTGGATCTCGCCTCGTTCGTACAGTTCGCGGCACGCGGCGCGGCGCAGCTTGCCGCTGGACGTCTTGAGCACCGTACGTGGTGGCACTAGCAGGATTTCGTCGACTGGCATGCCCATCAGGTCGACCGCCAGGTGGCTGATTTCAGCGCGTATCCGCCCGCGCGCCTCGTCGTTCTCTTCGCGCGTCTCGGCCAGCACGACCAGGCGCTCGGTGCCGGAGCGGGCGTCACTGGCCGGAAATACCGCGACGCTGCCCTTGCGCACCCCGTCGACCTGGCTGATTGCCTCTTCGAGTTCCTGCGGGAACCAATGCTGACCCGCACGAATGATGATGTCCTTGAGGCGCCCCGTCAGATAGAGTTCGCCCGCCGCGATGTAGCCCATGTCACCGGTCTTTAGCCACGGTCCGTCGAAAAGGCCGGCCGTGGCATCGGAGTTGTGGAAATAGCCTGTCGTCGCCGATGGCCCCAGGAACTCGACGTGTCCAAGCGCGCGTTCGGGTAACTCCCGTCCGGCCGGATCGGCGATGCGGATCTGGTGGCCCGGCAGCGGCAGGCCGCTGGAAACCAGCTTGAGTGCCTTGCGGGCAGGGTCGGCTAGTGGGCGGGCGACGCCTTGGCGCGAAAGTGAATCCCGGTCGATCTCGTCGATATGTGGGCCGCGTCCCGGTGGGGGAAACGCGAGCCCGACCGAGCACTCGGCGAGGCCATACACGGGAGTCATGGCGATCGGATCAAAGCCATACCGAGCAAAGCGTGAGGCAAATCTCTCGATGGTTTCGGCGCTGACCGGTTCGGCGCCGTTGTAGGCCAGGCGCCATGCACTCAGGTCCAGGCCGGCCAGATCCCGTTCATCGATTTTCCCCGCGCACAGCTCATAGGCAAAGTTCGGCGCCGCGGACACCGTGCCGCGATGCCGGTAGATTGCCCACAGCCATGAGGCGGGGCGTGTCAGGAAGTCGATCGGCGACAGCAGTACGAGCCGGAATCCGACCAGGAGGCTTCCCATGCAAGCGCCGATCAGGCCCATGTCGTGGTACAGCGGCAGCCAGGACACGAATACGTCTGCCGCGGTGACGCGCGCGGCGCGTTCCATCGCCCGCAGATTGGCAAGCAGATTGGCGTGTGTCAACACCACCCCCTTGGGGTTGCCCGTGCTGCCAGACGTGTACTGCAGGAAGGCGATGTCCTCCCGCCCGGCCCTGATGGGGGCTGGCGGCGCGCCCGTTCCGCCGAGGTCCGCCGGCGATAGGATCTGGCGCAGCGACGCGCACTGCGCGCGCAGCAGGCGAAGCAAGGGCTTGGCCTGCTGCGCGGTAACCATGATGGCGGCCTCGGCGTTGGCCAGGATGCCGGCGCTGCGCCGCATGTGGTCCCCGATCTGCGACAAGCGCGCGGGCGGATAGAGCGGCACGGGGACGCAGCCCGCATAAAGCGCACCGAAGAAGACGTAAAAGAAGTCTCGCCCGGTCGGCAACATCAACGCCACCCGGTCGCCCGCGCGCAGGCCTTGCTCGGCCAACCCGGCTGCCACTGCGAGGGCGCCCGCCCGCATCGACGCGTAGTCGAGGTCGCCGCTGTCTGGGAGGGTCGCATACACTTGGTCGCCATGGGATGTGGCGTGCCAGTCAATAAGATCCATCAGCGTGGCAGCATTGTCAGGCGGGCGGTAAGACGCGGCCGTACGTTCCGTGCCATGCAAGACGGCCGATGGTTGCGCGGGCTTGGTGGGCGCGAACGGTACGCCACACTTTGCCAGCCTGAGCAGGTCGCGCGGCGTTTCAGCGGCCATGAGCGCCTTCTCATCGAGCCGGCCGGCATATTCGCGCTCGATGCGCGTCAGCAACTCCGCGCGCGCCAGGCTGTCCAGGCCAAAGTCACGTTCGAGCGAGTGGTCGATCCCCAGTGAGCTGACTTCGCGCGCGTTGGGGCGCAGTTCTGCCGCCAATCCGCGCACTATGCCCAGCAGCCGTTGCGCGTTAGCTGGCCCGGCCTCTGGCGGTCGGGGAATGGTCGATTCGCGGATTTCATTCATTTTGTCTCTGTCTGCTGTCGCGGCAGCAGGGCAATGTCCTCCGGTGCAACGGTGGGTTCGTGCGGGAGCTGGCGACTGCCACCATGCGAGCACGCAGGATGTCGAAAAGGACTATGGGGTATTGCAACAGGTTCGGCAACATGATGGCGATCGGTTCACCTCGGCGCAGGCCGAGCTGCTGCAAATACGACGCGAAATGGCGCGACAGGTGGTCGAGCTCCGCAAAGGTGAGGACGGTGTTGGCGATAGTGAAGGCAGGCCCTGCGGCGTACAACGAGCAACTGCGCGCGAGCATGTCGCCCAGCGAAGCAAACGGGCGGGTGTCGACTTCCGTCGGCACTCCTGCGGGATAGTGTTCCAGCCACTGCTGTTCGGGGCGGCCGGACTTCACATAATCTGCCATGTTGCGCGCGACGCTGGCCTGTGGGAAGAGGGATGTGCGGGAGCCGAGGAGGTCACGGGGCGACCGGCGACCAAATGGCTGCGCGCTCTTTCTTTATCGTCGTCAGCAACGCGCCAGGCTCATTGATTCATATCAAGCGCCCTCACAGTATTGCTCGGCCAGACCATGCTGGCAAAGTCGGGGGGGCGGCGTGGCACGAGGTTCAGCGTGTCGCGGCCGCTTCCAGGTAGGACACGACATCGTCCAGGGTGACGAGCCGGGCGTAATCGGACTCCGGGATCTCCACCTTGAGCTTCTCATGCAGGGCGATCAGGAAATTGAGCCAATCCATGGAGTCAAGGTCGACCTGCCTGCGCAAAGGACGATCCGCGCACAGGGCTTGCGGATCGACCTCGGGCGCGATCTCACCTAGCGTAGACAGAACCACGGCACGGATAGCAGCGTTGCTCATCGGTCAAGCTCCTCGGGATGTTGCAATGCTTCCCGCAGCGCGGCCAGGAACAGTGCGCCGCGATGTCCGTCGGAAACTCGGTGGTCGGCTGAGAGGCTGGCCGTCACGGCAGGCATCACCACCAGCGTGCCGCTATCCGCCCAGGGCCGTTGGCTGATCCGGCCAAAACCCACCAGAGCTACTTGCGGAGGGTAGATGACGCCGAACACTTGTTCTGCGCCCTGATCGCCGAGGTTGGTCACAGTGATGGTCGGTTCGGACAGCTCCGTGCGCTTCAGGGAACCGGCCCGGCAGCGTTTGACCAGGTCGGCAAGCTCCCCCATCAGTTGCGTGAGCGGCTTGCTGTCGGCGTGCAACAGCGCTGGTGCGACCAGGCCGCCCTGGCGCAAGGAAATTGCGACGCCGACGTGCACGGCCGTCGCGGCGTCGAACGTGCCATTACGGAAGAAGCCGTTCAGTTCAGGAAAGCCCTTGAGGATCGTCGCAACCGCCTTGATCAGCAGGACCGCTGGCAGCATGCGCTCGGTCATGGAGCGGCAGGCATTTGCCAGGGCGAGCCAGTCCAGCGCGGCTCGCAAGGGGATTGTCTCGGCGACGTAGTAGTGAGGGATTTCGCGCTTAGCCCGCGCCATGGCTGCGCCGATGGTCTTGCGGATATCTGCGGTGCGGTCGCCCGCCACAGCCTCGGGCTTGTGCGCGGCCCGTTCGACGTCTGCGAGCGTCACCACGCCCCCAGGTCCGGTGCCGGCCAGGGCCTCGACATCGATTCCCTGGTCCCGCCCAAACCTGCGCGCTGCCGGGGAGACCATCTGGCGCCCACGCGGCCCGCTCGCTGCAACCACCGTCCCCGGCGTGCGCCGTACGGCCACCGCGCTCTCGCCAGGTTCAAGGAGGGTCGCCATCAGGGTTCCGACAGGGATCTTGTCTCCTGGCGAAACGAGCAGCTCTCCGATGATGCCGTCGTGCCACGTCTCCACATCGACCGCGGCCTTGCTGGTGTCCACTACGGCGATGATCTGCCCCTTGTTCACGGCGTCGCCGGGTTTCACGGCCCATTCGAGCAGCGTACCCTCATCCATGTCTGCGCCCAGGGAGGGCAGGCGGAACTCGATCACCGGGTCCTCCCCCGCTGGGTGTGCGAAGCGGGGCACATCGCGATAAAGGTCCCTGGCCGGCTCATGAGATCAGCTGGCTTACCGCTGCCACGATCTTATCGGCCTGTGGCAGGGCGGCCTCCTCCATGTGACGCGCATAGGGAATCGGCACCTCTGCCGAGCAGACGCGGGCAACTGGCGCGTCAAGTTCGTAGAAGACCTGCTCGACGATGCGGGCCATCAGTTCAGCGGCCAGGCTGGCGCTGCGCCAGCCTTCATCGACGATGACCGCGCGACGGCATTTCGCGACCGAGGCCATTATGGTCGAGTCGTCCAGCGGTCGCAGGACGCGCAGATCGACCACTTCGGCATCGACGCCCTGGGCTGAAAGCAGGTCGGCAGCCTGCACGGCCTTGGGCAGGCTGCCGCCATAGGCAATCAGGGTCACGTCCATGCCGGGCCGCCTCACCTGTGCCGAGCGGATATCCACAACCGACTCTTCCGGAATATCGCCCTCGACGTTGTACAGGCCAGCGTGCTCGAAGATCAATACCGGATCGGGATCGGCCAACGCGGGGGCCAGCATGCGGCGCGCATCCTCGACCGTGGCGGGGGCGAGCACTTTGAGTCCGGGAATGCTGGCAAACCACCCCTCGAAGCTGTGCGAATGCTGGGCGGCGACCTGGCGCCCGGCCCCCGTCGCCATCCTGATTACCAACGGCACGGAAAACTGTCCCCCCGACATGTGGTGGTAAAGGGCCGCCGTATTGACGATCTGGTCGAGGGCAAGCAGGCTGAAGTTGACGGTCATCACCTCGACGATGGGGCGCAAGCCCCCCAGCGCCGCACCAATGCCTGCGCCAGTGAAGCCGAGTTCCGAAAGCGGTGTATCGCGGATGCGTTCGGGGCCGAATTCCGCGAGCAGTCCCTTGGAAACCGCGTAGCTGCCCCCGTAGCGGCCGACGTCCTCGCCCATCAGGAAGACACGTGGATCTGCGGCAAGGGCCTCGCGCAGAGCTTCACGCATGGCCTCCCGGTAGCTGAGGTGCACGGTCATGGGGTGGCTCCCTCGCTGGAGTAAACATCCTTCAGCAAATCCCCGACAGGCTCCCACGTGCCCGCCTCGGCAAAGGCGTCGGCTCGCTCAACTTCGGCGCAGGCCGCGGCATCCAGCGCAAGGAATTCGTCCTCTGCCAGCTTGCCTTCTGCCTTCAAGCGCGCACTGAATGTGTGAATGGGGCCACGGGTCTTCCACGCCTCGACTTCGGCCGCCTGGCGATACAGGTCAGGATCGTACATGGAGTGCGCGCGAAAACGATAGGTGCGCAGCTCAAGAAACACCGGACCGGTGCCGCTTCGAACACGGGTTACGGCATCCTTGGCAGCCTCGTGAACTGCCACGACGTCCATGCCGTCGACCGGGGTGGCGGGCATATTGTATGACATGGCCTTGGCACAGAGATCTGTTTGCGATTCATGGCGCTCCAGAGCCGTACCCATCGCATAGAGGTTGTTCTCGCAGCAGAACACCAGCGGCAGTTTCCATAGCGCGGCCAGGTTCATCGATTCATGGAATGCGCCTTCGGCGACCGCGCCGTCTCCAAAGAAGCAGGCGGTAACACGCCGGCTTTTCCGCATTTGTCCGGCCAGCGCCAGGCCTACCGCCAGCGGAAGGCCGCCGCCAACGATGGCGTTGCCCCCGAAAAGCCGGGTTGCGCGATCGAACAGGTGCATGGATCCGCCACGGCCGCGGGCACATCCCTCCCGCTTGCCATACATTTCCGCCATTAGGATCCCTATGTCCATGCCGCGAACCAGTGCGTGCCCATGCTCGCGATAGGTGGCTACCACATTGTCTTCGGGTGTCAGCGCGTGGAGCGCTCCGACGCACACGGCCTCCTCGCCGATGTAAAGGTGGAGGAAGCCCCGGATCTTGCCTTCACCATAGCGTTCCGCGCACTTCTCTTCGAGACGGCGAATGCGCAGCATGTCCCGAAGCAGCGTCAGCGCGAACGCCTTCTCATAGGGAACCGGCCCGGTGGGAGGCGGGGGGGCAGGATGTTCGATGGCCGTCATGATCGGGTCTCAAGCGTGGAGATGTCCCCCTCTGGCAGGCCCAGTTCCCGGGCCTTTAACAGCCGGCGCATGATCTTGCCGCTGCGCGTTCGCGGCAGATCTGCCAGGAAAGCGATGTCTTTCGGCGCGACGGCTGCGCCAAGGCGGCCCCTGCCGTGCCCGAGCAGTTCCAGCCGCAAGGCTTCGCTCGGCTCGAAGCCGGTGTTGAGTGAGACAAACGCCTTTACGACTTCCCCCACCAGCGGATCTGGCTTGCCGATGACACCCGCTTCGGCGACAGCGGGGTGCTCCATCAGCACGCTCTCGACTTCGAAGGGTCCGATCAGGTGCCCCGCCGATTTGATGACGTCGTCGCTGCGGCCGACGAACCAGTAGTACCCGTCGGCATCGCGGCGCGCCAGGTCGCCCGTCAGGTACCAGTCGCCGGCGAAGCACTTGCGATAGCGCTGCTCGTCATTGAGGTAGGCGCAGAACATGGATGGCCAGCCACGTCTGAGCGCTAGCTCGCCCTCGGTTCCAGATGTTTCGACCAGTTCCGCTGCGCCGTTCTCCAGGCGCCGGACGATCGCCGCCTCCACGCCCGGCAGAGCTCGTCCCATCGAACCGGGCTTGATATCGAAGGCCGGCGTATTGGCGATCATGATGCCGCCCGTTTCGGTCTGCCACCAATTGTCGTGGATCGGCAGTCCAAGCACATCCTTGCCCCACCACACCGCCTCGGGGTTCAGCGGCTCACCGACGCTGGCGATGAACCGCAAGTGGGGGAACGTGTGCGCCCTGGCCACATCGGCACCTGCCTTCATCAGCATGCGGACGGCTGTTGGCGCGGTGTACCAGACGGAGACCGCTTCGTCGTGCAGGATCCGGTACCAGCGTTCCGCGTCGAATTCCTCAGGGTCAACGATCGACGTGACGCCGTGAAGCAGCGGGGCGATGGCGCCGTAGGATGTGCCCGTTACCCAACCGGGATCGGCCGTGCACCAGTAAATGTCATCGGGGTGAAGATCCAGTGCATAGCTGCCAGTTGCCCAGTGGGTGGCTGCTGCGCCGTGGACATGTACTGCACCCTTGGGTGTACCGGTCGTTCCGCTGGTGAAATGCAGCAGCGCCATGTCCTCGGGTGTCGTAGGTGTGATCTCGCAACTGGCGGGAACACCGCTCATGAGCGTCTCCAGGTCCAGCGTGCCCGGGATGGTTGTCTGGCCGCCATCCGCAGCGACCAGCAGGACGTGTTTAAGGTTGGGGATGCGGTCGTGCCACTTGGCTATCTTGCGGGTGAACAGCTCGTCCGTGGTGACCAGTACGCTACCGTTACCGAGATTCAACCGCGTGGCGATCGGTTCGGGCCCGAATGCCGAGAACAAGGGCGAGACCACCGTGCCATTTTTCAGAGCGCCGAAAAGTGCCGCGTACAGTTCCGGTATGCGTCCGGTCAGAATGAAAAGCCTGTCTCCCTTGCCCACCCCAAGCTTGCGCAGTACGTTGCAGAACCGGCTGGTGAGGCCAGACAGCTCTGCGTAGCTGATGGGAAGCGCTGTCCCGCCTCCAGGGGACAGGAACCTGAATGCAACCTTGTTGCCCGCTCCCTCCGCAACATGGCGATCCACGGCCTGCCACGCGATGTTCAAGCCACGGTCCGGCTGCCTGCCCAGCTTGCTGAAGACGGCGTCCCAGGAAAAGCGGCTGCGCTCGGCCTCGTAGTCGGCGAAATTTGGCGCAACGCGCAAGTCCGCTGCCGTCTTATGGATGATTTGTGACGGATCCATTCTTGCGCTCATCCTCCTTGGGATCACTATAGGAGGCAGACAGGGCAGCGAGAAGCCCATGTGCCCGGCGGATACGCCGAGGGTTTCCCGTGCGCATCACGCCACCTTCGGCGCTTACCGAGCAAAGGGCAGAGGCGCGCGACGGTCGCCGGGTGAAAAAGCGATCACGCTCCAGTTGATCAAGCTCAACGATCGGCCACTCTCGCCGAACTCGTGCCGTTTCGGTTCGTATAGTTGCCCAGCAGGTGCCGGTTATCAGCAGGTCGTCGCAAGAAGCTTGCGGTGCAGGCATGAGAATCACCCTCTGCCGGAGACAGAGATGCTAAGTCCCCATGAGATTGCAGCGCTGATGGTCCTGTGCGAATCGGAAGCGCACCGCGAACTGGACCCGGCCGATATCGGCGCACTCATCGAGCGCCAGTTGGTCCGCCTCGAAGCTGCGACACAGGAGTACAGGCACATACGCGTGACCAACGAGGGCAGGCGCCTTCTGACGGCGATCGGGAAGTGCCACTGAACGATTGCTCAGTGTGTGCCGCCCGCAGGCAGGTGACCGCCCTTCGTCAGTGCATGCTCTTCCAGGAACGAGCGGCCGGTCTGCGCCTGGGCTGACGTGCGCAGCAGCTCTAATGCAGTCTTTTCGAGGCGCCTGACCTTCTCGCGCGAGAGGCCCGTCTGCCAGGCGATTTTCTCGTAGCTTGCCGGGGCGCTGCCGCCAATGCCGAATCGCAGTGCGCCACGCATCCGCACCAGGGACTGGCGGAGCGCTTTCATCCGCTTAGGCTCATCGGTGCCGGTCTGGTTGCCGGCGCCGGCGATCCACGCCACGATGGCGCGCGGGCAACCGGCGAAGGCCCAGAGTAGGGTATGGCGGCCGGTCTCGATCTCCTTCGCGAGCGCCATCTCCTGCTCCTTGGTGAGCAATGCTACGGCGTGCATGCGCCGGGTATAAACGGCAAGGGGATCCGTCGACGCACCCACGCCACTGGCCGCTTCCTCGAGGAGCTTTATGGCGTCCTCTGCGGTAGCCTGGTCGACGCCATTGCCGGCGACCGCGGGGAACGGCACGGAGACTTGCCAAGGTCCCGGCAGACTCCTTCGAGCGGTCTGGTCGGGTCACTTTTCCGTCTCGCTACGGATCAGCAGGACGGGCAAACTGGTCTTGCGAATCACGCCCTCGGACACGCTTCCCATGACTAGGCGGCGGATTCCGCGCCGCCCGTGCGTGCCGAGGACAATCAGGTCGGCATTCCAGTGGCGCGCCTCGTTCACGATGGTGTTCGCGATCTGGCCTGGCGAGTTGGTACGCTCGAGCAAACGGGTCACGCAAGGTACACCGGCAGCGTTGAATCGGTTGACCGTGGCGGCCAGTACCTTTTGCCCAAAGTTCATGACTTCCTTCATGAGATCGGCCGGGTCCCTGTAGCTGACCTCGAAGAACAGGTCACTGTCGTCTGCCACGAACAGCACTTTGACTTCCGCGCCGCTGGCCTTGGCGACGACAATGGCTTGCTCGACTGCGAGGACCGACGATTGGCTGCCGTCAACAGCGACAAGGATGCGTTCATACATGGTGGAATTCCCGACAGGAAAGGGCGACTGCCGCGATGACAGCCAGACAGTTTCAAGCCTAGGTGCCGGTGGCGCGTAGGAGTTGACTTGCGTCAAACGTGCAGTCCCGCCCTTCCCGATTCCGCCGGCTGGTCAGGGGAGGGCGGCGGCATGCTGCCATTTCCCAAGCCCTCTTTGATGTGCGACAAATGACCGAGGTTGCTCACGACACCCGGCGACAAATCAGGAGTCGACCGCTGTCAGGCTGTACTGACAGGCCCGCCGTAGTTACCTACGCAAGCAGGGGCACGGCCGACAAACGGCGCGCCACGGCGCTGACATGACAATCAGCGTCTCCTGATGGCGGTAGCGGGGTGTCCCTTCGATACTGGAGTTAACAACCTCTGCTATCGACGAAGGAATTGCCATGGACCACTATTGCACGCTGTGCGGACGCCTCGGGCATTCTGCATCGGGCTGCCCGTGGGGTCCGTACATTCATCATGCGAGAATTTCTCCTTCCGTGCCAGACGTGTGCCGGGCGCAAAGGGGAGAGCCTGCAATTGCCAGGCAGTGGCCGGCTGCGACGGCATGCCGATCACCGACGGCGTGATCGTGCCATGGGTGCGGCAGCCGCAATCAGGTGTCTACCCGTTCTTTTCGGTGCGTCGGTGTGCGGCCCGCCGGAACGAAGAAATGCCGCCCGGGACTCGCCAGATCGGCGGCGCCCCTTTGGTGACGCCGCCACAATCTCGACACTCTAGTGCTTGGCAGCACGGCCCGCCTTATCAGAGGCCTGCTGCGATGCCTTCGAAGCGGCCGCGGAAACCAGGTTCAAATTATTCTCAGCAGCTGTCCTGGGTGTCCACCAAAGTCGATTTGAGGGTCCGAAAATTCAAGTCGACCAGCTTCTGCAAGCTGTCAAGGCCCTTATTGGCCAGGCCGCAAAAGACATCGAAGCTAGCGCTCCAGAGCGGAGGTTGTTCAGCGCGCTGCATCGAGGCATGGTGCGCCGTGTACGCCCTGGTTGGCATGCTTTGCGAAATGCTCGGAAAGCGGGTTCGCGAAAGGACAGCCCACTTCACTACGGGCGGTGAAGCGGATTTTTCCCTTGCGGTCGGGAGCTGAACGTCGACCGTCCGTCAGGGAAGCCTGACAGTGCCGCATCCGAATCTGACGCGACTCTCAGCCTTGCCTCATTTCGGTACACCGGGACATCCACAATACTGCGTATATGAGTGATCGCACCCAACAAGATTGCCTCACCGTCTATCTGCTCGAACATGTCATCCCGATCCGGCGCAGACAGTTGCGAATGCTGAAGACGCTGGCTGGCATTCAGGTGATAGGAATGGGGGCAGACGCGGCGACCGAGCTGCAGATGCTGATCGCTGTAAGGCCGGACATCATTCTGATCGGACTGCGCACCTCGCAGCCGGGCTGGTTGGCGCAGATCCAGACAGTGGCGAAAGCACTCCCAGATAGCATCTTGATTGTGCTTGCCGAAAGCGGCGCTTCGTTGTTACGTAAGGCTTGCCTGAAGGCAGGCGGGCGCTATTGCTTTGACAGGACGCTCGAAATCAATGAACTGCGGGCGGCTCTGATAGAAGCAATTGCGGTAAAGAACGCCAAGAAGCCATAGGGAGGTTGCAATCGGTGACAAATGCGCACTGTCAAGAATGCGCAGGATCGCCGTTCGGCCAGTCGACGACTGGCATCGGGATGGAGACAACGATGTTCGAAACAAGCATTGCGAGGACGACAGCCCTGACGGCATTCGATGCCGTCACTTCGGAAGCCGAGGACTTTGGTCACATCGTGTCGAAGTCGCCAAAGTCAAAGGTTCAATGTTCCTCCTGTGCGCTGCGGCACATCTGCATGGCGTCCGCACTGGATGAGAAGGAGGTCGCTCGCCTGAGTGGCGTTGTCCTCAACTGGCGAGCGGTCAGGCAGGGACAGGCGCTGTACCGGACCGGCGATCCGTTCCACAGTGTGTACGCGTTGCGCTCAGGTTCGTTTAAGACCGTTCTCTCGCACCAGAGTGGCCGGGAATATGTATCCGGTTTCTTCCTGCCTGGCGAAACTCTCGGCGTAGACGGCATTGCGACTGAGCAGCACATTTGCGATGCCGTTGCCCTCGAGGACAGCGCCGTCTGTGTGATCCCGTTCCATCTCCTGGAAGCGCTGTGCCGCGAGGTCAAGCCATTGCAGCTACACGTTCATAAGATGTTGAGCGCGGAAATCGTACGCGAAACCGGTCAGAGGATGCTGCTCGGGAACCTCACCGCCGAGCAGCGCGTGGCCGCGTACCTGCTCGACATCTCGGCTCGGTTCGAGCGCCGGGGCTATTCGGCGACCGACTTCACGTTGCGCATGACACGGGAGGAGATTGGGAGTTACCTGGGCCTGACACTGGAAACTGTCAGCCGTACTTTGTCCCGCTTCCAGCAGGAAGGCATGATCCGGGTCCATGGCAAGCAAATCACGCTATGCGACCTTGAGGCGCTTGACGCGCGCTGGGGGCAGGCAAAGGCAACAGTGTCCGCACGCCTCGCCTGCGCCCAAACGCATGCGGCCACCAGCACTCGCTTCGACTGGGGTACAGCCTCGAATGAGGCCCCATGCTAAGTCTTAGAAGTCCTCGTCCTCGCCAAACAAATGATGGTGCAGGGCATACCGTACCAGCGCGGCTTCGCTCGACATATCCATTTTCTCCATCAGGCGCATCTTGTAGGTACTGACGGTCTTGGCGCTCACACACAGCGCCGCCGCGATGGCCGTCAGCGACTCGCCCAGGACCAGACGGCGATAGACCTCCAGTTCGCGGTCGGACAAGTGCAGGTGAGGCGCCTCGCCATGTTGATCCCGCAAACTCGTCGCGAGTTTTCCTGCGATGGCCGGGCTGACATAGGTGCTGCCATTGGCTACCTGACTAATGGCGGCGACCACTTCATTTGCGGCGCTTTCCTTGGTCAGGTAGCCGGCAGCCCCCGCCTGGAAAGCGCGAACAATGTATTGTGCCTCCGCATGCATGGTAAGCACGAGAATGCGCAACGCCGGCTGCTCGTCCCGCAACAGACGAATCAGTTCCAACCCGCTGCGTCCCGGCATGGAGAGGTCGAGTAACATCACCTGCGGGCTGCAATCGCGCACCAGAGAAAGGACCTGCGCCCCGTCCGCAGCTTCGGCGACGACCTCGAACTTGCCGGCTCGCTCCAGGATCTGCCTGAGCCCGTCGCGGACCAATGCGTGATCGTCGGCAATCATGACACGTACCACGTTAAGTCTCCTTGACCTGGGGGACTTGTACCATCAGGCAAAATCCCTTTCCAGGGGTGCTATCGATCGAGACGGCACCACCCAGGAGGCGCGCCCGCTCCCGGATGCGAGCAGGCCCAGCGACTTGCGCGGCCCGGCCCCGGAAGGTTGCTTGTCCCAACCCACGCCATCGTCTTGTATCTGCAGTTCTATCTGGCTCTCTTTCTGGGTAAGGCGGATCTGTACGGCCGTTGCATCGGCATGACGGATGACATTGCTCAAAGCCTCCTGGGCAATACGGAACATGGCGATTGCCGTTTGCTCCGGAACTTCCTCGTCGACGCCGTCGACGCTTACCGCCAATCCATACCGGTTGGCAAAATCGTTGGCCAGCCATTCAATGGCGGGCAGCATGCCCAGTTCGTCGAGCAGGGCCGGTCGCAGGTCACTGGCAATGCGGCGAACCGAGGCTACGGCGTCGTCGATGACTTCGTCCATGGCATCCATCTCCTGAAGGAGGTCTGCAGCTTCACGGCCGTCCTTCATGTCGGCGCGAAGCATGGATGTGTCCATCTTCAGCGCGCTGAGCCGTTGGCCCAGGTCATCATGGAGTTCTCGCGCAACGCGCCGCTTTTCCTCCTCACGTATGGCAAGAATGCTGCCGGAGAGCTGCTGCAATTCCTCGCGCGAGCGGCGCAGGGCCTCGTCAGCACGTACGCGTTCGGTGATGTCGCGTAGCATCACGGTGTATAGCTTGCTGCCACCGTCAATGGTTTGCGAAATGGACGCCTCGATCGGAAATTCGCTGCCATCGCGACGCAACGCGTAGAGGGCTCGTTGACGTCCCATCTGGCGCTCGGACACCCCGGTGATGCCGAACCGGCGCACATGTTCGTCGTGGACCGCGCGGAAGCGTTCGGGAATGAAATCGCCGAGCGGGCGACCGATCGCGAGTTCGGCAGGCCAGCCAAACAAGCTCTCGGGCATTGGGTTGAACAGGACGACGCGCTGGTCGCTGTCCACGGTGATGATCGCCTCCATGGCCGAGCGTATGATGCCCCCCAAGCGCGCCTCGCTTTCTTTCACGCTCTGAAGACCGCCTCCCGAGGCGAGCCCAAGCCTTCTCAGCCGGATCCAATAGAGACCAACCACGAGCCCGATGCCTGCCCCCAGTAGGGGGATTAACGGCGCCAGAATCTGGGGGTACCGTTCGGCCGCGACCCGAAAGAGGTAGGCCAGCGCAATGCAGAGTACAACCGCACCACTGCCAATCGCGAAATCGATAGCAAGCGGGGGCGCTTTTCTGGACGATGGCGGCCGGGCCTTGCCTTTGGGGGCGAAAGGGTTGGTCATGCAACGCGCACTGTCTGGCCGGTGTTGTGCTTTTTCTGCACTTATTAACACTATAGGGGGACAGCAGTTAACGGCAATCCCTCTCGCCAGAAACGTGCTTTATGCGACACCTGTAGCAACGCGGACCGCTGCCGCCATGGGCGCGATTGCTCGCGGGGTTCATTTCCGGAGGCAGTAGACTTGCCCGACCTCGCTCCGATGCCCCCACGGACCACGAGCGCATCGTACAGGCGCTCTGCAAGATCGAACCCGTGGTGGGCGAGGTCCGCTGCCTCGCGCGTGAGTTTCTTGGCCTCATGCACCGGCGAGGTCCGCGGTAGTTCGATCGATGGTTGAAGCCTGCTGGTCGAACCGCCGCATCTTCACGGCATACTCCAGCGGCGTGCCCACGCCTTCCACCTGCACTGCGCCGGGGATCGTGCCGCGGGTGATGGGCACCACACTGAGATAGAGATCCGGCGCAAGCCGGCGGTTGAGCCGGACTTCGGTTTCGCAGTCGGTGCGGCGCGCCTGCGGGCTGGAAAAATCGACAAAATCGAACCGCACGGGCTTTGCGTGCCTTGTGCGCAAAGCCGCCTGCCAGGAAGACGCGCGAGATATGGGTCTCTGTGACGCTGATCTCGGTGACCGGGTATGGGTGGGCGTCGGGTTGCCGCAAGGCGGCCGTCAATGCCGTGTCTGCAATGTCGGGACTCCCGCAGGGCCGCAGTTCCGGCCTCATTGTCGAATGCGAAGACTATGCCATACGCACGCCGCGCAAGCCGAGAATAGCCGGAAGGCGGCTTGCGAATGAACCCCGGCCCCCGCGCATGTCAAACAGGATGCCGGCAATGGCAGGCAGTGCGCGCCAGGGATGGCTCAGCAGCGCTTCCACTTGCTGGCTGCGGCCCTCGCCGAACAGGCACCACGTACAGAAGTGCTCACAGTTGTTGGTAAGAAGCCGGTAATCGTCCTCACCGAGGCGCGATGCCGCGCGCCGGACGGCCTCCGCGCCGACGTACCGGGCCCGCGCGACCGCCCGGGTTTCGATGCCATGACCGTTGGCAAAGCCTGCAAGGGAGGTTTTCTCGACCGGCCCACAGCGTAGAAAGCCCTTGAATCCGACATAGTGCATCACCTCTCCGTTGCCGGCATAGATGCCGTGATGAACATAACCGCGACGCCGTGTCACCAGATGCGCGCCCAGGGGAAGCTCGCCGCCCCGGCTGGCTATCTGCTGTAAGGACTCGAGGTCTTGATCATCGTTGCTCATCGCTTGCCTCTTCTTGCTGATTCCCGGTACCGCTGTTGCCTGCGTGGGTCCGGAGGTCTGGAGTACCCGGTTCAGTGCTGGCAGGACGCTGCCTTGGATGCCTGAAGTATCGGCGCGGCAAGGCGCCACCGAAATCATCCTGGGCTGAGAGTGCTGTCCGGTCTTGCCATGGTTGATGTACGGGGAAAGCGAGCCGCGCTGTCCGACAGGGAGCCATCGCTGTCAGCGAAACCTGACAGCGCGAGACCGTCAGGATGACATGGACGAACCGCGCACGATGCCGCAAGGCGATTGCAGGCATCGTTGGTAAGCGTCTACGAGGAAGCCATCTGACGATGGGGACGGCGCGCCGGCGGACAAGGCTTTGTTCACGATTGCACCAATGGTCCAATAGGTACAGCCTGTTGCACGAAACAATTCCTAGCGCCCGTTCGGTGCGACCAATAGTCGACCAATAGCGCAGCCGTGCCGACACGCATTGGAGCATGCTCAGCAACGCCCCCACCCAACAAGCACTGGACGAATCCGCAAAAGCAGATCTTCGCGTCGCCGTTGAATCTTTGCCTGCGCCACCTTGCGCTGAAACAAAGAGCGCGTTCAAACGGCGGCTACTTTTTAAGCAGGCGCCCATCTATATATGGGCCGACTGGAGGAGCGGAACATGCCGATATTTATCATGGAAACACGGGTGTCCGTGGAGTCGCTGCATCAGCCGAGATCATTCGAGGCGCTCGAACGCGGCGTGGCAGGCTACCTGGGAAAAGCCTGCCCGGAGGTCAAATGGCTCGGCAGTTATGCCACGTTTGGGCCTTACGACTACCTCGATATCTTCGAGGCCAGCGACATTGAAGCCGCGATGCGCGTTTCAGTGCTGGTGCGGGCATACGGCCACGGTGAGGCCACGATCCACCCGGCGGTGGACTGGGGCCGGTTCAAGCACCTGCTCCGGAACCTGCCAGAACTGCCGCCTGTGTGAGCAAGCACCATGCGTATCGGCGTTCCCAAAGAGATCAAGGACCAGGAGTACCGGGTCGGCCTCACGCCGGCCAGCGTGCGCGAGCTGGTCAGCCGTGGCCATGTGGTCATGGTCCAGGCCGGCGCAGGCGCCGCGCTAGGCCTCTCCGATCATTCCTATACGGTTGCCGGCGCGAAGCTGGTGCCCGACGCGCAGGCGGTATATGGCGATGCCGAGATGATCGTGAAGGTGAAGGAGCCGCAGCTGTCGGAGCGCGCCTTGCTCAAGCCCGGCCAGATCCTGTATGCCTACCTGCACTTGGCGGCAGACCGCGAGCAGACTGCCGATCTGGTGAAGTCCGGTTCAGTATGCATTGCGTATGAGACCGTGACCGGCCCGGATGGGCGGCTGCCACTGCTGTCCCCGATGAGCGAGGTAGCCGGTCGCATGTCAGTCCAGGTGGCCGCTGCCTACCTCGAAAAGCCGCGTGGCAGCATGGGACTACTGTTGGGCGGCGTGCCCGGTGTCGCCCCGGCCCATGTGGTGGTGATCGGCGCAGGCGTGGTCGGCACCAGCGCGGTACAGATCGCCGTTGGCATGGGCGCGCGCGTGACCGTGCTGGACAGGAATGTCGACCGCCTGCGGCATCTCGGACTGGTTTTTGGCAATCGGGTGGTGACCGTCTATTCCAGTGTGGACAGCCTCGAACGCGCCGTGCTCAGCGCCGATGCCGTCATTGGGGCGGTGCTGGTGCCGGGCGCGGAGGCGCCCAGGCTGGTCACCCGCGCCATGGTTGCACGCATGAAGGGCGGATCGGTGGTAGTGGACGTGGCGATCGACCAGGGCGGCTGCTTCGAGACATCCCGGCCGACCAGTCATACCCACCCCACCTATGTCGTGGACGGCGTGCTCCATTACTGCGTGACCAATATGCCCGCAGCCGTGTCCAGGACTTCGACCTTCGCCCTGAACAACGCCACCCTCGCCTATGCGATGGCTATTGCCGACAAAGGCTGGTCCCGCGCGTTGGCAGAAGACAGGGGCCTGCGGGCAGGCCTGAACATCTGTCGCGGCAACGTGACGTATGCAGCCGTCGCAAGTGCTCACGGCTACGCGCACGTGCCAGTGGAGCAGGTACTGGCATGATTGGGTCGTGCTCCACATCTACAACGACGCCCGCGAGGAGAGCCCACGCGCCGTCGTCACTGAGGCGCGTGGGCCCCCGGCCGGAAAGCGGTGGTGAGAGGGCGGGAAATGGTTTGCCGGACCCTATACTTGACCTGACGCAGGGAAGCTAGGTCCTTGTGAGCGGAGGCCGCTTTGCATCGAGCAGTCAGGCTGCTGCGTCAGCTCCTGCAAGCTGGAGCTGATTTCCTGGCAGGCTGAAGAGGATTCCGGTAAAGAGCGCCTGAAGTCGGCATGGCCTTATGGCGGTGGAGCCCGCGTCGTGTCAGTCTGGCTGTGCGGACGCGCGTGCAGGCGTGAAAGAAGTCCTCTGCACGAAAGCGAGCCTCTTCGGCCCGGGATCGAGCATTCGTCCAGGATGGCGCCAGGCCAGATCGCGCAGCTCTCGACGGGCGGTGGCGAATTATCAACTCAAATGACAATGGGGACCGAAGTCCCCACCGGCTGTCTTGGTCTACAAGGCTTCAGCGGCCCCGGCATTGGCCTAAGGCGGCCAGTGCAAAACGCTCATCGTTGGCGTCTATGGATTTGCTTCATTTACGTCAATCGCCTGACGGGTTGCCTGCGCCCCTATGCACGACGCCCTGTCGAAACCCATACACCGTTCCGTCAGACTTGCTCATTCCTGCTCAAACAGGAACAAAGCTGACTTTCTGCTTCACTGAGGCTGGTTTCGCCACCGTCTTGCGACGGCGGCCAGCGCCTTCCTCTCCACAGACTGACACCGTGGAACTCACGGCCATGATCTTTAGGTTTATTGCGGCATTTGCGTCTCGGTCGTGGACGACCCGCACGACGGACACGTCCACTTGCGCGCCGACAGTGGCAACGCATCGAGCTTGTGCCCACATGCCGCGTTCGAGCACGTCTTGCTGCTGGCGTAGAAGCGGTCGGCCACTACCACATTGCCGCCGCGCATGTCCGCCTTGTACTCCAGTTGCCCCTTAGCTCGAAAAAGCTCATGTCGGCGATCGAACGTGCCAGACGCCGGTTTTTCACCATGCCGCGCACGTTCAGATCCCGCACAGGACAGTCTGCCATGTCCCGGGCCATCGACTGAACATGCTTACGATGCACGCTACGCGTCTGCGGCAACCTCACTGCGCTGCTCCGTGAGGTTGGCAAGCGGCAGCGAAAGGGCGTGCAAAGGCGCTCGGACCTCGATATTGCGATATTGGCGGAAATAGCGATCCGCAACATCAACCATCTTGCGAGTGCTCAGGCAGGGCAATACGCCGAATGCGACATCTGTCGCATTCACTGCTTCAGTTGTCGCTAATGAAATGAGACAGCCGCGCTCAGGGCGCTACGCGGGGGAAGCACCTGAGTCAAAGAAATTTCATGACGGACGCGGGTTCGGCTGACGCCTTAATACGGTGGCATGGAGGTGTGTGGCGCATGGCACAGAAGCTGCGTATTGCCAGCCGTTTGTCGCGGCAAGCGACCGTAAACCGGCGTCAATAGAACAAGGAGACGATAGTGACCAACCTCGAATACCGCGTTAAGGGGGTAATAGCAAAGAAGGCATTGATCATGGGGATTGCAATGGTCGGGGCTCAAGGCGCTCAAGCAGAGAGTGGCCCGGGGTTCGATGATCCGAACAACTGGCCCCAATACCACCGCAGCTACAACGCTTGGCGTTATAGCCCTCTCAATCAAATCAACAGGAACAACATCAAGAGATTGCATGTGGCCTGGATCCACCAACCAGGGGTGGTTACCCATGGGCTGCAGGCAACGCCGATCGTGATCGACGGTGTGATGTACTACATCGCGGCAGATAACAACGTGTTTGCGCTCGATGCAGCGACCGGCAAGACGCTGTGGCACTACAAGCCCAAGCTAGCTCCGATCACCAGGGAGGTGTTCTATGCCTCGGCGAGTCGCGGCGTGACCGTGGGGCGCGGCAAGGTATTCGTCGGTACGCTGGATGGTCGTTTCGTTGCGCTCGATCAGAAGACCGGCAAGGAGTTGTGGTCGACCCAACTCACCAACCAGAGGGCGGAACAAGGCGCGTTGTTCTCGGCGCCGCCGCAGTTGGCGGGAAACATCCTGTTTGGGGGCACGACTGGCGGTGACCAGCCGATCATCGGCAAGATTTTCGCGGTCAATGCCGATACTGGCGAGCGTACCTGGACGTTCGAGATCCCGCGTGATGACCCGAACAGCTGGCCCGGCGACAGCCGGTCGAAGGCTGGCGGCTCGGCATGGATGCCTGGAACCTACGATCCCACCACCGACACGATCTACATTGGCACCAGCAATGCCGCTCCTGACTTCAACCGCGAGGGCCGCGTCGGCGACAACCTTTATACCGCCAGTTTGCTCGCGCTCGATCCCAAGACCGGGAAACTTAAGTGGTATCGACAAGAGGTGCCGAACGATACCTGGGACTTCGACGCGGCTTACGAGGCGCTGCTCGTTCCCGACGGTCACGGCAAGACTGCGCTCGTGCACTTGAACAAGAACGGCTTCGTGTACGTCATGGACAAAGACACCGGTGCGATGCGTAATGCGTGGCAGTACGCCGAGAACATGAACTGGGCGAAAGGCGTTGATCCCAAGACCGGTTTGCCGATTGAACCGAATTATCCTGAGACCGACAAGCAAAAGCTTCACTGCCCCAACTTACTCGGCGCT
This sequence comes from Cupriavidus sp. WKF15, assembly GCF_029278605.1. Taxonomy (NCBI): domain Bacteria; kingdom Pseudomonadati; phylum Pseudomonadota; class Betaproteobacteria; order Burkholderiales; family Burkholderiaceae; genus Cupriavidus; species Cupriavidus sp. WKF15. Next base: position 435,751 of record NZ_CP119574.1, read on the forward strand.
CGCAGCTGGAACGCCGGAGCCTACAATCCAGGCACCAAGCTCTGGTACTCGCAGGGCATGGAGGTGTGCAATACCGTCACCAGCGCAAAGCAGGGGCCGACCCCAGGCATCAACACTCTGACGCTCGGTTTGTCGGAAATCACCTTGACCGATCCGCCTGGCAAGAAGGCCGATGGCTGGCTTGCCGCCTTCAATCCACTGACAGGCAAGCAGGCCTGGAAGGTGCGGTTCGAGCTGCCGCCGCTCAGCAACGTACTGGCGACCGGGGGTGGGCTCGTGTTCACCGGAGACATGGTCGGCAATCTCTATGCATTCGACGCCGACAACGGCAAAGAGCTGTGGAAGTTCAACGCGGGGTCCGGGGCGCGGGGCGGTCCGGTCAGCTATGCGGTCAACGGCAAGCAATACATTGCGATTCCTACCGGCTTGGGCTCGCATGCACCCGGTTTCCTGACGGGGGCTTTCCCGCAGATTCGCGATTTGCCAGGCGGTGCGGCAATGATGGTGTTTGCCGTAGATTGACGGCCCGCATCACGGCAAACCAGGTGCCTGTTGGCGCAAGGGGACGGTTTCGCCCGTCCCTGTACTTCCCACTTCAGACTTACCGCCATGACGAAACTTTTCCCTATCACGGTTGGCGCATTCGCGGCATTCGTCACTGTAGCTGCCGGCGCTGGCACGCCGGAGGGACACGGGGCTCCCACTCCGAGCGCGGAACCTGTCGCCGCAACGACGGAGCCATCGACTTCGGCGCTATCGCCACCGTTCTCCCTCAATGATCCGGCGCGTATTGAGAACGGCCGCAAGCGCTTTGGATCTACCTGCGCAGCATACTGTCACGGGACGGGCGGACAGGGAGGCCGTGCACCGAGCTTTACGGGTCGCACAGACTTCGTCCCTGCCGATGCGTTCAAAACGATCGCAGAAGGACGAACTGGCGCCGATGTCATGCCGCCATGGAGCAGTACCTTCAAATCCGAACAGATCTGGGAACTCGTTGCCTATCTCCAGTACTTGTCGAAACAGCCCGCGACGCGATAAGCGCTCGGCCTCGTCAGGCGAGTCTTCCATCCCACCAGATGCCGCGCCGTGGCCGACAGGCCATCGAGATGTGGGCACTGGCACAACTGCCGAGGGCATTTTGACGGCCACCGATGAACCTGCGCAGAGTTCGCTGCCTTGGCGTACACCGCGTAAAGCCCATGGCCGAAAAACCACTCAAGACCGCGCGCGGCTCCCAGCAAGCAACTGCACAACAGTACTGATACATAAGGAGGAAACAGTGCTGATTTTCGACGAGGCGACACATCGGATTGTCGGCGCCGGCCTTGTCGGCACGCACGCGGGCGATCTCATCGGGGAAGTCTGCCTGGCTATCGAGATGGGTTGCGAAGCAGCCGATATTGGCAAGACGATCCACCCGCATCCGACGCTGGCGGAATCCATCGGGCTGTGCGCCGAGGCGTTCGAGGGCGTGTGTACGGATCTGCCGCCGCAGAGGAAAATGGCGTCGGTATCGACCATGTAACGGACGCCACTGCCACTGGCTTCCTGTGTGCCAAGCGCCTTTGCCAGGCGCGATGATCCAGACGCGATTCTCCTCCCGGCCAACCGGGCTCTCCATTCGATGTGCGCATGAATGAGAAGTCGTGACAGACGGGAGAGAGGCCACAGCACCGTACCCAGCCATCGCTGCTTGATAAAAATGGGCCGCGGCCCCTTTCTATCCTCGACGAGGCATGGCCCGCGGCCGTGTCCATCAGAACGTGTGCTTCAGGCCAGCGCCGACCAGGAGCGTCTTCGCGCCTGGCGCAGTACCGCCGGCAACAATGGAGGTCTTGAGGCTTTCAAGCGAATCGGCGGTCCCGACCGGGCCCGCGTCGACATAGGCCAGTTGCGCATACAGCGTGGTGCGCTTGGAGAAGGAATGGTCGTTGCTCAGCACCACTGACCTCGTCGAACTGTTGTGAGCGTCGCTTCTGTAGCGGCTGTAGTAGCCGGCGAGCGTTGTCGTATTGTTCCCGTTCCAACTGTAGTCGATGCCTGCGCCGCTGGACTGGACGTGGGAGATGCGGCCCCCGCCCGTCGCATTGTTGATGACATCCACGTAGTTCAACCTGCCGTTGAAGGCGCCACCGAACGGCACCGCGACGCCGGCGGTCCACAGCCGACTGACGGTTGCGCCGCTGGTGCCGTCCTTCATCGCCTGATAGCCGAGCGCCACGGTTGCAGGGCCAGTGTAGGAGGCGCCGAGCGAGATCTCGTCGCCCTTGTTCATGCTGCCCGAGACTTCACCGAATGAGTACGCTGCGGCCAGCCATACCGGACCAAAGCTGTTCGAGTATTGAACGGCGTTGCCGATGAACACGCCAACGTCGTTGCCGGTGTTTGTGCCGGCGCCCAGGGCATTTCCGGGGGACGACAACTGGTTGTAGGCCCAGACGTACAGGTTGGAGAACTGCTCTTTGAAGCCGCGCGCTTCAGTGCCGATCACGCCGATCAGGGCCGGGCTGTACTGACGGCCCAGCGTGATCGTCCCCCAGTTTCCGGTGAGGCCGACGTTTGCCTCGCGACGGAAGATCTGCGAGCCGAAGCCAGGTCCGCTCGTCAGTTCTCCGGTATCGCTGCTGAAATGCCCCTGGAGGTTGAAGCTCGCCTTTAGTCCGCTGCCAAGGTCCTCGACACCCTTGATGCCCCAGATGCTCGGGCTGATACCCCCAGACCTCGACTCGGTGAGGCTGCCGGCGTTGTCCGCGCTCTTGTTCCGGTACTGCAGTCCGGAGTCGACGACGCCATAGAGCGTCACCGATGATTGCGCCATGGACGTTCCCGCAGCACACCCCATGGTGACTGCCAGGAGGTATCCCCGTATGTCATTGCACTGCATGAAGTCTCCTTTCTTTCTTGTTGAGACAGGCTAGGTCTCTATTTCTGAGTCAGGTGCTCGAAGGTATATGGGCTCGGCACCGGCCGTGGCTTAGCAATGTGCGTACCAGGTCGACGTTGCGACAATGCCCGCCTTCTTCTTGTAAGGTGCAGGCGCGAAACACCACAGTGGATGGCCCCGTCTTGCGCCACACGTGTCGCATGTCGTGCAACATTCGTCGCGCGCGAACGCGCCAGGTGTGGCGTGATTGAGCAGCGGGCACAACAACTGTTCCGTCATGAGGCACCTCGCGGGCATGGCCGATATGGCTGCGCTCGACCTCTGGTGACATCACTGGTTTGTGGCGGCGCTCACGGGCAGCAGGTCTCTGACGGAAATCTATGGAGCAGGCCACTGATGGCCCGCATTTTGCTCAGAGTGCTTGCTCAGAATCCTGCTGGTCGGCACGCGATTCTTCCCACCGCAAAGCAACGCTGTGACGACCGTTAGCACAACAACCAGGCGGCTGCTTCAGATCACGGATCGTGCCCGCCAAATAGAATGAGAGCGAGACGATGAATTTCCTATCCCGCGTTGGCATGGCGGCCTTTGCCTGCATGAGCGCGGCGCCGGCATGGCAAGCGTATGCGGCCGAGAACGGTGTTGCCTATGTCACCAATCAAGGGGGCGGCGTGACCGTGCTGGACACGCTCACGCTAAAGCCCATTGCCGACATCGCGGTAGGGCGCGATCCCCGCGGTCTGGCGGTATCGCCTGATGGCCGCTGGCTGCTCACCGCCAACCAGGGAAGTTCGGACGTATCAGTGATCGACACCGGCACGCGCAAGGAAGTCAGGCGCATTGCCATCGGCAAGAACGTTGAGTTCTTGCGGATATCTCCCGACGGCCACCTCGCGTTCGTGACCTACGAGCCGTCATCGCACGGCGGGCCGCCAGCCAGTGAACGGAAAGCGGAGAAGGGCCAGGACCAGGACGAAGTCCCAGCGGAGGTGGCTGTCGTGGACCTCAGGCAGTGGAGCGTGGTCGGCCGTATCAAAGCGGCCCGCGAAACCGAGGGCATCGAGTTCTCGCCGGATGGGAAACTACTGGTAGTCGCGAATGAAGGTGAGAATACGCTTGTCGCTTACGATATCGCGACTTTGAAGAAGGTCCGGTCGGTGGATGTGTCCCCGTATGGCAGCCGGCCGCGCGGCATCAAGATCGCGCCGAATGGCAAGACCTACGTGGTCGCGATGGAAAACTCGGACAACCTGTTGCTGCTCGACACCGGTCTCGAGCCGATCAGGACAGTGCCGACTGAACGCGGCCCCTATGGTGTCGCGTTCGACCGCGAAGGCCGGTACCTCTGGGTTGCCGCTAGTCGCGCTGACCGTTTGCAGGTCTTCGACGCCCAGAGCCTGACCACGGTGGCTGTAGTGCCGGTCGGCAAGCGCTGCTGGCACTTCAGTTTCACTCCAGATGCGCAGAAGCTGCTGCTCGCGTGTGGGCGCTCCAACAGCCTGCACGTGATTGATCCGCGGCGCTATGAAGTCGTTGATACGCTCCAGAACTACAAAATGCCATGGGGCGTGGTCACCTATCCGGCATCGGTGGGGAGTCTCGATGCGCCGCGCTAGCCGGGATGCCCAACCGCGCAGGGCGGACTCCGCCAATGCCTTGCGCGCGTATGCGGGGATTCAGATCGCTCTGCATTGGGCGAATGCATTATTGCTATTCGTCCTGTTCCCGCTGGGCTATTACATGACGAGTCTTCCGCGGGGAACGCCCGCGAAGGTGGAATGGGTGGGCCTGCATAAATCAATGGGTCTTACTGCTGCGCTGGTGATCGCATGGCGCGTAGCCGAACGGCTCCGACGGTCTGAGCCGCCGCTCATGCCAGGGTTGCGCTGCTGGGAAGCGGAAGTGGCGCGCATCACGCACCGCGTTCTGTATATGTGCATGGTGGTGATGCCCCTTTCTGGCTATCTGGGATCGTCGTTCAACCAATACGGCACGCGCTTCTGGGGGTTGCTCCTGCCGCGCTGGGGCTGGGTCGACACCACGTTGCAGCACCTGTTCTACGCGGTGCATGCCACGACTTCGTATCTTCTGCTCGCCCTGGCCCTTCTGCATGTGGTCGGGGTGGTCAAGCATGAGTGGCTCGACCGAAAGGCCTGCTTGCAGCGCATGCTGCCCGCTGGGCGTGCGCGTTCCAGATAGGTCGTTCCAGACAGGTCGTATGCGTTTGGGCTGAACGCCGCGCTCCCGGCGGGCAGACGATTCAACCGCACTGCGGTGATGGCGCTGCAGACAGCAGCGTCGCCAGATGTGCCAACGTCATGTCGGCGCAATCGCTATCCATTGGCGGCACCGGTTAATACCGGTGCTCGCCGGGGCCCCTGCGCTGGCTGCAGCGCAGCCGCGTCATGCAAACGCGGCATTTCCGCTTGGTCCTCGAGGCTTGCCAATTTTCCACGCAGGTTGGTGGATGCGTTCTTGATTGCAACTCCCTCCCGGCCGCCAGCGTCGGGCTATGAACGGATTCATCTGGCGCCATACATCGTTTGTCGCTGGCATCCCCTCTGACTGGAACGACACTGGCCACCCCGAGCGGGGCCGTGCGTCACGTTTGGCGTCGATGCAATGAGACAAATGTCTCGGCGAACGCGACGTCTGTCTCACGGCACGGGTCGCTCGCAAACGCTCCCGGTCGCGTGCCGGCTGGGGCCCGGATGGCTGCAATGCCTTGTCCAGAAACGAGCCGCGGCGGTTGCTGACAAATGTTTGTCGCTTCGCTTGCGGCTGGCATCGCTCTTGCAGTTATAGGGTACCCGGCACTTCGGCCGGAAACCGATACGAGAGCAAGAGGAGACTTTGCATGGACCCCACACCGCAACATCTTCTGTGGATGTACGAGAAGATGATCGAGATCCGCCAGTACGAAGAGACCATGGCAAAGGTGTATCTGGAGGGGAAGCTGCCACCGAAGATCCAGAAGGGCCTGGCCTTTGACATCGGAGCTGGACCGGTTCCCGGTGAGATGCACTTGTCCGCCGGTCAAGAGCCGGTGGCCGTGGGTGTTTGCGCCCATCTGCGACCCGAAGACACCGTTGTCGGTGCCCACCGCTCGCACCACTTTGCCATCGCCAAAGGCGTACCGCTTGACGCGATGACAGCCGAGATGTTCGGCAAGGCCACCGGCCTGGGTCGCGGCAAAGGCGGCCACATGCACCTGTTCCATGCCGGGACCAAGTTCTCGTGCAGCGGCATCGTTGGCGCGAGTTCGCCGCAAGCCTGCGGCGCCGCACTTGCTGCGCGCAAGCTCGGCAAGGACTGGGTGGCGGTGTCCTTCTTCGGGGAGGGAGCGGCCAACCAGGGATCTTTCCATGAGTCGCTGAACCTGGCCGCACTCTGGAAGCTGCCGGTCATCTTTGTCTGTGAGGACAACAAGTACGGCATCTCCGTGGAGAAGAGCGCCTCCACCGCCGTGCCGACGAACGAGATTCGTGCCGCCGGTTATGGCATGCCGGGCGTACTGGTGGAACGCAATGACGCGGTGGCCGTCTACCGTGCGGCCGGCGAGGCCATTGCCCGCGCACGGCGCGGCGAAGGCCCCACGCTGATCGAGGTCAAGACCGACCGCTATCTTGGCCACTTCCAGGGCGACCCCGAAACCTATCGCCCGCGCGATGAGGCCAAGACGCTGCGCACGAATGACCCGATCCAGACCCTGGGCGACGCCCTTCGAGCCGACAACCTTCTCAACGCGGCAACCGAGGCGCAGCTTCGCGCTGCGGTCACTGCGCGCATTGAGGCCGCCTATGAGTTCGGCCGCAATAGCCCCTACCCGGCACCCGGCGATGCGCTACAGCACGTCTTCGTGCAGTAAATCCCGCATCCCACAAGACAGGAGACCACTATGCAAACGGCAAAAGACGCCGGACAGGGCGCGCGGACGCTCACCATGGCCCAGGCCATCGCCGAGGCCATCGGCCAGGAAATGGAGCGAGATTCGCGCGTATTCGCGATGGGTGAGGACATAGGCAAGTACGGCGGGATCTTCAGTGCCACCACCGGCCTGCTGGACCGCTTTGGCCCCGAACGCATCATGGATACACCGATTTCCGAAACGGCCTTCATGGGCGCGGCCATCGGCGCGGCCGCGGAAGGGCTGCGCCCGATCGCGGAGCTGATGTTCGTCGATTTCTTTGGCGTCTGTTTCGACCAGATCTACAACCACCTGGCCAAGAACACCTACATGTCCGGCGGTCGGATATCACTGCCGGCAGTCGTGATGACCGGTATCGGCGGCGGCTACAACGATGCGGCCCAGCATTCCCAGTGCCTATACGCGAGCTTTGCGCACATGCCGGGCATGAAGGTAGTGGTGCCCTCCAACGCCTACGACGCCAAGGGCCTGATGATCCAGGCCATCCGCGACGACAACCCGGTGGTGTTCTGCTACCACAAGGGCATCATGGGCTTGTCGTGGATGTCGTACTTCGAGGGTAGTACCAATGCTGTTCCCGAAACTCCCTACGCCATTCCCTTCGGTCAGGCCCGCGTCGCACGCAATGGCCGCGACGTGACCATCGTCACGCTGTCGCAGATGGTGCAGAAGTCGCTGCTGGCGGCAGAGCAACTTGCAGCCGAAGGCATCGAAGCCGAGGTGATCGACCTGCGCACCATCGTGCCGCTTGACCGCGAAACCGTCCTTCGCTCGGTCGCCAAGACCGGCCGCCTGCTGGTCGCCGATGAGGACTACCTCAGCTTCGGCCTGTCCGGCGAGATCGCCGCCATCGTCGCCGAGAACCTCGACAGCGTGGCGCTGCGGGCCCCGGTGCGCCGGCTGGCCGTCCCCGATGTACCGATCCCGTTCTCGCGCCCGCTCGAACAGTTCGTGATTCCGCAGGTCGACAGCATCGCCGCCCAGATGCGCGCGCTGGTGCAGCACCAACCAGTTTCTTATTCACTCAAGCGAGAAGCAGCATGATCGACGTATTGATGTCTGACGCCGTCTGGCAGGACGTGGAAGAAGGCACCGAGGCCCTGTTGCAGGAATGGTCGGTACAGTCAGGCGATACAGTCAGCGCGGGCCAGGTGCTCGGCGTGGTTGAACTGGTCAAGACCACCCACGAGATTGCGGCGCCGGCCGCAGGTGTGGTCGCCGAGCTGACGGTGGCGGCACAGGACACCTTTGGTCGCGGCACTGTGCTGGCACGACTGGAGCCGAAATCATGACGCACAGTTTGGTTTCTGCCCCGGATGCCGGCGAACGCCGCGCCGTTCCGCTCGCCGGCATACGTGGGGCCATCGCGCGCAGCATGAGTGCCGCGTGGCAGGTGCCCCGCGTGGCGCAGTCGATCGAGGTGGACGCGACCCGACTCGAGCTCGAGGTGTCGTCTCTGCAGCAACGGCTCGGGCCGCAGTGCAAGGTCACGTTGACCGCGTTCGTTCTGCGCGCGGTGGCATTGACGTTGCGCGAGCACCCGCGGTTGAACGCCCGCATGCTGGAGAAGGAGGTCGATGTGATGCCCGACATCAACATCGGCCTCGCCGTCAGCCTGGACGAAGGGTTGATGGTGCCCGTGCTGCGCAACGCCGATACCAGGCCGGTCGCGGACATTGCCGCGGAAAGCCGTCGTCTCGCGGAGGGTGCGCGTGCTGGCACGCTGTCGGCCGGCAGCTACCAGCATGGCACCTTCACCGTCACTAATCTGGGCATGACGGGCATCGACAGCTTCACGCCGATCATCAACGTGCCGCAGGTCGCCATTCTGGGCGTGACGCGCGTCGCCAAGCGGGCGGTGGTCAAAGACGACAGCATCGCGATCGTGCCCATGCTGGGGCTGCATCTGGTCTTCGACCATCGCGCGGTGGACGGCTACCCCGCAGCGCGCTTTTTGTCCGACCTGAAGACGCGGTTGGAAACGATCGAAGGCCTGTGATGCTGACCCCCGCCTTTCTCGCCGATGGCGTTCACTGTGCAGACGAGCAGGACTGGAACCGGGCGCAACTGGCTGAGCCTGTCCTGCGGCCTGCCGTACGGCTGTGGACATATGCTGCCCCGGGCATTGTGCTCGGCCGCGCTCAGGCCGCCCTGCTCCCACGGCTGGCAGGCGGTCCAGCACCGGTGATTGTGCGCGACTCCGGGGGCGGTGCGGTGCTGGCCGGACCGTGGATGTTGTCCGCCTCGATCGTGCTGCCGGCGGATCACCCGCTGGTGGGCACCGGCACGGTGTCGAGCTATCGCTGGCTGGGGGTGCTGTACGCCGGGCTCCTGCGAGATCACGGGATTTCCGCCTATGCGGTACCGCCCGAGGAACTGCAGATGGCGCGGCCCGACCCGTCGCTTAAATGGGCTTGCTTCGGTTCGCTTTCGCCCTGGGAGGTGGTTGTCGGGCAGCGCAAGATCGTCGGGCTGGCGCAGGTACGGCGGCGCACGGGTGTACTACTGACTTCGGGCGCGCTCGTTTCATCGCCGGATTGGCCCCTGTTGTGCGAGATGATAGAGGCGCATCCCGCCGATGCCGATCGCCTGCAGGCCTGCACGACGTCGTGCACCGAGCAACTGGGTGCGCCATTGATAGCCACCGTACTGGCCAAGGGTCTGCATCACATGCTGATCGACGTGCTTGGTGAGCATGATGATCCGGGCGAATCCCGGCATCCACGCCACGTGTCGCGCGAGACGCCGGCAATCCTGTCCACCACGGCGGGCGCATGAGTCAACGGTCAACGTTGTGCCTATCAACAAAACAAGGCTCGCCAGGCGCGCGCCATAAATGGAGACATCCAACATGAAGCCCATGCCACCCGCTGGCCCCGCCATGCGCGTATTGGACAAACAACCCAAGGTGTCGCGCCGAGGCTTTCTGCGCGGCGGCGGCCTTGCCGCCATCAGCGTTACGGTGGTGATTCCCACGGCCTCCATCGCGGCAGCCAGAGATATGGCCACCCAACAAAGCTTTCATACCTTGGGTCGTGACACGAGCAAGACTCTGGTGCGCATGGCGCGCGACATCTATCCGCACGACAAGCTGGCAGACAAATTCTATGTCGAGGCTGTGGCGCCCTATGACGTGGCGGCGTCCGAAGACCTGGCGGTAAAAACGTTGTTGACCGATGGCGTCCAGAATTTGGATCAACGCGCGAAGCAGCGCTATGGCTTGCCCTATGTCGGGGTTAGGACAGAGAACGAGCGGGTGGCCTTGCTGAAGGACATCGAAGGCACCCCATTCTTCAAGAAGATCCAGGGCGATCTGGTGACGAGTCTCTACAACAACAAAAAGCTATGGCCGTTGTTCGGCTACGAGGGCTCGTCATGGGAGAAGGGTGGCTATCTGCACCGCGGCTTTGACGATATCGACTGGCTCTAAGCCTCGGAATACAAAAAATGGAGACAAGCATCATGGCAGATCAGACAAAGTTCTCACTCGACGATGACAGCGTCATCGTGATTGTTGGTTCGGGCGCGGGCGGGGGCACGCTAGCCAACGAGCTGGCGCAACGCGGTGTCAAATGCGTCGTTCTGGAGGCCGGCAAGCACTATACCCAGGCCGATTTCGAGAACGACGAATGGGCGATGTTCAACAAGATTTCCTGGCTGGACAAGCGCATTTCAGCCGGCGGCTGGCACCACACGAAGACGTATCCCAATCTGCCAGCCTGGATCGTGAAGGGTGTTGGCGGCTCTACTGTCCACTGGTCCGGTGTTGCACTGCGCTTTCAGGAGCACGATTTCCACACCAGGACCACCTATGGCGCCATCAACGGGGCCAATGTGCTCGATTGGCCTATCACGCTGGCCGAGCTGGAGCCATATTACGAGCTGGCCGAGAAGAAGATGGGGGTGTGCGGGACCAAGGCCAGTGGTCTGCCGCCCATGCCGCCGAATAACCACTACAAGGTGATCGAGGCCGGGGCAAGAAAGGTTGGCTACAAGAAGATCGTGCGTCCGGCCGCTTCGAACTCCCAGCCTTACGATGGACGGCCCGGCTGCCAGCAGATCGGGTTCTGCATGCAGGGCTGCAAGATCGGTGCGAAGTGGTCAACGCTCTACACCGAGGTGCCGCGCGCGCAGGCTACAGGCAATGTCGAGGTGCGGCCCGAGTCGATGGTCCTGCAGATCCAGCACGACAGGAAGGGTCGTGCGAACGGCGTGCTTTACGTGGACAACAAGGGCCGCAAGCAACTGCAGAAAGCTCGCGTAGTCTGCGTGGCGGGCAATTCCATCGAGTCGCCCAGGTTGCTCCTGAACTCGGCATCGAACATGTTCCCCAATGGGTTGGCCAATTCATCGGGACAGGTCGGCAAGAACTACATGAATCACGCCACCGCGGCGGCGGTGTCGATCCACAAGAAGCCGGTCTATATGTACCGCGGTTTCGACATCGCGGCGGTGGTTGCCGACGAGGTGGCGCTCAATACCAAGCGTGGCTTTGTCGGCGGCTATTACCTTGAAGGCCTTGCCATTCATCTGCCATACACGGCGGCGTTCATGAAGCCGGGCGGCTGGGGGCGCGACTTCACTTCCGCCATGGAGATGTACGACCACATGAGCAGCGTCTGGGTCTGTGGCGAAGATCTGGCGCGCGAGCAGAACTCCATCACGCTGCATCCCACGGAAAAGGACAAGAACGGCCTGCCTGTCCCCATCGTGACCAAGACTTACCACGAGAACGATGAGAAGATCACGGCTCACGGTCTGATCCAGTGGCGTAAGCTGTCCGAGGCGGTGGGCGCCACGCGCGTGATAGACATGCCGGCCTATCCGGCCAGCCACAACTTGGGCACCAACCGCATGAGCGCGAAGGCCAGCGACGGCGTGGTCAATCGCTGGGGTCAGGCGCACGACGTGAAGAACCTGTTTATTTCGGATGGTAGCCAGTTCACCTCCAGTTCGGCGGCCAACCCGACGCTCACCATTGTGGCCCTGGCAATCCGGCAGGCGGAGTACATTGCCGGGGCATTGAAGCGGCAGGATATCTAATCTGGTTCGTCCGCCGCCTTGCGTTGCGGCGGCTGGGCAAATGGATTAGCGTAGAGCCCTTCGCGCCATGCCGACACCAGACCGGCAGCGCGAGCCTTGCACCATTCAATTGCGGCGGACAAGGAGACAGTCGTGCAGCAAAAAGCACACCGCGCCCACATCGAGCGTCTGCTCGCCTTTTCGCAGCAGCCGGGCGAAGTACATGGCACGATCGAGCGATCATGGCGGCGCTGCCTGGACGACTATGGCCGCGATCCCAGTCGGCCCACGCCAGCCTACATCGTAGAGGCGGGCTGCCTGCGGGAGCACAAGGAACAGATTGAGGATTTCCTGATTGTCGCCCGAACCGGCATGGAACAGCTCTACAAGCGCGTATCCGGATTGGACTACGTGCTACTGCTGACCGATGCGTACGGCGTCACCGTGGATTTCATAGGCAACGACAACCTTGACCGCGAACTCAAGCGCTCTGGACTCTACCTGGGTGCTGATTGGAGCGAATCCCGCGCCGGCACTTGCGCGGTCGGTGCCTGCATCGTCGAGCGGGAACCGGTGACCTGTCATCAGACTGACCACTTCGACGCATGCCACATCACGCTCACCTGCAACAGTGCACCGCTGTTCGATCCAACGGGCAATTTCCTGGGCGTGCTCGACGTTTCTGCGCTGACTGCGCCGGCACCGAGGGAAGGGCAGCACCTGGCGCTGCAGATGACCGCCATGTATGCCCAGAAGATCGAGGACGCGAACTTCCTGCGCTACTTCCGCAACCAATGGATATTGCGGCTCGGCTCAACCTGGTCGCTGGTGGACGTGGACAGCGAAATCATGGTTGCTTTCGATGCCGATGGCGTAATCCGCGGCATCAATAGCGGCGGCCGGCGCAAGCTGCGGCTCGAGAGCAATCCGCAAGCTGATGTGCGAGGCCACCTGCTGACCGAAGTATTTCGCGAGGACATGAGCGAGCTGTGGCGCATTGCACGTGCCGGCACTTCGTCCGAGCGCACCGCGGTACGGACGTTCGATCACGGCTTGTACTACGCAACGGGGATTCCGCCGCGCGGTGCGCCCGGCAAGCCTTCCATGCCATCTGCAACTGCCGCTCAGCCGGCGCTGCCGAGCGCCGAGGCTAGCGCGGCCCTGGAAGCCCTCGGTGCCGATGATCCGCAGATGCAGCGGCTGATCCTGCAGGCCAAGCGTCTTGCGAACAAACCGCTCAATATCCTGGTGCAGGGCGAGACCGGTACCGGCAAGGAAGTTCTGGCCAAGGCCCTGCACATTGCAAGTGAGCGCCGCAGTAAAGCCTTTATAGCCGTCAACTGCGCGGCTATTCCCGAATCGCTGATCGAGAGTGAGCTGTTCGGCTACACGCCCGGCAGCTTCACAGGCGCGCGCACCAAGGGCATGCGTGGCTTGATCGCGCAGTCGGATGGCGGCACGCTGTTCCTCGACGAGATTGGCGACATGCCGCTGCAGCTGCAGAGCCGGCTGCTGCGCGTGCTGTCCGAGCGGGAGGTGATGCCATTGGGCTCGGAAAAGCCGATCCCTGTTGATTTGCGTGTCATTGCCGCCTCGCACCGTGACCTGCGTCAGTTGATCGCCGAGCAGCGGTTTCGTGAGGATCTTTACTATCGGCTGTGCGGCGCTACGTTGCACTTGCCGACGCTGCGCGAAAGGCGCGACAAGGACTACCTGATCGCGCGCATTGTCGAAGATGAGGCGCGCCAGCTCGGTATGCGCGCAGAACTGGCGCCAGCGGCGCTGGCGTTGCTGCGAAGCCATTCATGGCACGGCAACGTCCGGCAGTTGCGCAACGTGCTGCGTTTTGCTCTGGCCATGAGCGATAACGGCTTGATCGACATCGATGCGTTACCGCCGGAAATTCTGGAAAGCACGACGGATAGTACGGCAGGCGCGGTGTCCGCCACGGACGATGTCCCACCGGCCAACGAGCGTGAAGCCTTACTGGTAGCCCTGCGCCGCAACAAGTGGCGGATTACTCAGGTTGCCGCCGATCTCGGCATCGCGCGCGCCACGGTCTATCGCCAGATGGAACGCTTCGGCATCGTCGCCCCGAACCGCCAGTAGGGCTGGCACGTGCTAGCAGGTTAACAGCGGAACGAATTTATTCTCGCTTGCAAGCAGGCGGAGCCGCCGTGCTCTGCAGTCCAACAAAGCTTGAGGACCAGACTTCCGGTCAAAACCGATTTGCACGTGAATCGCGTGCGGAGAATTGTATGAGCGACGGGCTGATCACTTCATTCGACGAAACGCCGGACTCCCCCGTGGAGCAGTACGATCCGACCCGCAAGCAGAAGTCGGCCGACAAGACCGCGCGCATTCCCATCAAGATCGTGCCGGCCGAGAAGCTCAAGAAGCCGGACTGGATCCGCGTGAAGGCCGCAACCGGCAACTCGCGCTTCTATGAGATCAAGGACATCCTGCGCGCGAACAACCTGGTGACGGTGTGCGAGGAAGCGAGCTGCCCGAACATCGGCGAATGCTTCGGCAAGGGCACCGCCACCTTCATGATCATGGGCGACAAGTGCACGCGCCGCTGCCCGTTCTGCGATGTCGGCCACGGCCGTCCCGATCCGCTCGACGTGAACGAGCCGGGCAACCTGGCCCGCACCATCGCCCAGCTCAAGCTGAACTACGTGGTGATCACCAGCGTCGACCGCGATGACCTGCGCGACGGCGGCGCCCAGCACTACGTGGACTGCATCAGCCAGACCCGCGAGCTGTCGCCGGCAACCCGCATCGAAGTGCTGGTGCCGGACTTCCGCGGCCGCCTGGACAAGGCGCTGGACATCCTGCAGGCCCGCCCGATGTGATGAACCACAACATGGAAACCGTGCCGCGCCTGTACAAGCAGGCCCGCCCGGGCGCCGACTACGCGCACTCGCTCAAGCTGCTGCAGGAGTTCAAGCGCCGCAACCCGAACGTGCCGACCAAGTCCGGCCTGATGGTCGGCCTGGGCGAGACCGACGAGGAAATCCTCGAAGTCATGCGCGACATGCGCGCGCACGACATCGACATGCTGACCATCGGCCAGTACCTCGCGCCGTCGAACCACCACCTGCCGGTGCTGCGCTACGTCCATCCCGATACCTTCAAGATGTTCGAGGAAGAGGCCTACAAGATGGCCTTCACGCACGCCGCCGTGGGCGCGATGGTGCGCAGCTCGTACCACGCCGATCAACAGGCGCATCAGGCGGGGTTTGCCTGAGCGCTTACCACATGACGCCGAAAGAGCCGCGCCATGGCTCGGTAGACCGAGAAAGCTGGCGCATCGGACCAGTAGGACGACGATTTTTCCCTTAGATCGAAGTCTGCAAACGCCTGCTGATGGCAAACGTCATTGTGAAACACAGTTGAGTTTCTTAGCGCTTTTCGGAGCACTCTTGTCCACCTCACTCGGCATGCGGATCGGACCCGAGCCATCCCACTTGGATAGCGCGGTGCCGCCCCAGGCTTGGCACGATCGCGTGCCAAATGCGTCATGGTGATGCGGCCGCCGATTGATCGCGCAGTGCACCCAACCGCCCGATACCTAGGGTTCTTAACGTGACCGGAGTCAGTAACACTCTCGCTTCGTCCGGCCCCGGAGCTACTTGATCGATAATCTCATTACCGTGAAACTATGTTGCGTAGCCTTGCTGGCGTTCGCACTCGTGGACAACCTGCGGGCGCGGGGGTCAAGTCCGCAGATGTGAGGATCGCGCGAAAGCTTCGACTGCCTTGTGCTGACCCACTTCGATATCTTCTCGTCTCCCCTGGAAGCGGGACTGGCTAGATCCGCGCACGACAGTCTGCCAAGCCCCATGCCATAGACCAAACATGCTTACGCCATGTACGCTAGGCCTTTGCGTCAATTTGACTGCTATCCTCCGTCAGATCGGCAAGCGTCAGCGCAGGGGTGGGAAAGAGCGCTCGGAATTCGGTATGGGCGGAAATTGTGACCGCCAATGGCGGGAATAGCGATCTGCAACAGTACGTCCGGCTGACAGGCACACCAGCCTTGGCGCGAATGTCCTAATGGGACGACGCACCGGTTCTATCTCCCGACCTGCAGGACCTGATTTACTAGTGACACGCCCACGGCGGACGGCGCTCACCTTCGTAGCGATCGAAACGGGTACTGCAGGGACGGTTAAGGCCAGTATGTTCGTCAGCACATTTGATATCTTCACAGTTGGAATCGGCCCCTCTGGTTCGCATGACGCGGGCCACATGATCACGACCTGGCACGTCAATGCCCAGAGGATCGACGAGCACCCGATTCCTTACCCCTTCAGGAGCAGCGAGGAGCTGCTGCAGATGTGCGGGGAGTCTGGTCGCACCATTGCAGACCTGATGCTCGAGAATGAGAAATGCTGGCGAAGCACCTATGACATTCGCGACAGGCTTCTGGCCATTGCCCATGCCATGCACGGTTCGATCGCGAGAGACGACGCAATCACCGGCGAGCCGCCCGTTCCGATTCGGGCGCGCCGTCGTGCTGCCGAGCAGTATCGGCAGCGATCAAAGCGTGGTGAGGCGTCTCTACGCGATCCGCAGTTGATGCTGGATGCGGGCTATCTCAACGCGATCGCGGTCAACGAAGGCAATACCGCATGCGGACTCCCGGCCTCCTCGACAGGTGACGCCGCGGGCGTAATTCCTGCTGTGCTGCAGTACTACCGTAAGTTCGTGCCCGGAGCTGACGACGACGGGGTGGTGGATTTCCTGCTGACCGCTGCAGCCGTAGGCATTCTCCACAGGGAAAAGGCGCCGATATCCGCAGCCGGAATCGGTAAGCAAGGTGAGAACGGCGTGGCATGCTCGATGGCTGCTGCAGGTCTTGCGGCGGTGCTGGGCGGCAGCAACGAACAGATCAGGAGCGCAATGGAGTCGGGCCTGGCGCACTACCTCGGCGCGAGTTGCGACCCGGTGGACGGGCTCGAACAGATTTCCTGTATCGAACCCAAGTCCATGGGGGTCATACAGGCGATTAACGCGGCACGAATGGCATTACGCGGCCATGGCCATCTCCATGCGTCTCAAATGACACGGATATGCGGCAGGACCCTCGGTGCAGCCTGAAAGGAAGCGTGATGGAACATATTGATGGCCTGGCCCTGCGCAAGGCACTGGGTGCCTTCCCCACAGGCGTCACAGTAATGACCACTTTAGATGCGACCGGACGGCCATGTGGGATCACAGTCAACTCGTTCAGTTCTGTCTCACTGGACCCACCGTTGATCCTGTGGAGTCAATCACTCTCGTCAAGGAGCTATCCCGTGTTTCGGGATGCCG
Organism: Cupriavidus sp. WKF15; assembly: GCF_029278605.1. Taxonomy (NCBI): domain Bacteria; kingdom Pseudomonadati; phylum Pseudomonadota; class Betaproteobacteria; order Burkholderiales; family Burkholderiaceae; genus Cupriavidus; species Cupriavidus sp. WKF15. The sequence continues at coordinate 452,907 of NZ_CP119574.1, forward strand.
AGCGGTTCGTCGTCAATATCCTCTCGGAGCATCAAGTTCCGGTATCCAGGCAGTTCTCGACCGGCAGCGACGACAAATTTCGCCATATCGCCTTTCGATCCGGTCTGGGAGGCGTTCCCATCATTGGTTCATGCGCCGCAAACCTGGAATGCGTGAAGGTTTCCGCCCATCCTGAAGGCGATCATGTCATCTATATCGGACGAGTTATCCGCCTGGAACGGTCCGAGCATAGGCCGCTCGTCTTCGGGGATGGACGCTATCTGGTTGCACGCGCCTGCCAGCATGATGAGATGGGGGCAGTTCTGGCTTAACCAGGCAGGGGGCCGCTTACCCGGACGATCGCCGCGGGCGGCGGGCTTACCGTTCCCCGAGCTCGACGAGCAACTTCCGGGCTTCCCGCAAGTCGAGTGTGTCGAAGCCTTCGCTGAACCAGCCGTAGGTGTTGTGAAGCAAGGAACGCGCCTCGGCATGCCGACCCTGCTTCAGCCACAGGCGGCTCAGCGCAATCGCCGCGCGGAGCTCCGGCGATCGGGCATCCTGCCTGCTGGCGATCGCGATCGCCCGCTGGAAGCAGCCCTCGGCTTCGCGGGCGTTCTCGTTCGCTTCGTCCGATCGGCCCGCTTCCAGCAGCGTTAGTTCTCCCTTGAGCCGATGCAACTCTGCTTCGTGCAACCGTTCTCCGGTTCGTTCCACGACCTCCAGCGCCTCGGCTACTGTTGCAAGCCCTGCTTCAACCTGTCCCGCCCTGGCACAGGTTTCGGCCAGCAGCGCCAGGAAGTGAGTTCGCTGGAGCTCGGCGCCGGTTTCGCGGTAGGCACTCAGGCCCTTCTGAATGAGATCGAGCCCCTCTTGCACATGACCGCCTGCAGCCAGGGCACAGCCCGACAGGAGGGTTCCGCAAGCCAGCCCGTACGGCAAGCCATAATCGGTCGCGAGGGCGACCAGTGCCTGCGCGAGATCGAGAGCCGTCTGTACTTCACCACGGAACAGCCGGACCTCCGCAGCGGCGATCAGCGCATCGGCCGAATCCGAAGGATGGGACGGGGATTGGGCGAGCGCCAGGGCTTCCTGGCTGCGGGTGCACGCTTGATCCGGATAGCCGAGCATCCACAGATCCATGGCAATGAGGGCCAGTCCCTGGACACCAGGTTCCAGGCCATAGACGAAGGCATGCGAGCGGTGCTGCTGCGGGTCATAGAGCGCCATGGCCGCCTCCAGCCGCGCACGAGCCGGGACCAGCTCGCCGAGATAAAACAGATTGGCACCCAACGCCCGACGCGCCTGGAGCAACAACGCCGGATCCTGCGCCTGCTCGGCCAGGCCGAGCAACTGCTCCGCCAGTTCGCGAGCGGTCCTGAGCTCCGCACGGACCGTGTAGAACGTGCGCAGTCCCATCAGGGCAGTAAAGAGCTGGGTCGTTTCCCCGAACTGCTGACACAGCGCCAGCGCGCGCGTGTAGGCCGCCCCAACTTCCGGGGCAGCGAAACCTCTGGTCACCATCAAGGCTGGACCAAGGGTGAGCTGGAGCATGAGTTCCTGTTTTGCGCGCTCGGGACTCTCCGGCAGCGTGGCGAGCAAGGTCAGCGCCAAGGTGAGGTGCGTGACCGCCTCGGCGTCAGCCGAGCGTTGCACGGCCTGGCGCCCGGCGCGCTGCAGGTACTCCACCGCTTTCGAAGTGTTGCCACTGCGGCTGAAATGATAGGCAAGCTCGCCGCAGTGCTCGTCGAGCTGAGCACTGAACAGGGCCTCGATCGCCTCGGCGGTGCGCTCATGCAACGCCCGACGCCGGTCGCTCAGCAAGGAGCCGTAGGCCACCTCCTGCGTCAGTGCATGCTTGAAGCTGTATTCCACCTCCGGGAACGCCGGCTGCTCGTAAATGAATTCCCCTGCCTGCAGCCGGGCCAGCAGGCTCTTCGTCTTGTCTTCGGGCTGCTCGACGACGCGCGCAAGCAGGCTCCAGGGAAATATCTTGCCGATCACGGCCAGGGTTTGCAGCAGCGCTTTCTCTGCAGGCTGGAGGCGGTCGATGCGGGCGGCGAGCACGCCTTGTACGGTGGCCGGAATATGCAGCTTTCCAGGGATCTGCTCGAGACGGTAATGTCCGCGCTCGCCGCGCAGCACCTGTCCTTCAACCATGTCCTGAACCACTTCCTCGATAAAGAAGGGGTTGCCTTCGGTCTGCTCAAGGATCAACTGCTCGAGCCGCGCAAGGCCGGGAGCATCGCCCAGCAGCGCTTGCACAAGGTCCCGGGCTTCGGCTTCGCCCAGAGGATCCAGGCGTAGCTGGGTGTAGTAGCTCTTGCGGCTCCAGTCGTGCCGGTACTCGGGACGGAAATTGACCAGCAGCAGGATGCGCGCGCTGGGTACGCTCTCGCCGAGAAAGCCGAGAAAGGCCTCGGTTTCGCTGTCGAGCCACTGCAGATCCTCGATTATCAGCTCCAGCGGCTGGGTCAGGCTTTCGCGCACGAGCAGCCGCTTGATTGCCTCGAAGGTGCGCTGCTGGCGGATCTGGGTGTCCATCTGTGCCAGTGCAGAGCCCGGCTCGACGGCCCCCAGCAGGTGGCAAAGGTACGGCAGGCTGTCTTCCAGCGTGCGGTCCAGCGTCAGGAGTTTGCCAGTGAGCTTCTCGCGCCGCCGGCGCTCATCATCTTGCGCTGTGATCTGGCAATAGTTCCGCAGCAGCTCGATCAGTGGCAGATAAGGGTAGGCCTTGCCGTGCGAAACCGAGAAAGTTTCCAGCACCAGGCAATCGCGTGGCGCGAGCAGCTTGAACTCATGGCAAAGCCGTGACTTGCCGACTCCCGGCTCGCCGACCACGCCAACGATTTGCCCGTGACCGGCCCGTGCCCGTGCCCTCGCTTCGTGCAACTGTTCGAGCTCCCGGGTGCGGCCGACAAAACGCGCCAGCCCGCGGCTGGCCGACATCTGCAGCCGGGTGCGCAGCGGACCGAGGCCCAGGACTTCGAAAACCTCGAGCGGCTCGCGCAGCCCCTTGATCGGTGTCTCGCCGAGGGCCTTGAAGGCGAAATAGCCTTCGGTCAGATTGCGGGTATGTTCGCTTGCGACAATCGTGCCGGGCACCGCAATGTTCTCCATGCGCGAAGCAATATGGATCGAATTGCCTACCGGGTCGTAGTCGGTGTGCAAATCCTTGATCCGGATCGTGCGTACCACGACTTCGCCGGAGTTGATGCCGACTCGGATCTGCAGCGCGATGCCCTGCGCAAGACGTACGCCGTCGGCGTAATGGCGCATGGCCTCCTGCATGCGCAGCGCCGCCAGCAAGGCCCGCTGCGGATGGTCTTCGTTCGCGATCGGCGCACCGAAAAGCGCGAGGATGCCATCGCCCATCGACTTGGCTACATAGCCTTCGTAGTGATGAACAGCCTCCATCATCAGCGCCAGCACGGGGTCGATCAGGCGGCGGGCATCCTCGGGATCGAGGTCATGGATCAGCGCGGTCGAGCCGGCCATGTCTGCGAACAGCGCGGTGACCATCTTGCGCTCGCCGTTCGCGGGGCTGTGGGCTTCCAATTCTGCCTGGGCCGCCCGGATGCGCTCGGCCAGATAGGGTGGGGTGTAGTCGATGGGCGTGCTGGGCTCAGTGGCCGTGGCGCGGACCTCCGCGCTTGAGGCAGCGGGGCTGGCCAGGGGAGCGCCCAGCGCTGCCCCGCATTCGCTGCAGAACTTCGCGCTGGCAGCTGCTTCCTGCCCGCAGGCCGGGCAAGCGCGCAGCTGCCTTGCGCCACATTCCTCGCAGAATTTGGCGCTTGCCGGATTCTCGAACCCGCATCTTGCGCAGCGCATGGGGTTTGTCCGCCCGTGGAAACCAGCTATGGTCAACGATTAAATCTTAGCGCCTGCACGTGGCGCGTCGGCTCGGCGGACTCAATTCTTCCGCCGCCCGCGGCATTGCGGGAGCCCGCACCAGGCAGTCGCCAGGCCAACCGGCACAGGGAAGTGATGTTCCATGTTCTTTCCTTGGCCGCGAGGCAGGGGCAGTGCAACGCTTTGGCTATCAACGCAGTGCAAGCCGCGCCTTGACTTTGCGAGTTGCAATCCGCCTGGCCACGCGGAATGGTTGGATACAATCGGCATTCGACGTGCGCGGTCAAAACCCGACAGCGCCGTGCCTCGACGCCGCGCAATGAGAACTACTGTAGACATTGTCATCTATCCCGGATTCAAGGCCATCGAGGCTGTTGGCGCCATCAATGTCTTCGACTATGCCAACACCCGCTTGCGGCAGCTCGGCTGCGAAGGTCTACCTGAAGCGGCCGGGAGGGCAGTCTCAATTCAGCGAACATCTGCTAAGCCAGATGACGGTTCATCCGACGGTTCGCGATATACAGGACTATATTCATCGCTCCCCAAAGTCGGACCTTTCGATCAAGGTCCTGGCGGCGCGCTTCGCGATGAGTTGAGCGAAATTTCTCAAGGGTGTTCCAGAAAGAGACCGGACACACGCCTTCGGCTTATGTGGAACAGACCCGGCTGGACGCGGCCCGACGACTCCTTGAAGACACCAGGCAGCCAATGAAATGGATCGCCATGGAGAGCGGCTTTGGGTCGGAAGCGAGACTGAGGCAGGTGTTCCAGCGGCGCCTGAACGTGACCCCCGGCGCTTATCGCGAGCGGTTTGCGAGCACAGGTGTAGAGGACGTTGCCGAGGTGGCCTGATCTGGCCCTGCCATTGCGGGTGCATGCAAGCCCTGCCAGGCAGAACTGGACCGGCGGCTCGCCGCGGGCCCAGGGTCACGCCGTGATCCTCAGTACAGCACCACAGAGCGGATCGACTCGCCGCGCTTCATCAGGTCGAAGCCGTCGTTGATGCGCTCCAGCGGCAGCGTGTGCGTGATCAGGTCGTCGATATTGAGCTTGCCGTCCATATACCAGTCAACGATCTTCGGCACGTCGGTGCGGCCGCGCGCGCCGCCGAAGGCCGAGCCCTTCCATTCGCGCCCGGTCACGAGCTGGAACGGGCGCGTGGAGATTTCCGCGCCGGCCTCGGCCACGCCGATGATGATCGACTTGCCCCAGCCCTTGTGGCAGCACTCCAGCGCCTGGCGCATGATCTGCGTGTTGCCGATGCACTCGAACGAGTAGTCCGCGCCGCCGTCGGTGAGCTGGATGATGTGGTCGACGACATTGCCCACGTCCTTGGGGTTGACGAAATCCGTCATGCCGAACTTGCGCGCCATGGCTTCGCGCGCGGGGTTGATGTCCACGCCGATGATCTTGTCCGCGCCCACCATCTTCGCGCCCTGGATCACGTTCAGGCCGATGCCGCCCAGGCCGAACACCACCACGTTGGCACCGGCTTCCACCTTGGCGGTGAAGATGACCGCGCCCACGCCGGTGGTCACGCCGCAGCCGATGTAGCAGACCTTGTCGAACGGCGCGTCGGGACGGATCTTCGCCAGCGCGATCTCCGGCACCACGATGTGGTTGGCGAAGGTCGACGTACCCATGTAGTGGAAGATCGGCTTGCCGTCGATCGAGAAGCGCGAGGTGCCGTCCGGCATCAGGCCCTTGCCCTGCGTCGCGCGGATGGCCTGGCACAGGTTGGTCTTGCGCGACAGGCAGAACTTGCACTGGCGGCATTCGGGCGTGTACAGCGGGATCACGTGGTCGCCGGGTTTTAGCGAGGTCACGCCCGGGCCGACGTCGGTGACGATGCCCGCGCCCTCGTGGCCCAGGATCGCCGGGAAGATGCCTTCCGGATCGGCGCCTGACAACGTGTAGTAGTCGGTGTGGCAGATGCCGGTGGCCTTGATTTCCACCAGCACTTCACCGGCGCGCGGGCCTTCCAGGTCCACGTCTTCGATGGTCAGCGGCTTTCCTGCACCCCAGGCAATTGCTGCGCGTGTTTTCATTGGTCGTCTCTATCGATATAGGGTTGGCGCAAAACTATAGGTGGACAGACGATGGCGATGGCCCGGCAGGGGGGCATTTGTCCGAAGACAGACGTAAGTTGGCCGACGTCTGTATAGCGATCCACCGAACGGGAAGTCGAATAAAACGGGATTTCATCACCATGAAATGACAGGCTCAGCACTCGCTTTCACTTTCGGTGAGCGCCGGCACCTCAATGGCATCGCCATCCGGCAGCATCGGGTCGGCCGAATCGACGCCCTTGTCGCGGTAGGTTGCCGGCGGTACGCCGAACTGTTTGCGAAATTCCCGGCCGAGGTGGGATGCATCGGCAAAGCCGCAGCTCATCGCGATGTCGGCGACCGTACGGTCCGAGCTGGTCAACAGCCACGCAGCAGTCCGTAGCCGCACATGCTTGGCGAATGACTGCGGGCTCTTGCCGGTATCTGCCTTGAAGAGGCGCTCGAGCTGGCGTGGCGACAGGTCGAGCTTGCACGCGAGCGCCTCAAGCGGGAGGGCCCGGCCGACGTGCTGTTCCATCAGCAGAATCGCGCGCTTGACCTTTGGGTGCGTCGCCGGCTCGAGGCCGGGCGGATGTGGCTGCGGAGCGTTGCCCTTTTGCATCTCGCCGACGAGCAGGATTCGCAGCGCCTTCTGGACGGTGGCGTGATCGAAGTGGCGCAGCAAAATGGCGGCGGCGACGTCGATTGACGCGCGCCCGCCCGAGCAGGTGATGCGCCGGCGGTCGATCACGAACAGACGGTCGGCAATCAGCAGGTCCGGATCCACCGAGGGGAAGCGCTCCATAAAATCCCAGTAATGGAACCAGCTGACGCAGGCGCGGTGCCCTTCGAGCACGCCCGCGCGCATCAGCGTGAATACGCCGGTGCAGATGCCGACGATCGTCGCACCGCCGGCGGCCGCGCGACGGATGAAGTCGAGCGTCTCAGGCCCGGCCTGCGGCCCCGAGTGCAACAGTCCGCCAACCACGACCACATAGTCGAACGGCTCTGCGTCCTCGAACGTACTCCACGGGGCGACCTGGATACCGCAACTCGCGCGCACCGGGGCGAGTGTGCTTCCGATCACGCTCCAGACGCACCGCACCGGCTTGCTGTAGTCGCCATCGTCAGCTGACAGCCGCAGCATGTCGACGAAGCCCGAAAACGCGGTCAGCGTGAAATTCGGCAGCAGCACGATGCCGAATCGAACGCGTCGTGGCGCCGGCTCGGCGACAGGGGAAATGGGAACGTCGGGTGTCATGGCGGCATCCATCTTGAGAGGCGATATGGGTCGCAAGGCGAGCTTCGGAGGTGTACGCAGATGAAGCGTACGGCACATCCATGCAGCTCTCGCTGTGCACCCGCACGACGTGGCTCCGTCACTGCCAGCGTGACCGATCAGCCTGCCGCGGACTTGCCTATTTCCGACGCGAATCATCGCCAAAGCGAAATTCCGCCTGCCTGGCCCCGCGGCTGGCGCCGTCGTCCCACGTCGATGCCGCTTTTGTTCTATCGGCGCCTTCCACGCTTTGATGTACTGACGTCCAACGACACCTATCAGGTCAGAGCAAAGAGGCAGCCAATGAATGTCAGCGTTTTCGATCTGTTCAAAATCGGTATCGGTCCGTCGAGTTCGCACACAGTCGGCCCGATGATCGCCGCATGCCGCTTCGTATCGCACCTTGAGGACGCGAACCTGCTCGGCTTCGTGCGCCGCGTGCGAGCGGAACTGTACGGCTCGCTCGGCGCGACCGGCAAGGGCCATGGTACCGACAAGGCAGTGCTTCTCGGCCTGGGGGGGAGCTTGCCCGACCGGATCGATCCGGACACCATCGAGCCGCGCCTTGCGCAAATCCGCAAGGACAAGCGCCTGCTGCTCCTCGGCAAGCATGAGATCGCCTTCGACGAAAAGGAGCATATCGGCTTCTTTCGCCGCCTGATGAGTGGCACGGGAAATGTCGTGCATCCGAACGGCATGCGTTTCCAGGCGTTTGACGAGCAGGGGCAGTTGCTCGTCGAAAAAGAGTTCTACTCGGTCGGCGGTGGCTTCGTGGTCAATCGAGACGGAGATCGCGTGAACGGCGTGCGTGCGGCGGCCGAGGTGCCGTATCCGTTCCGCACCGGCGCCGACCTGATGCAGGCATGCACCGACAGCGGATTGTCGATCGCGGAGCTGATTTTCCGCAATGAATGCGCGTTGCGCCCGGCCGAAGACGTGCGCGCCGGCCTGATGGCGATCTGGCAAACCATGGCCGCGTGCGTCGAGCGCGGTTGCAAGGTCGAGGGCGAACTGCCCGGCCCGATGCGCGTGAAGCGCCGCGCGGCCGAGCTCAACCAGCGGTTGCGCACACGTTCCGAAGAATCGCTGCGAGATCCGCTGTCGATGCTCGACTGGGTCAATCTCTATGCGATGGCCGTCAACGAAGAGAACGCAGCGGGCGGCCGCGTCGTCACCGCGCCGACGAACGGCGCGGCAGGCGTGATCCCCGCGGTGCTCCACTACTACGTGAAGTTCGTGCCAGGTTCGAATGACGACGGCATCGTCGACTTCCTGCTGACGGCGGCCGCGATCGGAATGATCTACAAGGAGACGGCTTCGATCTCGGGCGCCGAGGTCGGTTGCCAGGGCGAGGTTGGCGTTGCGTGCTCGATGGCCGCGGCCGCGCTCGCCGCAGTGATGGGGGGCACACCGGATCAGGTCGAGAATGCCGCAGAAATCGGCATGGAGCACAACCTCGGGATGACGTGCGACCCGGTCGGCGGCTTGGTGCAGATCCCGTGCATCGAGCGCAATGCGATGGGCGCGATCAAGGCGCTCAATGCATCCCGCATGGCACTGAAGGGCGACGGCCAGCACTACGTGTCGCTCGATTCGGTGATCAAGACCATGCGCGAGACCGGCGCGGACATGAAGACGAAGTACAAGGAGACGTCGCGCGGCGGTCTGGCCGTGAACGTCATTGAATGCTAACGAGGGTCCATCAAATGAGCCGCTATTCGATATTCAGTCTGTTCCGCAACGGCTTGTCCTATCACGAGAACTGGGAGAAGCAATGGAGGAGCCCGGAGCCCAAGCGCGAGTATGACGTGGTGATCGTCGGCGGCGGTGGGCACGGTCTCGCAACCGCTTACTACCTCGCGAAGGAGCACGGCATCACGAACGTCGCCGTGCTCGAGAAGGGCTGGATCGGCGGTGGCAACACGGCGCGCAACACGACGATCGTGCGCTCGAACTATCTGTGGGATGAGTCCGCGGCGCTCTACGAAAAGGCGATGAAGCTGTGGGAGGGTCTGTCGCAGGACCTGAACTACAACGTGATGTTCAGCCAGCGCGGCGTGATGAACTTGGCGCACACGCTGCAAGATGTGCGCGACACCGAGCGCAGGGTGAACGCGAACCGCCTGAACGGCGTCGACGCGGAGTTCCTGACGCCGCAGCAGATCAAGGAGATCGAGCCGACGATCAACCTGAACAGCCGCTATCCCGTGCTTGGCGCGTCGATCCAGCGCCGGGCGGGCGTTGCCCGGCACGACGCGGTCGCGTGGGGTTTCGCGCGCGGCGCCGACCGCGCAGGGATCGACATCATCCAGAATTGTCAGGTGACCGGCATCCGTCGCGACCGCGGCGCAGTCGTCGGCGTCGACACAGTGAAGGGCTTCATCAAGGCGAAGAAGGTCGCGGTCGTCGCGGCCGGCAACACGACGACCCTCGCCGATATGGCCGGCGTGCGTCTGCCGATCGAGAGCCATCCCCTGCAGGCGCTGGTGTCGGAGCCGATCAAGCCAGTCGTCAACTCGGTGATCATGTCCAACGCGGTGCACGCCTACATCAGCCAGTCGGACAAGGGCGATCTGGTGATCGGCGCTGGCATCGACCAGTACACCGGCTTTGGCCAGCGCGGCAGCTTCCAGGTCATCGAAGGGACGCTGCAGGCGATCGTCGAGATGTTCCCGGTGTTCTCGCGTGTGCGGATGAACCGCCAGTGGGGCGGCATCGTCGACGTGTCGCCGGATGCCTGCCCGATCATCAGCAAGACCGACGTGAAGGGCCTCTATTTCAACTGCGGCTGGGGCACGGGCGGCTTCAAGGCGACGCCGGGATCGGGCTGGGTGTTCGCGCACACGATCGCGCGCGACGAGCCGCATCCGATCAACGCGCCATTCGCGCTGGATCGCTTCTATACCGGCCACCTGATCGACGAGCACGGCGCTGCCGCCGTCGCGCACTGAACGCCCCGAGGAGAAAGAAATGTTGCTGATCGAATGTCCGTGGTGCGGCCCGCGCGCCGAATCCGAATTCTCGTGTGGCGGCGAAGCCGACATCGCGCGCCCGCTCGAAACCGAGAAGCTGTCCGACCGCGAATGGGGCGACTACCTGTTCATGCGTACCAATACCCGCGGCACGCATCGCGAACAATGGATCCACGCCCAGGGCTGCCGCCGGTGGTTCAAGGTCGAGCGCGATACCGTCACCTACGACATCAAGGGCTACGAGACCTTCGTCAAGCCCATCGCCAATGCACCGCAGAAAGGGGTCAAGAAATGAGCCAGAAAGACCGACTCGGCGCGGGCGGCCGCATCAATCGCGGCCAACCGCTGGCCTTCACGTTCAACGGACGCGCATACCAGGGCTACCAGGGCGACACGCTGGCTTCGGCACTGCTCGCCAACGGCGTGCGCTTCGTCGCGCGCAGCTTCAAGTACCATCGCCCGCGCGGCATCATGACCGCCGACGTCGCCGAGCCAAATGCCGTGGTGCAGCTGGAACGCGGGGCATACACCGTGCCGAATGCGCGCGCGACAGAAATCGAGCTGTACGAAGGGCTCGTCGCCACGAGCGTGAACGCGGAGCCGGACCTGGAGCACGATCGCATGGCGATCAACCAGAAGTTCGCCCGTTTCATGCCGGCCGGCTTCTACTACAAGACCTTCATGTGGCCGCGCAATATGTGGCCGAAGTATGAGGAGAAGATCCGCGAGGCGGCGGGTCTGGGCAAGGCGCCTACGACACTGGACGCCGATCGCTACGATAAATGCTATGCGCATTGCGACGTGCTCGTGGTCGGCGGCGGGCCGACCGGCCTTGCGGCCGCGCATGCGGCGGCGGAGACAGGCGCGCGCGTGATTCTCGTCGACGACCAGCGGGAACTCGGCGGCAGCCTGCTGTCGGGGCGAACCGAGATCAACGGCAAGCCCGCACAGCAATGGGTCGGCGAGATCGAGAGCAAGCTGCGCAAGCTGCCGGACGTGACCATCCTGTCGCGCAGCAACGCGTTCGGCTACCAGGACCACAACCTTGTCACCGTGACGCAGCGCCTCACCGACCATTTGCCGGTAGCGATGCGTCGTGGCTCGCGCGAGCTGCTGTGGAAGATCCGCGCAAAGCGGGTGATCCTCGCGACCGGCGCGCACGAGCGTCCGATCGTTTTCGGCAACAACGACTTGCCGGGCGTGATGATGGCGTCGGCGGTATCGACCTACATCCATCGCTACGGCGTGCTGCCGGGGCGCGAAGCGGTCGTGTTCACCAATAACGATCGCGGTTATCAGGCGGCGCTCGACCTGAAGGCGAGCGGCGCGAAGGTGACGGTCGTCGATCCGCGCGCTTCGACCAACGGCGCGTTGCCAGCCCTCGCGAAGCGGCAGGGCGTGACCGTCATGAGCGGCGCGGTCGTGATGGCCGCGTCCGGCAAGCGGCACGTCACGTCGGTCAATGTCACCTCCTATGCGAACGGACAGACTGGCGCAAAGGTATCGAAGATCCCTTGCGACCTGGTAGCCATGTCGGGTGGCCTGAGCCCGGTGCTTCACCTGTTCGCGCAGTCGGGCGGCAAGGCGCAGTGGAGCGATGAAAAGGTGTGCTTCGTGCCGGGCAAGTCGCTGCAGGCCGAGGTGAGCGTCGGTGCGGCGGCAGGGGAGTTCAACCTTGCACTGGCGCTGCCGCTCGCGCTGGAAGCAGGCATCGACGCGGCGAAAGCCGCCGGCCTCGGTAGCGCAAAGCGGCCGGCCGCGCCGAAAGTCACGGCCGTCGCCGAGGGCGCGCTGATGCCACTTTGGCTCGTCGGTAGCCGCGCGGCCGCGGCACGCGGGCAGAAACAGTTCGTCGACTTCCAGAACGATGTGGCCGCCTCGGACATCCTGCTCGCCGCGCGCGAAGGCTTCGAGTCGGTCGAACATGTGAAGCGCTACACCGCGATGGGTTTTGGCACCGACCAGGGCAAGCTCGGCAACATAAACGGGATGGCGATCCTGGCGCAGGCGCTCGGCAAGTCGATTCCGGACACCGGCACGACCACGTTTCGTCCGAACTACACGCCGGTCACGTTCGGCACCTTCGCGGGGCGAGAAGTCGGAGACTTCCTCGACCCGGTCCGCAAGACTTGCATCCATGAATGGCACGTCGAACATGGCGCGCTGTTCGAGGACGTCGGAAACTGGAAACGCCCCTGGTACTTCCCGAAGAGGGGGGAGAACCTGCATGCCGCGGTGAAGCGCGAATGCCTCGCTGTGCGCAACAGCGTCGGCATCCTCGACGCGTCGACGCTCGGCAAGATCGACATCCAGGGTCCGGACGCGGTGACGCTGCTGAACTGGGTGTACACGAACCCATGGAACAAGCTCGAAGTCGGCAAGTGCCGCTACGGCCTGATGCTCGACGAGAACGGCATGGTGTTCGACGACGGTGTCACCGTGCGGCTTGGCGAGCAGCACTTCATGATGACGACGACGACGGGCGGTGCCGCGCGCGTTCTGACCTGGCTTGAGCGCTGGCTGCAGACCGAGTGGCCAGACATGAAAGTCCGGCTGTCATCGGTGACCGATCACTGGGCAACATTCGCGGTGGTCGGGCCGAAGAGCCGAAAGGTACTCCAGAAGGTCAGCCAGGACATCGACTTCGCGAACGATGCGTTCCCGTTCATGAGCTACCGAAACGGCACTGTCGCTGGCGCGAAGGCGCGCGTCATGCGGATCAGCTTCTCGGGTGAACTGGCGTACGAAGTCAACGTGCCCGCAAACGCCGGCCGCGCGGTATGGGAAGCGCTGATGGCTGCTGGCGACGAATTCGACATCACGCCGTATGGCACGGAAACGATGCACGTGCTGCGTGCGGAGAAAGGCTACATCATCGTCGGCCAGGACACCGACGGCTCGATCACGCCGTACGACCTGGGGATGGGTGGAGTTGTCGCGAAGTCGAAGGACTTCCTTGGCAAGCGCTCGCTGACGCGTTCGGATACCGCCAAGGAAGGCCGCAAGCAGTTCGTCGGCCTGCTGACTGACGACGCGGACTTTGTGCTGCCTGAGGGGGCGCAGATTCTCGCGCCGGGCACGCGCGTGTCGACAAGCGAGCCAACGCCGATGATTGGCCATGTGACGTCCAGCTACTACAGTCCAATCCTGGAGCGTTCGATCGCGCTCGCCGTAGTGAAAGGCGGCCTGGGCAAGATGGGCGAGAGCGTTGCGATCCCGCTGGCCGACGGCCGGCGCGTGATGGCGAAGGTCTCCAGCCCCGTTTTCTACGATACCGAAGGGGTGCGCCAGAATGTGGAATGAAACGGGAAATGCTACGCCGGTGGCCGACATGCCGGTGTCTGACGCGCGCAAGCGCGGCGTGCGGCTCGAGTCGCCGTTCATCGGCGCGGCCGATCTGCTGAGCGCGCAGCAGGCGCGTGCGGCCAAGCAGTTCGTGATGCGCGAACGGGCCTTTCTGGATCTCGTCAACGTGCGGGGGGACCTGTCCGATCCTGCGTTCGTCGACGCGTTCGAGGGCGTGGTCGGTTGCTGTCCGCCGGCCGCACCGAACACCGTCGCGCGCAGTGCCGAGTACGACGTACTATGGCTCGGTCCCGACGAGTGGCTGGTGCGGTCGAACGGGCCCGTGCCGACGGGCGTCCTCGAGCCGAAACTCGCCGGGGCGATCGCTGGTGCATACGCGGCGGCGGTCGACGTCGGCAGCGGCTATACGGTTGTCGAGATCAGTGGGGAGCGCGTACGCGAGGTGCTGGCGCGCGGTTGCCCGCTCGACCTGCACCCACGCGTGCTCAGGCCGGGGCAGTGCGTGCAGAGCCACTACTTCAAGGCTTCGATCGTGCTCGTGCCGACAGCCGCCGACCGCTTCGAGATCGTGGTGCGCCGCAGCTTTGCCGATTACTTCTGCCGCATCATGCTCGACGCCGCTGCGCCGCTGACATCATGAAGCTGGTCGATAACGTGTTCAACGGGCCGCGCGCCGCGCTTGATGCGCCGCTCCTGTCGGGAAGAGGATGGAGCGTGTTCATCGATGCGCTGGCGGTGCCGGTGCGGATCGGCATTCACCCGCACGAGCACAATGCACCGCAGCCGATCGTCATCGATGCGCGTCTGGGCTATCGCTGCGAGCCGCGCGAGGACGGGGAGTGGATCGACTACGAAGGCTATTGTGCTCGCATTGCGGCTTTTCTCGGGCACAAGCCACATACGCGACTGCTGGAGACGCTGGTGGCCGAGATCGCAGAGCTGTCGTTTCGCGAATGGCCGGCGCTCGACACGCTGACGCTAGCCGTGCACAAACCGAAGATCCGGCCCGGCACGCAACGCGTCGGCGTGGCGCTCGAGTGGACACGCGCCGATTACCTGAGGCGCAACGGGAAAACGGGCTAAGCGTCGCCCCGGCCCATGTCGGCGTTGTTCAAACGCGTGTCGGTATTGGACATGGGCTTCCCGGCCTTCCGAACTACTCTCGTAGACGCTGGCGCACCTGCCGCGCCGATAGGTGGGGAAGCGTAGCAAGTCACATTAATCCGAGGAGAGAATCCGATGAAAATGGGAGCGACTGCCGGCTCGGCCCTGGCCCTGATGTTTTCCACGTCCGCCTTTGCCCAAAGTGGCGTCACGCTGTACGGCATCATCGACGAGGGCATCAACTACACGAATAACGTCGGCGGGCATAGCCTGACCGAGGTGGCAAGCGGCTTTGCGCAAGGCAGCCGTTGGGGCCTGAAGGGAACGGAAGACCTGGGGGGCGGCCTCAAGGCCTTGTTCCAGCTCGAGAACGGCTTCAATGCGAGCAACGGCAAGGCGGCACAGGGCGGTTTACTCTTTGGCCGGCAAGCCTACGTCGGGCTATCCGACAATCAGTACGGGAGCGTCACGCTGGGACGCCAGTATGACTCGGTGATCGACTATCTCGCGCCGACGACTGTTGCCGGAAATTGGGGGGGAACCATGTTCGGCCACCCCTACGATAACGACAACATGATCTACTCGTTCCGCGTCAACAATACCGTCAAGTACACGAGTCCCTCGTTTGGCGGGTTCCAGTTCGGCGGCACCTACAGCTTCAGCAACGACACCAACTTCGCCAACAACCGCCAGTACGGTGCGGGGATGCAATACGCGAGCGGAGGCTTGTTGCTGGCGGCGGCCTATCTGCAGGCGGACAACCCGTCTGCTACGTCAGGCGGCGCCATCAATAACGGCGGCGACCAGAATTTCCTTGCCAAGCGCTTGCGCATCTTCGGTGCCGGCGTCAACTACACGTTCGGCGCGGCGACGGCCGGCTTCGCCTACTCCAACTCGAATCTGACCGAGCCGCTGTCGACCTCGTACATCTCCGGCTCGATCCTGCCGGCCACTGGTACGTTGAACTCACTCCGATTCCAGAACCTGGAGGTGAATTTCAAGTACCAGTTCACGCCCGCTTTTTATGCAGGTGGGGCTTATACGCTCACCCTGGAGAACTTCAACGCATCGTCAGGCGACGCGAAGCCGAAAGTGCATTCCTTCGGCCTGATGGCGGATTACAGCTTCTCGAAACGCACCGACGTCTATATCCAGGGGGCCTACCAGCGTGTCACCGGCGGCAAGACCGGCACCGCATTGGACATGGCTGACCTGCCCGGCGCGGCGAACGCATCATCGACGTCGAGTCAGTTCCAGGTTCGCGCCGCGATTCGCCACAAGTTTTGAGCCTGGCCTTCTGAGGTGGCCGCGAGTCGCGACTGCGACTCGCGGCGAACGCCCGGCCAGGCACTCCCCGCGGGAGCCGGGTGTGCGCGTCAGGACGACTTGTCCGCTACGCCAGGGTAAAACGTGGTCTCGCCTGTCGCGTCCTCCGTTGCCAGCGTTTCCAGCGCGACCCCGCGGGTCTCGATCCCTAGCATCCACACAGCGAGTGCCGCTACCGCGAATGAGAGCGCGCCAAGCGTGAACACTCCGCCCTGTCCGAACACGGGCAACACGACGCCAACCACATAGGGGCCGATCAGCGAGCCGATCCGCCCGACTGCCGAGGCGAAGCCAGACCCCGTTGCACGTGAGCCGGTGCCGTACTGTTCCGGCGTGTAGGTGTACAGCACCGCCCACATGCCGAACAGGAAGAACTGCATCGCGAGGCCGGTGCCGATGAGCAGCGCGATACTGCCGCCATACAACGCACTCTGGCCGTACAGGTACGCCATCATGCCGCCGCCGAGCAGCGACGCGATGCAGGTTGGCTTGCGCCCCCAGCGCTCGACGAGCCATGCTGCGCACAGGAAGCCCGGCACCCCGCCAAGCGAGATCAGTACCGTGTAGTACACCGATTGCGTGACTGCAAAGCCGGCCTGCTGCAACAGCGCGCCAAGCCAGGACGTCAGCCCGTAGAAGCCGAGCAGCGCGAAGAACCATAGCAGCCAGACCATCGTCGTGCGGCGGCGGTACGCGCCGCTCCAGATCTCGCGCAGGGCGCTACGGCCGCGCACGGGCGCCGCCGTCAGGTGCTGCGATGGCCGAGGCAGCATCGCGACGCCGGCCGAGCGCATCACCCTGGCCTCGATGTTACACATCACTGCGTCGGCTTCAGCGTGCCGGCCCGTATGCTCGAGCCAGCGCGGCGACTCGGGCACGATACGGCGCACGATCAGCACGAACACGGCCGGGATCGCGAGCAGTGCAAACACGGCGCGCCAGCCGAACTGCGGCAGCACGAAGTAGGAGATGATGCCAGCCGTGATAAATCCGAGCGGCCAGAAGCCGTCCATCAGTGCGATCAGCCGGCCGCGGTTCGCGGTGGGGACGAATTCCGACAGCAGAGTCTGCGCGACCGGAAACTCCATGCCCATGCCGACGCCCAGCAGTACGCGCCACGCGATGAGCGCCTCGACGCTTTGTGCAGTCGAGCACAGATACGACGCTATGCCCCACAGCACCATGCTCCAATGGAACACGGGTCTGCGTCCGAAGCGGTCCGCGAGCAGGCCGGCGAGAGCCGCGCCGACCACCATCCCGATGAAGCTTGCGCTGGCGACCAGGCCGGTCATTGCGGTGGATAGCCCGAATTCCTGCTTGATCGAGCCCAGGATAAAGGTCATGGTCGCAAGATCGACCGAGTCGAAGAAGAATGCGATCGCGATGATGAAGAAAATCAGTTTGTGATAGCCGGAAAACGGCAGGCGCTCGAGCCGGGCGGCGGCGTTCGAACGCGTGGATGAGGTGGTAGGCGTTGGCATGGCGTCCTTGGAAAAATTCAGGTCCTCTTAGCAAGTTGCTTGCAGGCCCCGAATCTTCAGTAGACGCGGATATTGCCGAACACTCTGGAGGATACGCGCCGTCGGTATGTGTAAATCCGCCATCGGCGGCCCAATGCAAAGGGCTACCGCTTAATTCGCCCAGTGCGCGTGCGGAGCTGGAGATCCCGGCGGTTCCGACGCTCCCGATGTCGGCCTTGTTCAAGCACTCGTCGTGTTTTGGACATACTCGCCCGTCGCCCGGATCTACTCTCGATAACGCTGCCGCGCATGCCGCGCCGATCGGCGTGGCCGCGGCACGATTCAATGAGACATGGAGACAATGCGATGAGCAGCAACCGAGGTGTCGTATATCTTGGGTCGGGCAATGTCGAGGTGCAGAAGATCGACTATCCGAAGATGGTCGACCCGAGCGGCCGCGCAATCGGCCACGGCGTGATCCTGAAAGTCGTGAGCACCAACATCTGCGGGTCGGATCAGCACATGGTTCGCGGTCGCACGACCGCGCCGATTGGCCTCGTGCTAGGTCACGAAATCACCGGCGAGGTGATCGAGGTCGGCCGTGACGTCGAAACGCTGAGGATCGGCGACCTGGTGTCCGTACCGTTCAATGTCGCGTGCGGACGATGCGCGATGTGCAAGGAGCAACACACCGGCGTATGCCTGAACGTCAATCCGTCGCGTGCCGGCGGTGCGTACGGGTACGTCGACATGGGCGGCTGGATTGGCGGCCAGGCCGAGTACGTCCTGGTGCCATACGCCGACTTCAACCTGCTGAAGTTCCCTGACCGCGACCAGGCGATGTCGAAGATGCGCGACCTGACCTGCCTGTCAGACATTCTGCCGACTGGCTATCACGGTGCAGTCACCGCAGGCGTGAAGCCGGGCTCGACCGTCTACATCGCCGGCGCGGGCCCGGTCGGCATGGCCGCCGCCGCTTCGGCACGCCTGCTCGGCGCGGCATGCACGATCGTCGGCGACATGAACCCGGCGCGTCTCGCGCATGCGAAGGCAATGGGTTTCGAAGTCGTCGATCTGTCGAAGGACGCTACGCTGGGCGAGCAGATCGCCGCGATTCTCGGCACACCGGAGATCGACTGCGCGGTCGATTGCGTCGGCTTCGAGGCGCACGGCCACGGCTCGTCGGGACATGCGGAGGAGGCTCCCGCCACCGTACTCAATTCGCTAATGGAGATCACCCGGCCCGCCGGTGCGATCGGGATTCCGGGCCTCTACGTGACCGATGATCCTGGCGCCAAGGATGCCGGGGCGCAGCGCGGAAGCCTGAGCATTCGCTTTGGCCTCGGCTGGGCGAAGTCGCACTCGTTCCATACGGGCCAGACGCCCGTACTCAAATACAACCGCAACCTGATGCAGGCGATCCTGCACGATCGCCTGCCGATCGCGGACATCGTGAATGTGACTGTAATTGCACTTGATCAGGCGCCCGAGGGCTACAAGCAGTTCGATGGCGGCGCCCCGCGCAAATTTGTCATCGATCCGCACGGACTGCTGGCGGCCTGACCGGCCAGTCACAGATGAAGCGGGCGGCCGAGGTTCGGCCGCCCGTTTTATTTATCTGTATCGTGCCTCAATGTGGGTGCATCATCGCGGAAGACGATGAGTACGTGGATGCGCCCTGTCCTGCCAGCTTCGCCAGGGGGGCGCCCTGCGCCCGGCGCTCGAGCGTTGGCGGGAGGCCGAATGCCTCGCGATAGCTCTTGCTGAAATGGCACGCGGACTGGAAGCCACATGCCGTCGTGATGTGCATAATCGACATATCCGTCTGCAGTAGCAGCTCTCGCGCGCGGCGCAGGCGCAGCGTCAGGTAGTAATGCGTCGGTGTCATGCCGAGGTGGTCACGGAACAGTCGCTGCAACTGCCGCTGCGACAGGCTTGCCAGCCGTGCGAGCTCTTCGCGCGACAGTGGCTCCTCGATATTGTTCTCCATCAGCGACACCACTTCGAACAGCGACTTCTTGGCCGAGCCAAGGCGCGCCACCAATGGCATCTTCTGCTGCGCACTGGTGTCACGCACATGCTCGACAATAAACTGCTCGGCGATCTGGGTGACAAGCGCGGTGCCCACGCGCCGGGTGATCAGGTTCAGCATCATGTCCAGCGGTGCAACGCCGCCGGTACATGTAACACGGTCGCGGTCGATCACGAACAATTCCTTCAGGAAGCGCGTGTCGGGAAACTCTTCCTTGAGCGCCGACATATTCTCCCAGTGGATCGCGCAGGCGTAGCCGTCGAGAAGCCCCGATCTCGCGAGTGCGTACGTGCCGGTGCACAGGCTGCCCAGCATGAGGCCCTCGCGCGCCGCGCGGCGCAGCGTGGAAAGGTGCTCGGCCGTCGTCGAACGCTGTACGTCGATACCCCCGCACACGAACACGATGTCGGGACGCCCGATGCTGTGCGCCGGCTGCGTGTCGATTGACAGGCCATTGCTCGCCGTCACGGGACCGCCGTCGGGGCTGATGATGGTCCAGCGGTACAACTCCTGGCCGCTTAGGTAGTTGGCCATCCGCAGCACTTCTATCGCATTGGTGAATGCGATCATCGTGAAATTGGGTAGCGGCATGAACGCGAAGTGGGATAACGACGCGGCGCGGTCGGTCGGCATGGGGGCGTCCTTCGGGTTTTTAAGGTGCATGTCCAGGCCTTGGGAAAGGGATCTGGATGCTGTTTGTATTCATTGTTAAATCAGCCGCAACTAGCATGCCATACGGCGAAACCCTAGCCCGCTGGAAGGGTGCGCCACTGGAGACATAGCGGGCGGCGCGCTTGTTGCACTGCAATCGCGCCACGCGCACCAGCGATGCGCGTCCGGCACCTCCGCAGTGCCATCGCCGGGCGACTTGTGCAAATCGGACGCAAATGGCGGAAATCGAAAAGAACGCGTCTGAATTCATCAATCGGCCAAAAACACGAACGACAAGAATAGAGCCATCGGCAACGCTGCGCTGATCAGGCGGAAAAGCCTGGCGCAGCGGGCTTTTCGCCCCATTCAGCGTTTTCCCTACCACACGGACCTCTATGTCGAACACCCAGACTTTCTTCTCGCAGCCCTTGGCCGAGCGCGATGCGCTGGTTCGCGGCGCCCTCTCGAAGGAACTCGAGCGTCAGCAGTCGCAAGTCGAGCTGATCGCGTCCGAAAATATCGTGTCGCGTGCGGTGCTGGAAGCGCAAGGCTCGGTACTGACCAACAAGTACGCCGAAGGCTACCCGGGCAAGCGCTACTACGGCGGCTGCGAATTCGCCGACGAAGTCGAATCGCTCGCCATCGAGCGCGTGAAGCAACTCTTCAATGCCGGCTATGCCAACGTGCAGCCGCACTCGGGCGCCCAGGCGAACGGCTCGGTGATGCTCGCGCTGACCAAGCCGGGCGATACCGTGCTCGGGATGTCCCTCGACGCTGGCGGTCACCTGACCCATGGCGCGAAGCCGGCCTTGTCGGGCAAGTGGTTCAACGCCGTTCAGTATGGCGTTAACCGTGAGTCGATGCTGATCGACTACGACCAGGTCGAAGCGCTCGCGAAGGAGCATAAGCCGAGCCTGATCATCGCCGGCTTTTCCGCGTATCCGCGCCAACTCGACTTCGCCCGCTTCCGTGCGATCGCCGACAGCGTCGGCGCCAAGCTGATGGTCGACATGGCGCACATCGCTGGCGTGATCGCTGCAGGCCGCCACTCAAATCCCGTGGAGCACGCCCACGTCGTCACCTCGACCACGCACAAGACCCTGCGCGGCCCCCGCGGCGGCTTCGTGCTGACAAACGAAGAGGAGATCGCCAAGAAGATCAACTCGGCCGTGTTCCCCGGTCTGCAGGGCGGCCCGTTGATGCACGTGATTGCAGCCAAGGCGGTCGCGTTCGGCGAGGCGCTGACATCGGAGTTCAGGACCTACATCGACAATGTGCTCGCCAACGCGAAGGCGCTGGGCGAAGTGCTGAAGGAAGGCGGCGTTGACCTCGTGACCGGCGGCACCGACAACCACCTGCTGCTCGTCGACCTGCGCCCGAAGGGGCTCAAGGGCACGCAGGTCGAGCAGGCGCTCGAGCGCGCTGGCATCACCTGCAACAAGAACGGCATCCCGTTCGACACCGAGAAGCCGACCATCACGTCGGGCATCCGGCTCGGCGCGCCGGCCGCTACGACGCGCGGCTTTGGCGTTGCGGAGTTCCGCGAGATCGGCCGCCTCATCCTCGAAGTGTTCGAGTCGCTACGCGCGAATCCGGACGGTGACGCCGCTACCGAGCAGCGCGTGCGCCGCCAGATCTTCGTGCTGTGCGAACGCTTCCCGATCTACTGAACCGCCGAACGGACTGGAACTAACTATGAGCCCGCTGCACCAGGACAGCATCATCATCGACGGCCTGAACATCTCGAAGTTCGAGCGCTCGGTGTTCGAAGACATGAAGAAGGGCGGCGTCACGGCCGCGAACTGTACGGTCTCGGTCTGGGACAACTTTACCAAGACCGTCGACAACATTGCGCTGATGAAGAAGGCGATTCGCGACAACAGCGAACTGCTGACGCTGGTGCGCACCACCGAGGACATCTACCGCGCGAAGCAGGAGGCCAAGACCGGCGTGATCCTCGGCTTCCAGAACGCACACGCCTTCGAGGACAACCTCGGCTACGTCGAAGCCTTCGCCGACATGGGCGTGCGCGTGGTGCAGCTCTGCTACAACACGCAGAACCTGGTGGGAACCGGTTGCTATGAGCGTGACGGCGGGCTGTCGGACTTCGGCCGCGAGGTGATCACCGAGATGAACCGCGTTGGCATCATGGTCGACCTGTCGCACGTTGGAGGCAACACGTCGTCCGAGGCGATCGCGTTCTCCAGGAAGCCGGTCTGCTACTCGCACTGTCTGCCGTCCGGTCTGAAGGAGCATCCGCGCAACAAGAGCGACGCACAGCTCAAGGAGATCGCGGATGCAGGCGGCTTCGTTGGCGTGACCATGTTCGCGCCATTCCTCAAGCGCGGGATCGAAGCGACGGTCGAGGACTACATCGAGGCGATCGACTATGTCATTAACCTGATCGGCGAAGATGCGGTCGGCATTGGCACCGACTTCACGCAGGGCTACAGCACGGAATTCTTCGACATGCTGACGCACGACAAGGGCCGCTATCGGCGCCTGACCAACTTCGGCAAGGTAATCAACCCCGAAGGCATCCGCACGATCGGCGAGTTCCCCAACCTGACCGCGACGATGGAGCGCGCGGGCTGGAAGACCTCCCGGATCCAGAAAATCATGGGCGAGAACTGGGTGCGCGTGTTCAAGGAAGTCTGGGGCGCGTAAGCCGCGCGCTCTTTCACCCCTTCACAACATACCGGACGTGCCGCACGAGATGCGCGGACACGCGGGCGAGGCCGCGCCTGCGCAAGGACGCCAGCGGCTTTTTTCCTCACGGAGCCTACAACGATGCAACCGCAACTGCCGATCGACGTCGATCCCGAAACCGGTGTCTGGACCACCGACGCGCTGCCTATGCTTTATGTGCCGCGTCACTTCTTCACGAACAACCATGTCGCTATCGAAGAGGCGCTCGGCCGCGATGCGTACGCCGAGATCCTCTACAAGGCCGGCTACAAGTCCGCCTACTACTGGTGCGACAAGGAGGCGAAGCTCCACGACATCAGCGGGATGGCGGTGTTCGAACACTACCTGAAGCGGCTGTCGCAGCGCGGCTGGGGCCTGTTCTCGATCCTCGAGGCCGATCCGACGAAGGCAAGCGCGCGCATCGCGCTGCGCCACTCGTCATTCGTGCTTCAGCAGCCGGAACGGAGCGGCAAGCTTTGCTACATGTTCGCCGGCTGGTTCGCCGGCGCGATGGACTGGGTCAACGACACGGCCAACGCGGCCAAGGGCGCCCCGCGCGCGCAGTCTAAGGAAGTGCAGTGCGCGGCCGAGGGGCACGATCACTGCGTGTTCGAAGTGTCACCGATCTCGCGCTGACATCCAAGCCCGGCCGCACTACGCCAAATACGAGACACACCAACGCCAGAGGTCGTCCGCGATGCGTTATCCCCACCTGTTCAAACCTTTGCAGCTTAATCAACTGACGCTTCGCAACCGGATCGTCAGTACGGCGCACGCGGAAGTGTATGCCGAGCCGGGCGGCCTGCCGGGCGACCGCTACATTCGCTATTACGAGGAGAAGGCAAAGGGTGGCGTCGGCCTCGCCATCTGCGGCGGCTCGAGCCCCGTTTCGATCGACAGTCCCCAGGGCTGGTGGAAGTCGGTGAATCTGTCGAGCGACAAGATCATCGACCCGCTGTCGCGGCTCGCCGAAGCGATGCACCGGCACGGCGCCAAAATCATGATCCAGGCCACGCACATGGGACGCCGCTCGGCGTTCCACGGCGAGCACTGGCCGCACCTGATGACGCCGTCCGGTGTGCGCGAGCCCGTGCACCGTGGCAACGCAAAAATCATCGAGGTCGAGGAGATTCGCCGCATCATCACCGACTTTGCGGCTGCCGCGAAGCGCGTGAAGGATGCAGGCATGGATGGCATCGAGATCTCGGCCGCGCACCAACACCTGATCGACCAGTTCTGGAGCCCACGCACGAACTTCCGCACCGACGAGTGGGGCGGCAGCCTTGAGAACCGCCTGCGCTTTGGCGTGGAAGTGCTCCAGGCCGTGCGCGAGGCGGTTGGCAAGGACTTCTGCGTCGGTCTGCGCATGTGCGGTGACGAGTTCCATGAAGACGGTCTCGATCATGAGCAACTCAAGGAGATCGCGCAGGCGATGTCCGAGACCGGTCTCATCGATTATCTCGGTGTGATCGGCTCCGGCGCCGATACGCATAATACGCTCGCGAACTGCATGCCGCCGATGGCGCTACCACCCGAGCCGTTCGTGCATCTTGCGGCGGGCATCAAGTCGGTTATCAAGGTGCCCCTGATGCACGCGCAAAGCATCCGCGACGCGGGCCAGGCCGAGCGCCTGCTCGCGAACGGCATGGTCGACCTCGTCGGCATGACGCGCGCGCAGATCGCCGATCCGCACATGGTCATCAAGATTCGCGACGGCCGCGAGGATGAAATCAAGCAATGTGTCGGCGCGAACTACTGCATCGACCGCCAGTACAACGGCCTCGATGTGCTGTGCGTGCAGAACGCCGCGACCTCGCGCGAGGCGACGATGCCGCACATCATCGAGAAGTCGCGCGGTCCGAAGCGCAAGGTCGTCGTGGTTGGCGCCGGCCCGGCGGGGCTGGAAGCGGCGCGCGTCGCGCGCTCGCGTGGCCATGATGTCGTGCTGTTCGAGAAGAACAACGAAGTGGGCGGGCAGATCCTGCTCGCCTCGAAAGCGCCGCAGCGCGAGCAGATGCAGGGCATCGTGCGCTGGTTCGACATGGAGACGAAGCGCCTCGGCGTCGACCGGCGCCTGGGCGTTGAAGCGGATGCGAAGATGATCATGGCGGAGAAGCCGGACATTATCGTGCTCGCGACAGGCGGTCGGGCATTCTCCGATCAGGTGCCCGGCTGGGCCGTTGCCGACGGGCTCGCGGTCAGCTCCTGGGACGTGCTGGCCGGGCGCGTGGAGGCTAAGGAGAATGTGCTCGTCTACGACGGCGTGAGCACGCACGCAGGCGCGGGCGTTGCCGACTACCTGGCGAGCCGCGGTGCGAAGGTCGAAATCGTGACGCCCGACGTCAAGGTTGCCGACGATTGCGGCGGCACGACCTTTCCGATCTTCTATCGCCGACTCTACGCGCAGGGCGTGATTCATACGCCGAACTACTGGCTCGACCGAGTCTATGAGGAGGGCGGGAAGACGATCGCGGTGCTGCGCAACGAGTACACGGAGGAGCTGGAGGAACGTGCCGTCGACCAGGTCGTGATCGAGAACGGCTCGACACCGAACGACGCGCTGTACTGGAAGCTCAAGCCGGAATCCGTCAACCGCGGCCAGGTCGACGTACACAAGCTGTTTGCGTCGGAGCCGCAGCCGTGCCTGTCGGAAACGCTCGGCAACGGCCGCTTCCTGTTGTTCCGCGTCGGCGACTGCATCTCGATACACAACATCCATGGCGCGATCTATGACGCGCTGCGGCTCGCGAAGGATTTCTGACCATGAATCCGTCCCTCCTGATTACCGTTCTGCTTTGGCTGTCGGTCGCGGGGCTAGCGTTCGCGGTCATGAAGCGCGCCTCGTACTGGCGGCTCGGGCGGGCAACCGCGCCCGGATCGTTCGGCATCACGAACCTGCTGGCCATCCCGAAGCGATACTTCGTCGACCTGCACCACGTCGTCGCCCGCGATCCGTACATCGCGAAGACGCACGTCGCCACGGCGGGCGGTGCGCTTGCCGCGCTGGCGCTCGTGTTCGTCAACTACGGTCTCGCGATCTACTCGCCATGGCTTGACAAGGCGATTTTTGCCGCGGCACTTGCGATGTTGATTGGCGTGGTGTTCGTCTGGCGCCGTCGTGCCGCGAAGGACGTGCCGGCGCGCCTGTCGAAAGGTCCGTGGAACACACTGCCATGGCTGCTCGGGTCGTTCGCGCTTGGCCTCGTACTGTTTGTGGCCGTGCCGGCTGAGCTGATGTCGGGCGCCTTCGCGGTGGTCTGCGCGCTGCTGATCGGCGCCGGCGCGTTCGCGATGACATTCGGCGCGGCGAAAGGTGGGCCGATGAAACACGCCATCGCGGGCCTGATGCACCTGGCATTTCATCCTCGCCAGGAGCGGTTCGCCGGCAGGGCGGACTCGTATACCGGTAGCGGCACCGCCACGCCACCGACTGCGCTCAAGCTGCCCGAGATCGAAAAGCAGGAGTACGGCGTTGCCAAGCCCGTCGAGTTCCGCTGGAACCAGCTGCTGAGCTTTGACGCTTGCGTGCAGTGCGGCAAGTGCGAGGCGGCGTGTCCCGCGTTTGCCTCGGGCCAGCCGCTCAATCCGAAGAAGCTGATCCAGGATCTCGTGGTCGGCATGGCGGGTGGCACCGATGCCGCGTATGCCGGCAGCGCGACGCCCGGGATTGCCGTCGGCCGCCATCGCGGCGAGCCGAATGGCCTGATTGTATCGGGCCTGATCGAAGCGCAGACGCTGTGGTCGTGCACGACCTGCCGCGCGTGCGTGCAGGAGTGCCCGATGCTGATCGAGCACGTCGATGCGATCGTCGACATGCGCCGCAACCAGACGCTGGTGCATGGCGCCGTACCCGGCAAGGGCGCCGAAGTGCTTGCGAACCTGCGCGAGACCGGCACGATGGGCGGTTACGACACCGCGGCGCGCTATGACTGGTCGGTCGACCTCAATGCGCCGGTCGCGCAGCGGGGCAAGTCGGTAGACGTGCTGATCGTTGCCGGCGAGGGTGCGTTCGACATGCGCTATCAGCGCACCCTGCGGGCCTTCGTGAAGGTGCTGAACAAGGCCGGCGTCGATTATGCGGTGCTCGGCGGCGCGGAGACCGACACCGGCGACGTGGCCCGCCGTCTCGGCGATGAGGCGACGTTCCAACAGATGGCGAAACGCCTGATAGGCACTCTCGGCAACCTGTCCTTCAGGCAGATCGTGACGGCAGATCCACACGTGATGCACAGCTTGCGCAACGAGTATCGCGCCCTGGGCCTGCGCGTCACGGTCAAGCATCACACGAGTTATCTCGCCGAGTTGGCTGACAGTGGCCGCATCGCGCCGAAGGCACTCGAGGCGCTGCGCGAAAAGCGCACCACCTATCACGACCCATGCTATCTCGGCCGCTACAACGGCGAGACCGAGGCGCCCCGCAAGCTGCTGAAGACGATCGGCATCAAGGTGGTGGAGATGGAGCGCAACGGCATGCGCGGCCGCTGCTGCGGCGGCGGTGGCGGTGCTCCGCTGACCGATATCCCTGGAAAGCAGCGCATCCCCGACATCCGCATCGCCGATGCGCGTGCGGTCGGCGCGGAGGTGGTTGCGGTCGGGTGCCCGAACTGCACGGCAATGCTCGAAGGCGTCGTCGGCCCGCGCCCGGACGTGCTTGATGTAGCCGAACTCGTTGCGGCCTCGCTGGAGTGACTCGATGAACAAGATCCCACGTATCGATCCGCGTCGGCCATTCATGATTACGGCGGCAGGCTTGCGAAGGATCACCCTGGGCGAGACGGGCAGCGCGGATCCGAATACCGCGCACTGGCCCGCGCACGGCCACGGCGCGACGACGGCAAGGCCGCGCCGCGCGATCAGCGATCCGCAGCACGTGCTGCTCGTCGTCGCGCACAGCGAACGCGGCGCGCTCGACGATCACGCGTGCCAGGCGCTCGCCGCGGCCGCGCTGCTTGCCGATGCGCAGACCGAAGTCGCGCTGCTGGTGTTCGGCGATCTGAAGGACGACGCGGCGGCGCTCGGTGCGGACAAGATTATCGTGCTGCCCGGATTCGATCGCCGCGCGTTTGCGCCCGAAGCCGAGCTGCGGGCTTTGCTGGCCTGCACGGCTGCATTGTCACCCAAGCATGTGGTCCTGCCTGATAACGCGACCGGGGACGGCGACCTCGGCCGCCGCTACGCGGCGGCGGCGGGTGCGAGCGTCGCGACGCACGTCGTCGAGATCGACGCGCGCCACGTTGGCACCTATGCCCAGGCGAAGCGCGCGTTCGCGACGCGCTCCCTTCCCGACGTGATCTTGCTTGCACCCGGCGCCGCAGACACGAAGCTGCCGTTCACCGGTGCCGGCCAGACGCTGTCCGGCGACTTCCTGCTCGGGATCGGCGACGGCTCGCAGCCGTACCGCGATCTGGGACTTGAGGAGATCGATGCCGCACAGGTCGCACTCGAGGAAGCGGACTTCATCGTGTCCGCCGGCAACGGCGTGGCCGATATCGGCGACTTCGAGCAGCTCGCCCGCGTGTTTGGCGCGGCGATCGCCGCGAGCCGCGTCGCAGTCGACAACGGCCATTTCACGCGCGACAAGCAGGTCGGCGCGACCGGAAAGACAGTCGAGGCGAGTGTCTATATCGCATTCGGCATCTCGGGCGCCGTGCAGCACCTGCAGGGCATCAAGGACTGCCGTCATGTGATCGCCGTCAACCTGGACGGCAGCGCACCGATCGCCAAGCGCGCGAACCTGACCATCGTCGGCGACGCGAAGGAGACGATCGCGGCGCTGATCGAAGCGGTGCAGGCCGCGCGCCGCGCAAACGGAAGGGCGCCGGCCGCGGCCGGCTTCCGCGAACCCCTAGGAGCCGCAGCATGAACGCCTCCCAAGCAATTCGACGCATCGCAGTGCTGGTGTCGGTCGGCCGTCATCCGGTCAGCGGCGCGCAGCGCTGCAGCCGCAACGACGCGGCGGCGCTGGAGATCGGCCTGGCGCTCGCGGACGAGCATCGCGCGCAGCTCGCGGTGCTGCACGCTGGAGACGCCGCCGAGCCGGCGCTCGCCGAATACCTGGCGCTCGGCGCCCGCGAAGTCGAGGTGCTTGCATGCGGCGCCGGCAGTGACGCCGGGCGCACGCTGGCCGCTCGCGTGAAGGACTACGACCTCGTGCTGACCGGCACCCGTGCGGAAGGCGCCTACGACACAGGGATGCTGCCGTACCAGCTCGCCGCGGCGCTTGGCCGCCCGCTGGTCGGCGCGGCCGTCGACGTCGAGATCGGGGACGGGCGCGTCACCGTGCGGCAGTTCCTGCCGAAGGGCTTGCGCCGGCGCGTCCAGGCGGTGCTGCCGGCCGTGGTGGCCGTCCATCCACTTGCGAACGCGCAGCCGCGCTATGCGTATGCAAGGCTGCGCGCGGGGGCGATCCGGACGGCGCCCGCGGCAAGATACGAAGACGCCGGCGCCGCCGCATGGACGATCGGCGTTCCCGAACGCAAGCCTGTCAGGCTGGCCGCCGCCGAGAAGCGCTCCGGGCATGCCCGGATGCTGTCGGCGACGACCACCGAGAGCCGCGGCGGAAACGTCGTAAACGGAGGGACTTCGGTCGAAAAAGCACAAGTCATCCTCTCGTACTTGCGCGAGCATCAACTCATTGACTACTGATGTTGCCGGTCTGTCGGCAAACAAACCAGGAATGCAGGGAATCCGGAGCAAAACCATGAAAGTATCGGCAGACATTCGTGCGCTGGTGGAGCGGCGCAAGCAAGGCTTCAGCCTCGAGGCGCCTTTCTATCAGAGCGAGGAGATCTTTGCGCTCGACATGGAAGCGATTTTTCGCAAGCATTGGATTCACGTGGCCGTCGAGCCGGACGTGCCGGAGCCGGGCGACTACGTGACCGTCGAACTCGGCCACGACTCGATCCTGATCGTGCGCGACGACGACATGCAGGTGCGCGCCTTCCACAACGTATGCCGTCATCGCGGCGCGCGGCTGTGCAACGAGGACAAGGGCACGGTCGGCAACATCGTCTGCCCGTATCACAGCTGGACCTACAACCTGAACGGCAATCTGATTTTTGCCGAGCACATGGGCGAGAAGTTCGACCGCTGCAAGCACAGCCTCAAGTCCGTCCACGTGGAGAACCTTGCGGGCCTGATCTTCGTCTGCCTGGCCGACGAGCCCCCCGCCGACTTCGCGACGATGCGTGCCGCGATGGAGCCGTACCTGCTGCCTCACGATTTGCCAAATACGAAGATTGCCGCGCAGATCGACATCGTCGAGAAGGGCAACTGGAAGCTCACGATGGAGAACAACCGCGAGTGCTATCACTGCGTGGCAAACCATCCCGAGCTGACCATCTCGCTGTACGAGTACGGATTCGGCTATCAGCGCTCGCCGGCCAATGCCGAGGGTATGGAAGCGTTCGAGCAGACGTGCATCGAGCGCGCCGAGCAATGGGAAGCGATGGGCCTGCCGTCGGCGGAGATCGAGCGCCTGCTCGACACGACGGGCTTTCGTACGCAGCGCCTGCCACTGGACCGCAGCGGCGAATCGCAGACACTCGACGCGAAGGTTGCCTCCAGGAAGCTGCTGGGCAAATTCGAGCAGGCCGACCTCGGCGGGCTCTCGTTCTGGACACAGCCCAACGCATGGCATCACTTCATGAGCGACCACATCGTTACGTTCTCGGTGATCCCGCTGTCCGCCGGTGAAACCCTTGTGCGCACGAAGTGGCTGGTCCACAAGGATGCGCAGGAAGGCGTCGACTATGACGTGAAGAATCTGACGGCGGTATGGAACGCGACCAATGATCAGGACCGCGCCCTCGTCGAGTACTCGCAGCGCGGCGCGGCAAGCAGCGCGTACGAGCCCGGCCCGTACTCGCCGTTCACCGAAGGTCTTGTCGAGAAGTTCTCGGCCTGGTATGTCCGCCGGCTCGCCGAGCAGATTGGCGAATAGGCGAATAGGCGAAAGCGAAAGAGGCGGAGATGGAGATGATGCGCGATGCGGTCCAATTCGAGCCGGCCGATTGCCGGGTGACGCGCCCGGCGTTCTGGAGTGCGCTCCCCGAGCGCTGGACCAGCGACGTCGAGGAGACGCTGGTGTGCTGCCACGTGCGGCAGGAAACGCACGACGTGAAGAGCTTTTTCTTCCGTTCAGCGGAGGGGCGCGCATTCGTCTTCGAGCCGGGCCAGTTCATTACGCTTGAACTCGATATCGAGGGCGAAACGATCAACCGGTGCTACACGATTTCGTCGTCCCCGGCGCGGCCGCACACGATCTCGATCACCGTTAAGCGCGTACCGGGCGGCAAGGTCTCGAACTGGCTGCACGACAACCTGAAGCCGGGGGCGCCGATCCGCGTGCTCGGTCCCGCCGGCGAGTTCACATGCGCGCGGCATCCGGCAAGCAAATTCCTGTTCCTGTCGGCAGGTTCCGGCATCACGCCGCTGATGTCGATGAGTCGAGCGCATCACGATCTCGGCGAGGACCGGGACATCGTATTCGTGCATAGCGCACGCACGCCGGACGACATTATCTTCGCGCGCGAACTCGACCTGATCGCCGCGAACCATGCGAACTTCCGCACGTCCTTTGTCTGCGAGCGGGTGGGCGCGCGCACCAACTGGCCCGGCGTGACGGGGTTCCTGTCGCTTCCGCTCCTGAAGCTGATCGCGCCGGATTTCATGGAGCGCGAGATCTTCACATGTGGGCCGGCGCCATACATGAAGGCGGTGCGCGCCCTGCTCGAGGAGGCCGGTTTTGATCGCAGCCGCTACCACGAGGAGAGTTTCTCGTTCGAGACGCTGACGGCCGAGGCCGCGGCCGACCCATCTGTTGCCGGCGCAGCACCGGCGACAAACGGCAATGCGGCTACGGCGCAGTTCAGCGTCAGCTTCGCGAAGAGCCAACGCGAGATCATCTGCGGTTCGGGACAGCATGTACTCGAAGCGGCGCGGCAGTCAGGCGTACGGCTGCCCGCGTCATGCACGCAGGGCATGTGTGGCACCTGCAAGGTCAGGCTCATGTCAGGCCAGGTCGAAATGAAACACAACGGCGGCATCCGCCAGCGCGAGATCGATCAAGGGATGGTGCTTTTGTGCTGCAGCAAGCCGCTGTCGGATCTTGTCATCGATAAGTGAGTCAGGCGTCAGCCACGCGGCCAGCGGCCGAAAGACGTCTGCCTCGCCGCTTTCTCGACGATTTTAAGTACACGGGGCGTTACCGCTCCGGCCAAAGGAGGTGTGCCATGAAGCTTCTCTCTAAACTGGTTTTTGCCGGCGCAGCGTCGGTGATGTTGACATGGAGCGCGTTTGCGCTTGGGGATACCAAGCCGCCCTTGAAGATAGGCTACGTCGAGGGATGGGATGACAGCGTCGCGACGACGAACGTGGCCGCCCGGATCATCGAGAAGAAGCTGGGGTATCCGGTGCAGCTCGTGCCGCTCGCTGCGGGCGTTATGTGGCAGGGCGTCGCGCGTGGCGATCTCGATGCGACGCTCTCCGCCTGGCTGCCGGTTACGCAGGGGGCGTACTGGGACCAGTTCAAGACCAAGGTGGTCAATCTCGGCCCGAACTTTACAGAGGCGAGAATCGGACTGATCGTTCCTGCATCCGTGAGCGCGAAGAGCATCGATGATCTGAATGCTCAGAAGGCGACGTTCGAAGGCCGCATCGTCGGCATAGACGCTGGCGCCGGGGTGATGCGCAAGACCTCCGAGGCAATCAAGACTTATGGACTTAGCTATTCGCTGATGCCAAGTTCGGGCAGTGCGATGACTGCCGAGCTGGCGCGCGCGATGAACGCGAACAAGCCTGTGATCGTGACCGGCTGGGCGCCACACTGGATGTTCGCCAAGTGGAAGCTGCGCTTCCTGGAGGATCCGAAGAAGGTGTTCGGCGAGTCCGAACACGTCGACAACATTGTGAACCCGGGTCTGGAGGCAAAAGCAAAGCCGGTTGTGGCATTCCTTAAGAAGTTCCAGTGGAAGCCGGGGGAAATCGATAGCGTGATGCTCGCCATCCAAAGCGGCACGAAGCCCGATGCCGCCGCCGACGCGTGGATCTCCGCAAATGCAGAGCGCGTGAATGCGTGGCTCGACGGCGAGCGCTGATTCACGGAAGAAAGCCAGAGCCTCAAGAAACCCGGTCACGGTCGCATGCGAGCGTGGCCGGTTTTGCTTTGGGGCTACGGAAGTACGACCGTCCGGTCTCCGTTGAGAAACACCCGCCGCTGGATGAACGCCTTGACGGCGCGCGCAAGCGTGATGCATTCGACGTCGCGTCCCACGGCGAGCAGTTGTTCCGGTCGGTACGAATGATCGACGCGCTCGACGGCCTGTTCGATGATCGGGCCTTCGTCGAGATCGTCGGTGACGAAATGCGCGGTTGCGCCGATCAGCTTGACACCGCGCGCATGCGCCTGGTGATATGGCTTTGCGCCCTTGAAGCCAGGCAGGAAGGAGTGGTGAATGTTGATGGCACGATTGGCGAGCGCCGCGCTGGTTCCGGGGGACAGCACGTGCATGTAGCGCGCGAGAATCACCAGTTCGGCGCCGCTTGACTCGAAGAGGTCGAGCCAGCGCGCCTCCTGTTGTGCCTTCGTCTCGGGCGTGATCGGGAAATGCCGGAATGGGAGATTGTGCTGCTGGGCAAGCGGTTCCAGGTCAGGATGGTTCGAGCCGATCCCGACAATGTCCATCTCCAGTTCGCCCATTCGCCAGCGGAAAAGTAGGTCCGCGAGGCAATGCTCGAGCTTCGACACCATGATCAGTACCTTTGGTCGGGCGAGCGCGTCGTGGATCGCCCATTGCATGCTGAAGCCGTCCGCAATCGGGCTGAATTCCTGCCGCAACACGTCGAGATCCAGCGTTTGTGTGTGCGTCGGATGGAATACACAGCGCAAGAAGAAGCGGTCGCTCAGATCGTCATCGAAGACGGTTAGCTCGTCGATGTAGCAGTGGTGGCGTTCGAGCAGGCCGACGACCGCGGCCACCTGGCCGGGGGCGCTCGGGCACGACAGCGTGAGAATGAATGACTGAGAACGGGGCAGGGCGTCCATGGGATTCCTTTCTTCGGGGTGATGGCCCGCGGACGCGTGGTGCGCTCGCGCGTGCCATTGCGCGAAGTAAAGCAGGACAAGGGACAGGCCGGATAGAACCGAAGCGCCGCGTGGCTGGTATCGGCGCGCCAACGCGGATTGGCGCCGCGATGCCAGAGTCGGAAGCGTGTTGGCGTGAGCGCGTCGCAATCGCTCCATTCGACGTCGCATGCGGACAAGTAGGGGAAAACAATCGCTTGCGATGGTTGCCGGTGTCGCATTTGTGCAAGCACTTGTCGGAATTCATCAGCAGGGGGCGGCCATTTCTGTCAACTATGGAGGGGATCGCACGATGTCCGTTTGTGATGCGGCGAATCGAATTAGCCAGAGCATTCCAGGAAGAGGTAGCAACGCACCGCCCAGCGCCTTTCAGACATAAGTGGTGCAGGCATGCCATATGACGTATGAGTCCCCGCAGGACCAGGAGAAGGTTTCGATGGATAGTCCCAAGGTCGTGGTCGAAGGTCTGTGCAAGGTATTTGGAAGTAATCCGCAACAGGCGCTTGACATGCTTGCCGCCGGTTCGACGAAGGACGAGGTATTCAGGCGCACCGGCCAGGTCGTCGGCGTGCATAACGTATCGTTCGATGTCAAGGAAGGTGAGATCTTTGTGCTGATGGGCCTGTCCGGCTCCGGCAAGTCAACGCTGATCCGTCTCGTGAACCGGCTCGTCGAGCCGACAGCCGGCAAGGTGCTGATCGGCGGCCGCGATGTGGCCACCGTGTGCCGCTCGGAGTTGATCGCGCTGCGCCGCAAGGACATGAGCATGGTGTTCCAGTCGTTCGCGCTGATGCCGCAGCGCACTGTGCTGTCGAATGCCGCGTTCGGGCTGGAGGTCGCCGGCGTCGGCAGGAAGGAGCGTGAGCGCAGAGCGATGGATGTGCTCGAGCAGGTGGGTCTCTCGACGTTTGCCCAGAAGCTGCCGCGGGAGCTGTCGGGTGGCATGCAGCAGCGCGTGGGCCTTGCGCGGGCACTTGCGGTCAATCCGTCTCTGATGATCATGGATGAAGCGTTTTCCGCGCTCGATCCCCTCAAGCGCAAGGAAATGCAGAACGTGCTGCTGCAGCTTCAGAAGGAGCATCGCCGCACGATCATGTTCGTGTCGCACGATCTGGAGGAGGCGTTGCGCATCGGTAGCCGCATCGCGATCATGGAAGGCGGCCGGCTGGTACAGGTTGGCACGCCGCAAGAGATCATTGCGAAGCCGGCCGACGACTACGTCCGCACGTTCTTCGACGGCATCGACACGAGCCGCTACCTGACCGCCGGCGACCTGATGCAGATGGACGCCGTGCCGATCATGTCAAAGTTCGATGCCGCGAGCGTCGCGGCGACGCTCAACGGCCATGCCTCATATGCCTTCGTTCTCGATGCCCAACGCAGGCTACGTGGCTGCGTCATGCGCGGCGCAACGGAAAGCGTTCGGCCCGTGGAAAGCATCCGGCGCGACGCCTCGCTGGAGCATGTTGTCGAGCGCGTTGTCGCGAGCCCGAATGCGCTGCCAGTCGTTGACGAGAATGGCTGCTACTGCGGGTCGGTAGACCGCGCCGTCATCCTCAAAGCTATTACGCACCTGAGAGGTCACCATGTCTGAATCCCTTCCGCTCGGCCACTGGGTCGACCAGTCTGTCCATTACCTTCTCGACCACGACGCGGCGACATTCGACGCGGTCGGACGCGCGATCGAGGGCCTCGCCGCACTGATCGAGCGAAGCCTGCAGGCGGTTCCGATGTGGCTGATGATGGCCATCTTCATTGGCGTCGGGCTTTGGCGGGTCGGCTGGCGGTTTGCACTCTTCACTGCCGCATCGCTATTCGTCATCTTCGCCACAGGTTTTTGGGATCAGACGGTCATCACGCTCGGACTCACGCTGTCATCGACGATCATCAGTCTGGTGCTTGGCGTTCCGCTTGGCATCTGGGCGGCGAAGAGCAGGGTGGTTGCGGCCATCGTACGGCCAGTTCTGGACTTGATGCAGACCATGCCGGCATTCGTCTACCTGATTCCAGCCGCAATGCTGTTCGGCCTGGGCCGCGTGCCCGGTATCCTCTCGACGGTGATCTTTGCAATGCCGCCGGCGGTGCGCCTGACGAGCCTTGGCATCCGCCAGGTGAACATGGAGATCGTCGAGGCGGGTTATGCGTTCGGCTGCACGCCGTTTCAGCTCCTGTACAAGGTGCAGTTCCCGAACGCGCTGCCGTCGATCATGCAGGGCGTGAACCAGACGATCATGATGGCGCTGTCGATGGTGATCATCGCATCGATGGTCGGCGCAGGCGGCCTGGGCAACGAGGTGCTCGCGAGTATCCAGAGACTCGACATCGGCCTGGGCTTCGAAAGCGGCCTGTCGGTTGTTCTGCTGGCAATCGTCCTTGACCGCATTACGGAGAGCTTCGGCCGCGCGCCCGGCACGGCCAAGGCACCACTGTTCTCGGGGCTCAGGCAGCTGTTTTGCGCCAAGACCACGACGGCGCAAGCCTGATCGCGGATCATCCGTTCGCCAGGAGAGTGACGTGAGCTCCGTTGCCGCTGCGCTGGCTGACAGCGCTTCAACTTCGATGTCGTCTCTCGCGCATTTCGGCTTTCTTACGTTGCCCGAGTTCTCCATGATCGCGTTCTCGAGCGCGGTCGAAGTGCTGCGCATGGCGAACTATGTCGGTCGCGCCGAACATTACACGTGGTCGATCTATTCGACCGACGGCGCGCCGGTGCACGCGAGCAATGGCATCGTGGTACGCCCGACGCGCGCGCTCGATGACTCGAGCTTGCCGGACGTAATGATCGTTTGTGGCGGCATTCGCATTCGCGATGCCGTCGACGATGGCACGCGCGCGATGCTGGCGAAGCTCGCCGGGCAAAGCATGCCGCTCGGTGGCATCTGCACGGGCGCCTATGCGTTGATATCTAGCCGTCTGCTCGACGGTTACCGCTGCGCTGTGCATTGGGAGAACCGATCCGCACTGTACGGCGAGTTCCCGCAGGTGCAATTCGCCGACGAGCTGTTCGTCATCGACCGCGACAGGCTGACGTGCACGGGTGGCACGGCACCGATCGACATGATGCTGAATCTTGTGGGCTCGCGGTTCGGCCAGCAACTTGCCGCGCAGGTCTCCGAACAGTTCATTCTCGAGCGGATCCGTAGCGCGACCGATCCGCAGCCGATCCCGGTCGATGCGCGGGTCGGCCTTTCGCGGGCCGAGTTGGTCGAGGTCGTGCGCCTGATGGAGGCGAATATCGAGGAACCGTTGTCTCTAGATGAACTGGCGCGGCTCGTCCGGCTGTCGCAGCGGCATCTCCAGCGAATGTTCAGGTTCTATCTGAACGTATCGCCAACCCACCACTACATGACCGTGCGCCTGAAGCGCGCACGCGAGCTGCTGCGCACGACGAACGCGTCAATTGCCCGGGTGACTGCTGTCTGCGGATTCCATTCTCCGAGCCATTTCAGCAATGCATATCGCGCGCTGTTTGGTCATGCGCCCAGTCACGAACGCCGGCCGACAGCATGATCACCGGTGGGGTACGAAGCAATCACCAGGATCACGGACGCAATGCGCAGTATCGCGCTGGTTTGACTACCGACCTTGATATTCCGATGAGCCAGACGACCTTACACGCATTGCGCACTCCACTGTATGAGCGGCACCGTTTCATGCACGCCCGCATGGCTGATGTGGGTGGCTGGAGTCTGCCAGTGGCCTACGGATCCCAGATCGAGGAGCACCACACCGTGCGTGAGGATGCCGCTATGTTCGATGTCTCGCACATGTGCGTGATCGACATACGCGGCGTGGACGTTCGAAGGTTTCTCGGCAAGCTTCTCGCCAACGATATCGGAAAGCTGAAGTCGCCAGGCAAGGCACTTTATTCGTGCATGCTTAACGAAGAAGGTGGGGTGATCGATGACCTGGTCGTCTACTACCTGGACGATGAATACTTCCGTATTGTCTTGAACGCGCACACTGCAAGGCGGAACATTCAATGGATTCAGTCGCAGATCGTTGCGACAAAAAGCTCGGTTGCTCTGGTCGCGCGCCGTCAGGATCTTGTCACGGGCCACCAGGACGCGCTGGCAATGATCGCCGTGCAGGGTCCCTATGCCCGGCAGAAGGTGTTTCAAGCCATTCCGTCAACACACGTTGCTGAAAGGGTGAAGCCGTTCAATTCCATCATCGTGCATGACCCCGAGGTGGGCGAACTCATGCTGGCGCGAACGGGGAAGACCGGCGAGGATGGCTTCGAAGTCGTCATGTTGGCCAAGCATGCCGTTAGGGTATGGGACATGCTGAGGTCGGCTGGCGTCCCTGCCGCCGGACTTGACGCGTGGGAGACGCTTCGGCTCGAAGCCGGCATGCACTTGCATGGCCGGGACATGGACCCGCAGACCTCGCCTTTGGATGTTGGCTTGGGCTGGACTGTGGATCTGGGGACCGGGCGCGAATTCGTCGGCAAGGCAGCGCTACGTGCTCGTCGCCAGGATTGGCAGTTCGTCGGGCTCGCTTTTGAAGGAAGCGCCGCGGTTGCTCGTACACAGAGCCCCGTGATGAGCCTTGAAGGGGATGTGATTGGTAAGGTCACCAGCGGAACCTATAGCCCGACGCTTCGGATCGCCATCGCATTGGCACTGGTGACCCCGGACATCAAGTTCGGCTCGTATGTGAGTGTCGAGGTCTACAACAAGAGAATCTCTGCGAAAGTAGTTCGTCCGCCTTTCGTACGGGACGGGAGCTCAGTGCAGCAACTGCTATAGGGCGGGCGCGGACGACATTCTCCCGGATCGGTTACTTTCACCGAGAAGAACAGTAGAACGCTTATGCATGACAACTTGCCACAGCGCTTGCGCTCGCTTCTTTTCGTTCCCGCGGATAGCGACCGCAAGCTTGCGTCCTCGCTCAAATCAGCAGCGGACGGGCTGGTGTTCGATCTGGAAGATGCTATCCCGGAGCCGGGGAAAGGTGATGCACGCCGCAAGCTGGTCGCCTTCCTGGCGCAGCATCGCGCCTCAATGCATTCGGCCTTGCTGGTGCGTGTTAACGGGCTGGCGTCCGGCCACATTCTAGACGACCTCGCCGCCGTGATCCCGCATCGGCCCAATGCGATCGTGCTGCCGAAGTGCCGTAGTGTCGATGATGTGCATCGCCTTTGCGACTACCTTGCGGCCTTTGAGTGTGCGCTGTTGGACGATGGGTGGGAAGTCTCCATCATCGCGATGGCTACAGAGTCGTCCGAGAGCGTGTTCGGCTTGCCGTCGTATCGCAACGGACCCATGCGGCTGCGCGCGCTGATGTGGGGGGTGGACGACCTTGCGGCAGACCTTGGTGCGTTCTCGTCGCACACGGGCAAGGCGCTGACTGCACCGTTTTCCGTGGCCCGTACCATGTGTCTGCTGGCGGCCGCGCAGGCGGGGATCGACGCCATCGACGCTGTCAGCACGAGCCTGACCGACCCGGCGGAGATCGGAGAAGAGGCTGCGCAGGCAAAGCGGGACGGATTTTCGGCCAAGGCCGCGGCTCATCCTGCTCACATTGATGCCATCAACCAGGCCTTCGTACCGCAGGATGAGGAAATACGCTGGGCCAGACAGGTCGTCGATTCATTCTCAAGGGTCGGTGCTTCGGGTGTGGCCAGGCTGGGCAATGCAATGATAGATCGGCCGCATCTGCGCCTCGCCCATCGCATCTTGTGTCAGATCGACGAGGGTTGATTCTTGCTGCTCGCGTCGTATGGGCATCTGTGTATCGAGGATACGGCGGTATGGCCACTTCGGGATTCACTAGCGGAG
Organism: Cupriavidus sp. WKF15; assembly: GCF_029278605.1. Taxonomy (NCBI): domain Bacteria; kingdom Pseudomonadati; phylum Pseudomonadota; class Betaproteobacteria; order Burkholderiales; family Burkholderiaceae; genus Cupriavidus; species Cupriavidus sp. WKF15. The sequence continues at coordinate 492,467 of NZ_CP119574.1, forward strand.
GACGAAGGTCAATGAGGGCGAAGGAGATGGGCGTCAGCATTCTTTTCATGGCATGCATTGCCATCGCTTATTTCTTGCCAGACCGGATATCGGTTCCGATGATGCTAATTGCATCAATCGCGGCTGTCGTCCATGCGTGCTTGCAAGAATAGACAGGCTGACCAGCGCGCTCCGTTTCGGCGTCGGGTCGGAGCCCTGGTCGGCCCGTCGCGTTGCTGACTGATCCGCTCTATGCCACTATCGCGGAAGCGGTCGCCACCAGAAGTGCCATTTGAATCAGGAGTAGGGCGGAAGTTGGCCGCTGATAATCGCCGCGCCGATTCCCGTAGTCGCCAGAGTTGACTGATGATCCACTTTCCTCGACTGCAGCTCGTTTTTTGCCTGAGCGCGCTATTGCTATGCTTCGCTTGCAGCCAGTCATATGGGCAAGTGGTTGTCAAAATCGGGGTTTCCAGCCCTCTTACCGGAATCAATGCCGCCAATGGCAAGGACATCGAGAACGGTGTTCGTCTTGCTGTTGAAGAAGCCAACGCGCAGCGCATCAAGCTTGATGGGCGGGATGCGCGCTTCGAGCTTGATTCGGTGGACGACCAGAGTGACCCGCGCATCGGCGTTCAGGTCGCCCAGAAGCTGGTCGACGACGGGGTGGCCGTCGTTGTAGGGTATTACAACTCGGGCGTTGCGCTTCCGTCCTCGCTGATCTTCGCCAGGGCAGGCATCCCGATGATCCATCCGGCGGCAACCAATCCGGCTATCACGCGTCAAGGCCTGAAGACGGTCTTCCGCATCATCGCGACCGATACGCAGAACTCCGGTACTGCTGGGAAGTACGCGGTCAATGTTATGAAGGGCCAGCGCATTGCGGTGATGGACGACCGGACCGCGTTCGGTCAGGGGGCAGTGGACGAGTTCAAGAAGGCCGTGACCAGCGCCGGGGGAAAAATCTCGATCGCCGAGTACACCAACGACAAGGCGGTCGAGTTCAGCGCACAGCTCACGAGTATCCGGGCCGCCAACGCCGATCTTTTGTTTTTCGCTGGCTTGGACAACCAGGCGGCGCTCATCACGAAGCGGATGAGAGAGTTCGGCATGCACACTCAATTCGTCGGAAGCGGTGGCATTGCCGACAGCATCTTCCTGAACGTTGCGGGTCCCGCCGGGGAAGGTGCGATGGCCTGGGAATATGGACGTCCTGTCGAAGCGCTGCCGCAAGGCAAGGCCTTCATGCAGAAGTTCAGGAGGCGCTTCGGTACCGACAGCCTCATCTATGCTCCCTTCGCGTACGACGCCACTTGGGTGGCCATAAACGCGATCAAGCAGGCCAATTCTGCGACATCGCCCGAGTTCCTGTCGGTGCTCCGGGCAACGCAATACGAGGGCATCACCGGGAAGATTGCCTTCGATTCGAGCGGCGACCTGAAGAATCCGACGTCGACGCTATATCAGGTAAAGGGTGGACGTTGGGTACCGCTGACGACGATCGGGGCGGATTGACTTGACGATGTTCGCATATAGCGCCGCGAATCCTGGTGGCAAAGCTGCTGGCAGGCGTCCGTGGCATCTATGGTCTCGGGGACACCACCGGAGCGAATCGTCACAGAGACCGTGATGGTGCTGACCGCGCAACACGATAAAAGGGCACGCGGTCGCAGCATGACACCGGTGACCACAGCGGCTGACTGAACAGGCCGGAAGTTAGTGTTTGACGAACGGGGAAGATGGAGTTGGCATGCGAGACACAAGCGGGGCCCTGTATTTGTCCCATAGTTTCAGCAGAATCGACTCCGAAGGCGGTGTGGACTCGAAGCCGGCAACGTTTTTGAATACGTGAAGAATGCAGTGCCTGAACGAAGCCAGATCCGTCGGCCCTTTCGGTGAGGCGAGCGTGATGTCGATAATCGTATGCAATTGCTCACTCGACAGCTCCGCGATGGCAGACCACAAGTCGCCGGGCTTGGCGTAAGACTGGGCGGGTTGAATGGGCATTTCTCGTTGGCAGGGTGAGGAAGCTATCGATATCGGCTCGCAGGGCCATGGCTGCGTTGCCACGACGACGAGAACCTCGCCCAGGCGCCCGAGGTTGGTTCGGGCAAGCGCTGGGCAGCCGAACTGCGGGTTCCCGCAGTCCATGGCGGCAATCGCGGCATCGTGTGGCGTTAGTCTTTTGCCCGGGCTCGTTCGATCGACATGTCGGTCGGCATCATGTTGATATTTGCGTTGTGCATCACCCATAGTGATCCGGCCACGACAATGGCGATCAGGAAGGCGGTGCAGGCGAAGATGGCGCTATTTCCACGCTGGCCGGGACCGGTGCCGAGATGAAGGAAGTAGATCAGTTGCACCAGTAGCTGGGCGACGCAAAGGCCCACGATCAGTGCGATCGCGACATGCGTCTGCAAGGTGCCTGTCATCACGGCGGAGAACGACGCCACGGTCAGCGCGACCGACAGCAGCAGGCCGACGGTGTAGCTGCGCACACTGCCATGCGTGACAGCCTCGTCCGCGTGCACGGAATGAAGATGGGACGGCTTCATGCGAACTCCCGCAGGTAGACGAAGGTGAAGACGCAGATCCAGACCAGGTCCAGGAAGTGCCAGAACAGGCTCAGGCAAGCGAGGCGGCGGCGCACGATGTCATCCAGTCCGAAACGCTGAATCTGGTGGATCATCACGGCGAGCCAGAGCAGGCCGGACGTGACATGAAGCCCGTGCGTCCCGACCAGCGTGAAGAAGGCAGACAGATAGGCGCTGACGCCCGGATCCGCTCCCTCGTGCAGCAGATGGGAAAACTCGTAAACCTCCATGGCAATGAACAGCGCGCCAAGGACGAAGGTCGCGGTCAGCCACCGGACCATCCGCGGCGCGGCATTGGCGTCCTGCCTGAGCATGGCCATGCCAAAGGTGTAGCTGCTGAGCAGGAGCACCATGGTTTCGGCAAACACGAACGACAGTTCGAACAATTGGCGGCCGCCGGGGCCGCCTGCAGTGTTCGCGGACAGCACGCCGAAGGTGGCGAACAGCACCGCGAAGATCAGGCAGTCGCTCATTAGATAGAGCCAGAAGCCAAGCGGTGTATGCGACCCGGCGTCGTGATGCTGGTGCGCCGCAGAATGTGCCGGGTGGTGTGCCGCCTCGGGCACGGAGCGGCGCAGGGTAGGGGATAGAGTCGGGTTCATGATGTCAGGCAGCTTCCTGCAGTTGTGCGTAGCGCGCGCGCTCGATCCGCTCGACTTCGGCGGCCGGGACGTAGTAGTCAACGTCCCGGTCATAGCTGCGAAGGATGAAGGTAGCAATTGCGCCGACCAGGCCGGCAATGGCGAGCAGCCATATATGCCAGACCAGTGCGAAGCACAGCAGCAGGCCGAATGCGGAAACGATGAACCCGGCCGAGGTGCTGCGCGGCATGTGGATGTCCTCATAGCGGGCTGGCTGGCGCCATGCGCGCCCGGCTTCCTTGTCGTCCCAGTGTTGCTCCAGAGACGTGATATGCGGCACATGGGCGAAGTTGTAGAACGGCGCGGGAGAAGCCGTCGACCATTCCAGGCTGCGGCCATCCCACGGATCCCCGGTCAGGTCCCGATTCTGGTTGCGATCGCGGATGCTGACGGCAAGCTGCACGATCATGGCCAGGATGCCGGCGGCGATCACGAACGCACCAATCAGCGCGACCACGAGGTAGGGGTGCCAGTCGACGTTGGCATAGTGGTTCATCCGCCGGGTCATGCCCTTGAAGCCCAGTACGTAGAGCGGCATGAATGCCAGGAAGAAGCCGGTCAGCCAGCACCAGAACGACACCTTGCCCCAGAACTCATTGAGCTTGAAGCCGAACACCTTGGGGAACCAGAAACTGATCGCGGCCAGGCAGCCAAAGAGCACACCACCGATGATCACGTTATGGAAATGGGCTACTAGGAACAGGCTGTTGTGCAGTACGAAGTCGGCGCCCGGCACTGCCAGCAGCACGCCGGTCATGCCGCCTACGGCAAAGGTCACCATAAAGCCGATAGTCCACATCGTCGAGGTGTGGAAGCGGATCCGGCCCCGGTACATGGTGAACAGCCAGTTGAACAGTTTCACCCCTGTGGGAATCGAGATGATGGAGGTCATGATGCCGAAGAAGGCATTGACGTTCGCGCCCGAGCCCATGGTGAAGAAATGGTGCAGCCAGACGAAGAACGACAGCACGCCGATCGAGGAGGTGGCGTAGACCATCGACTTGTAGCCGAACAGCGGCTTGCGCGAAAACGTCGCAATGATCTCGGAGAAGGCCCCGAATGCCGGCAGGATCAGGACGTAGACCTCCGGATGGCCCCAGACCCAGATCAGGTTCACGTACATCATGGCGTTGCCGCCGAGCTCATTGGTAAAGAAATGCATGCCGAGATAGCGGTCGGCCGTGAGCAGGGCGAGCGTGGCAGTCAGTACCGGAAAGATCGCGACGATCAGGATGTTGGTGATCAGGGCGGTCCAGGTGAAAACCGGCATCTTCATCAGGTCCAGGCCCGGCGCGCGCATGCGCAGAATGGTGACGATGAAGTTGATGCCCGTCAGCGTGGTGCCCAGCCCGGATATCTGCAGTGACCAGATGTAGTAATCAACGCCGGTCGTCGGGCTGTAGCCGAGTTCGGACAAGGGCGGGTAGGCCACCCAGCCGGTGGCCGCGAAGTCGCCGACAAACATCGACAGCATCACCAGCACTGCGCCCATCGCCGACATCCAGAAGCTCAGCGAGTTGACGAACGGGAAGGCGACGTCGCGCGCGCCGATCTGCAGCGGCACAATGACGTTCATCAGGCCCAGCACCAGAGGCGTGGCCACGAAGAAGATCATGATCACGCCGTGGGCCGTGAAGATCTGGTCGTAGTGATGCGGGGGCAGGTATCCAGCGGCATCGCCATACGCGATGGCCTGCTGCGCACGCATCATGATGGCGTCGGCAAAGCCGCGCAGCAGCATCACCAGCGCCAGGATGATATACATGACGCCGACCTTCTTATGGTCGACGGAGCAGATCCATTCGTTCCACAGGTACTTCCACTTGCCGAAGTACGTGATGGCGCCCATCAATGCCGTGCCCAGCACGATCACGGCTGCCAGCGTCCCCATGATGATCGGCTCATGCGTGGGGATGGCTTCAAGATTGAGTTTTCCAAGCATCTTATTGCTCCGTCCGTCCAGGCTGCGCTGTCGGCACGCGCTGGAAGGCCTGCAGAGATTCGAGTGTGTCCGTGCGGCAGATCTGGCCGCTTGCCTGCATGTATTTGTCCGCGACCTGCTCGAACAGCTTCGGCGCGACGGCGGCGTAGAGCGTGATGGGGTCTTTGCTGCTTGGCTGTTCCAGCGTGCGGTAGGTCTTCAGGTCGAGTGCCTGGGACGAATTGCGGGCGGCCTGTATCCAGGCATCGAAATCCTCGCGCAAGACCGCCAAAGTCTTGAAGTGCATGTCTGAGAAGCCGGGGCCGCTGTAGGCTGCCGACTGACCGAGATAGACGCCGGGCGTGTCAGCGATCAGGTGCAGGCGCGTCTGCATCCCCGCCATGGCATAGACCATGCTGCCTAGTTGCGGAATGAAGAACGAGTTCATCATCGATTCCGCGGTCAGACGGAAGTTGATCGGCGTGCCGATGGGAATCGCGAGCTGATTCAGCGAAGCGACGCCGTACTCAGGGTAAATGAAGAGCCATTTCCAGTTCAGGGCAATCACATCGACCTGAACCGGCTTGACCTGCGACTGCAGTGGCCGATAAGGGTCGAGCTTGTGCGTCGAGTGCCAGATCAGCACGGCCAGGCAGGCAACGATCACGCAGGGAATGCTCCAGACCACGATCTCGATCCTGGTCGAGTGCGCCCATTTGGGAGCGTAGGCGGCGCGCGTGTTGGTCTCGCGGTAGCGCCAGGCGAACCACAGCGTCAGGACGATCACCGGAATGACGACCATCAGCATGACGAACAGGGAGATCAGGATGAGTGATTTCTCCTGCTCGCCGATGCTGCCCTTTGGCGCAAAAAGTTCGAGGTTGCATCCACTAAGCAGCGCACTGCCAAGCGCTGTCAGCAGAAGCGTGGTGATGCGGGGTGGGATGTTTAAAGCCTTGCGGAGGAGCCGGCCGTGTTGATTCTTCTCTGCCGGCCAGGCGGTTGGTTTGCGCATTTCGGACACCTTGGTTAAGCATCACTGAGGTCTCCTCTGCTACCAACCCAAATGCCGAAAGTGATTAATGCGACAGGATCGGGCCATATTGTATGGATTCCCGTGATGATGTCTGGCATGCTAATTGAAGACAAAACCCATACATCGAGGAAAATTTCGCCATGAGATCCATGCAAGCTGGCAGCGCTGATTCGATTTGGGATTTAAAGATCACTCTTGGGGGCGGTGCGCGGTATTTGCAGATTGTGGACTTCATCGAGCGGGCGATCGGTGAGGGGCGCCTTGTGGCCGGGGATCGCGTGCCGCCGCAACGCAATCTCGCCAGCGCGCTTGGTGTGGATCTCACAACTGTGACCCGGGCCTATACGGAGGCCAGGCGGCGGCAGCTGATCGAAGCCAAGGGTGCGCTCGGGACCTTCATTGCCGCTCCGCGTGCTGAGCTGGCCCAGGTGGTGGACATGAGCATGAATGTGCCGCCGCCGCCGGGACTGGATTACCAGGACCTGCTGCGGCGTGGCCTGTCGCAGGTCTTGCTACGCAGTGATCCGCATCTGCTGATGACATACCAGTTGGGTGGGGGCAGCACAGCGGACAGGGCGGCCGGCGCTATCTGGCTGGCACGGACATTTGGGGGGCACATCGATACCGCGCGGCTCGTCGTCTGCCCGGGTGCGCAGACGGCGCTGGCTGCCCTGATCCTCGCCAGAACGAGGCCGGGCGATGCGATCGTTACCGAGCCGCTGGCCTACCCCGGGATACGTGCCGCAGCCGCAAGGCTAGGGCGACGCGTCGTCGTCGCGAGGTGCGACTACGACGGGATGCTGCCCGGCGCGCTCGAAGCTGCCAGTGCCGAGGGGGTGACCCTGGCTTACCTGAATCCGACTGCGCAAAACCCGACCACACGTACCATGCCGGTCTCGCGCAGGGCTGAAATTGGCCGCGTCGCCAATCAGTACGACATCACCTTGCTCGAGGACGATCCCTACTGGTTGCTGACACCGGACGCACCGCCGCCATTGGCTCATTTTGCGCCGACACGCACTTACTACGTATCCACGCTATCCAAGACGCTGAGCCCGGGATTGCGCACGGCCTATGTCCTGTTGCCAGAAGGCAGGGGTGGCGACGACCTTCTTGCCGCGATGCGCGCCTTCACCCTGATGGCAGCGCCAATGACGGCGGCGCTGGCCACGCAATGGATCCATGATGGCTCCGCGGCGCAATTGCTCGATGGCATCCGCACCGAGGCTTTCGCACGATGCGAATTGGCCAATCGGTGGCTGAGCGGCATCGGGCAACTCCCTCCAAGTGCGATCCATGCATGGCATCGTCTGCCAGATTACTGGTCAACGCATCAGCTAACACAGGCGGCCCTGGCGGAGGACCTGAGGGTAACGCCTTCTGATGCATTCTGGGAAGGCTCCAATCCGCCGAATGCAATACGCATTTCGCTGGGCGGCGCCAAGGACCGAGCGCAGTTATCGCAGGCATTGCGCAAACTGGCAGCATTGTTGGAGCGCAGGCCGACGCCAGGACCGGAACTGGTCGTATAGGGCCGAATGCTGGCGAAGCACTATGCGTGCCGAGCGGCCGGAGCATCACGCCTTGCCAACGCAGCGTTGATCTTCAACATCAGCTGCTCAAGCCGGGTTTGCAATCAAATTCTTAACTGCAATTAATCGCCAGCGTCACAAGCCAACACCGTGTATGCGGCCGACGTTCGAATGACTTGGCAAGGCTGGGTGCCGAGGGCCGAAATTGGCCGGGTGCGGCCCGAAGCCGAGCACAACCGAGCGTTCCCCCTGGACTAGTCCGCGTAGAGCAGAAGATGTTAAGGATTGTTCGACGCCTGCCCACAGGCGCCACCGCCGCTCACTGTCCTGCAGTCGAGAGCAGGCATCAAACAATCCTTAACAGTCAGAGACGGTCGCGGTTTCGCGGCGGCTATCGGATCGAGATCGGCCATTTTGAGTCAGTCGACTCCGGATCCTCGATGACCGAGTCGGCCGAAAAGCCGACCTTCGAGTTACGAGGGCGGGCTGGTTCCAATCCTAAGCGGCCCTTCGACCCGGGGCAACCGCCGCGTCCTGATCAGGACCGTTACGTTTCGCCGAGGGTTCGCTTTGCGGTTTCGTACCCAGACTTCTTGTGACGCTCCACCGTCTGCCAGGAGAAATCATTGTCGAGGAATAGTGGCTCCCCTTGCTTCCCGTGATTGACGATGCGCGTAATGACCGTCGGCGCGGCATCGCCCATCAGTCGGATAAAGCTCGGACGCTGACGCAATCGCTCGCAAGTCTCCGGCTCAACGTTTTCCATGATTTCCGCGACCAGATTCCGCAAATCTCCGATCCGCTCTCTGACACGCAGTTCATTGCGCACCCGCTCCGCGTACACGATCTCATCTCGCCTTAACAGTACCTCCGCAAGATTCCCTGGCAACCGCTGATTATTTGGGAACAGATCGACGATAAACACCCGTTTGCTGATCTCGCCGCAGCGCTCGTTGATGAACTCAAGAGGCGAATTGCTGACGATGCCAGCATCCCAGTAGTGGCTTTCGCGGATGGTCGTCCAGGGAAAGGCCGGCGGCAGACTGCCGCTGGCCAGGATGTGATCTACCGTCAGGTCATCCACAAAACTATCAAATACCTCCAGCGTGGCAGTCTCGACATTGACCGTGCTTACGAACAGGCGAACTGGGCTGTCCTTCAACTTGCTGAAGCTCACATATTTCTCAAGCAAGGCCCGCGCGGGCGTCGTGTCATAGAGACTCGTCCACTGCCAGGGTGGAGGCAACCACGGCTGCAGCCAGTTTGGCAGAAAGAACCTGGGGGAACCGAGCCAGATGGCCCACCAGGCTGACAGGGACCGACGCCAGGATTCGGTCGGCGCGCAAGGGGTGGTAAGCGCAAGCTCATTCCAGAACCCTTCCAGCGCGGCCGAAGCATTGCCCGGATTGCTGGCAATGATCGCGCCGTTGAACGCGCCGATCGAGACTCCCGCAATGACATCTGGACGGATGGCTGCCTCATCAAGGGCCTTCATCACCCCACATTCGAAGGCACCCAGGGCACCCCCGCCTTGCAGAATCAATACGGTCTGGCTTGGGATGCTGTCCAACGGAAACTGCGCGTCCGCAAGCCTGCCCTTGATTGCGCCTAGGTTGGTGCGATGACGAATCAGTAATTCCGCCGCCAGCGTCTCGCTGGCCGGTCTTCCCATCGAAAAGCAGGCACGCAAGACATCCTTTTCGATATACAAGAGCGCGAAAGATCCATCCTCGAGCGAGCCACGGCTGATGCGTTCGTGAGTCGCCTTGACCGAACCCAGGAAATTGAAACTGAGGTCGAGAATATTGCAGAAGAAGTAGGACACCTCCTCATAGGCCAGGCGCTGCCCCATCATGTTCCGCGCCGCCAGCCTGCCCTGCTTGACTGCATTATCCCAGTGTTCAACCCGACGCTGTGCCTTGAATACGATGTCATAGAAGCTGGCGACATCGCCGGCCGCGAAGATACCGGGCACATTCGTCTCGAGATGCTCGCTGACCACAATGCCGTCATCGACCGTGATGTTGGTGCCGCGCAAAAACTCAGTCGCCGGCGAGACACCGATCGCAACAACTGCCAGATCGCATGGCAATGCTTCGCCGGACTGCGTCAGGAGTGCCTCGACGTGGCTGGTACCCAGGAAGCCCGTTACCGCATCTCCTGTGCGAACCTCAATCCCGCGCGACTCGCAATGGCGAGTGAAGAACCCAGACAGCTCGGGCGCCTCAAGCTGGGACAGAAGACTGTCTTTCTGTTCGAGCAGTACGACGCTAATCCCGAGGCGGGCCAATGTTGTCGCGATTTCGATGCCGAGGAAGCTGCCGCCGATGACCGCCACTCGTTTGATACCTGCGGCGGCTAGCCTGAGCGTACTTGCATCCGATGAGGTATGCAGATAGTGGATGCCGTCGAGTTCCGCACCCGGAACCGCCAGCCGATTCGGCCTCGTTCCAGTTGCGATCAGGAGTTTGCCGAAATGGATGTCCCCGGAGCGATCCGTATGCACGAGCCTGTTCGCTGTATCAATGCCGGTTGCGCGGGTGCCAAGCATCAGATCGATCGCATTCTCCCGGTAATAAGCTTCACCATGGATCAGCAAACTCTTGTCGGGCTGTGGCCCGAGAAGTACCTGCTTCGACAGATATGTGTGCCCATAAGGCGAACAATCCTCGCCCGAGATCAGCAGAATGGTGCCGGTCGCACCTTCGGCCCGTAGTGTTTCGGCAGCACTGACACTCGCCTGCCCGCCACCGAGCAGCACAATATCGAAATGCCTTTGCATTCGTCCTCCGTTTGCTCTTGCTTCGAGGCAAAGATTGGTCGGTGTCGATTCTAAGATACTTTGGGCGCCTGTCGCCTGGATCGCCGAAGTTGCCGCGGGAGTTTTCCGGGAGGTAACTGGAGGCAGAGTGTTGCAAGCAGCGCATGGTCTGGCGCGGCGGGGCCGGGAGGCACTCGCATGAGCGCGTGCACACACGGACCGCCGCCCATTTCTTCAAATGCACTAGGACAATCGCCGAGTCCCTTCAATCCACTTCGACAAGGACAAGACGCAGGCTTCGATGCAGTGCATCGCCGATTTGCTCTTGGCTGGAGCGGTCGCTGTGGCCTTCGAAGGCGCAGCCTAAGCGACGTCGATTTCCTGCGGTGCTACCCGGATGAGGGCTTGTTGCGTCATGCGACCCCCAAGTCCTCGAAGCGCATTTGGTCGAGGGTGAACGGACAATCGTAAGTTCTAAAGGGGCTGGTGCCGGCTCGCGCCAGCAGGTTGCTGCCGCGCCGCCAGCGCCGCTTCCAACTGGCCAACCTGGCTGGCCAACTCCCTAGTCGGCAGCAGCCCGCCTTGTAGGGAGGGTGATTATTGCGACTCATTTTCGGCGGGGGTTGCGGTCGACGGCTGTCCCCCTCTACTATTGATAAGTGCTGAAAACGCACGACACTAGCCAGACAGTGCGCGTTGCATGACCAACCCTTTCGCCCCCAAAGGCAAGGCCCGGCCGCCATCGTCCAGAAAAGCGCCTCCGCTTGCTATCGATTTTGCGATTGGCAGTGGTGCAGTCGTGCTTTGCATCGCGCTGGCTTACCTCGTTCGGGTCACCGCCGAACGGTACCCCCAGATTCTGGCACCGTTAATACCCATGCTGGGGGCGGGCCTCGGGCTCGTGGTTGGTCTCTACTGGATCCGGCTCAGGCGCGCCACCGGAGACGGTCTTCAGAGTGTGAAGGAAAGCGAGGCGCGGATGGCGGCGATCATCCGCTCTTCCGTGGAAGCAATCATCACTGTGGACAGCGACCAGCGCGTCGTGCTGTTCAATCCAATGGCCGAGGCCTTGTTCGCGTGGCCTGCCCAACTCGCGATTGGCCGCCCGCTCGGCGATTTCATTCCCGAGCGGTTCCGGGCTGCGCATGAGGAGCACGTGCGCCGGTTTGGTATCACGGGGGTGTCGGATCGCCAGATGGGACGTCAACGAGCCCTCTACGCCTTGCGGCGAGACGGCAGCGAATTCCCAATCGAAGCGTCCATCTCGCAAACGGCGGAGGGAGGCACCAAGCTGTATACGGTGATGCTGCGCGATATCACCGAACGCGCACGTGCTGATGAGGCGCTGCGGAGCAGTCTGCAGCGCGTGAAGGAAAGCGAGGCGCGCTTGCGGGGTATCATCCGCTCGTCCATGGAGGCGATCATCACGGTGGACAGCAACCAGCGCGTCCTGCTGTTCAATCCAATGGCCGAGAGCTTGTTTGGCTGGCCTGCCGAACTCGCGATTGGCCGCCCGCTCGGCGATTTCATTCCCCAGCGCTTCCGCGCCTCCCATGAAGAGCATGTGCGCCGGTTCGGCATCACCGGTGTGTCCGAGCGCCAGATGGGACGTCAACGGGCACTCCATGCCTTGCGTCGGGACGGCAGCGAATTCCCGATCGAGGCGTCCATCTCGCAAACCATTGACGGTGGCACCAAGCTGTACACGGTGATGCTGCGCGACATCACCGAACGCGTACGTGCTGACGAGGCCCTGCGGCGTTCGCGCGAGGAGCTGCAGCAGCTCTCTGGTAGCGTTCTCTCCATACGCGAGGAGGAAAAGCGACGCGTTGCGCGCGAACTCCATGATGACCTGGGCCAGCGGCTCAGCGCACTGAAGATGGACACGTCCATGCTTCGCGCCGACATGAAGGACGGCCGTGAAGCTGCAGACCTCCTTCAGGAGATGGATGCCATGGACGAAGTCATCGACGACGCCGTAGCCTCGGTTCGCCGCATTGCCAGTGACCTGCGACCGGCCCTGCTCGACGAACTGGGCATGCTGCCCGCCATCGAATGGCTGGCCAACGATTTTGCCAACCGGTACGGATTGGCGGTAAGCGTCGACGGCGTCGATGCGGAAGTTCCGGAGCAAACGGCAATCGCCATGTTCCGTATTGCCCAGGAGGCTTTGAGCAATGTCATCCGGCATGCCGATGCAACGGCCGTACAGATCCACCTTACCGAGAAAGAGAGTCAGATAGAACTGCAGATACAAGACGATGGTGTGGGTTGGGACAAGCAACCTTCCGGGGCCGGGCCGCGCAAGTCGCTGGGCCTGCTCGGCATCCGGGAGCGGGCGCGCCTCCTGGGTGGTGCCGTCTCGATCGATAGCACCCCTGGAAAGGGATTTTGCCTGATGGTACAAGTCCCCCAGGTCAAGGAGACTTAACGTGGTACGTGTCATGATTGCCGACGATCACGCATTGGTCCGCGACGGGCTCAGGCAGATCCTCGAGCGAGCCGGCAAGTTCGAGGTCGTCGCCGAAGCTGCGGACGGGGCGCAGGTCCTTTCTCTGGTGCGCGATTGCAGCCCGCAGGTGATGTTACTCGACCTCTCCATGCCGGGACGCAGCGGGTTGGAACTGATTCGTCTGTTGCGGGACGAGCAGCCGGCGTTGCGCATTCTCGTGCTTACCATGCATGCGGAGGCACAATACATTGTTCGCGCTTTCCAGGCGGGGGCTGCCGGCTACCTGACCAAGGAAAGCGCCGCGAATGAAGTGGTCGCCGCCATTAGTCAGGTAGCCAATGGCAGCACCTATGTCAGCCCGGCCATCGCAGGAAAACTCGCGACGAGTTTGCGGGATCAACATGACGAGGCGCCTCACCTGCACTTGTCCGACCGCGAACTGGAGGTCTATCGCCGTCTGGTCCTGGGCGAGTCGCTGACGGCCATCGCGGCGGCGCTGTGTGTGAGCGCCAAGACCGTCAGTACCTACAAGATGCGCCTGATGGAGAAAATGGATATGTCAAGCGAAGCCGCGCTGGTACGGTATGCCCTGCACCATCATTTGTTTGGCGAGGACGAGGACCTTTAAGACTTAGCACGAGGTCTCGGTCAACCGGCCGCTCAAATGACCGTATGACCGCGAGGATGGATGGCCGAAGATGGCCGGCAAGCGACCGCTAGCCGGCCAAGCTCTCTAACTACACTTCGGTCTGCTCTGCCATTTCAAGCGCGTCGTCGACCTCAATGCCAAGGTAGCGCACCGTGCTTTCAAGTTTGGTATGCCCAAGAAGCAGTTGTACGGCTCGTAGATTCTTTGTGCGCCGGTAGATCAGCGATGCCTTGGTACGCCGGATGGAATGCGTCCCGTAAGCTGAATCGTCAAGACCAATGGAGACGACCCAGCGATGAACGATTCTCGCGTACTGTCGCGTTGACAGGTGCGGCGATGCGTGCAAGCGACTCGGAAAGAGGTAGTCGCCCAGTTTGAGTCTGCTCGACATCAAGGACATCATCTACCTCTCGTATGCTCGGAGTGCACCCCAGTGGTCCCCTGTGATGGCGCCGCCTGGCAATCTGCTGCATTACGAAATCCGCTATGCTTCGCGGCAGCCGCGCCGGCGAAACGGTCGGAGCGGCCAAGTGATCTCAACTCTGACGACGGATACATGGCTACCAAAGAAAGCTTAATTGTCTTGCTCGTGATCGGCGGCATTGCCGGCTGGCTGGCGGGTGTGCTAATGAAGGGCCGCGGCTTGGGGCTACTGATGGACATTGTTCTGGGCGTCGCCGGCGCCTTCCTCGCCCATTGGCTCGCGGTTAAGCTGGGCATCCACATCAGCAAGGGGTGGATTGGCTCGCTGATCACGGCTACTGTGGGGGCCGTGCTGATCCTAGTCGTAGCTCGGGGGATCACACGCAGGTAAGTGTAGACCGGTCGAGTAGCTGTTCCGCAGCCTCGACCGGCTTCTACCCGGTCGTCTCTTGACGACCCGAAGCGGGCGTTCGGACAATCGCGCTCCGAATGACCGTCCCCAAGCTGCAACGGCCATCCACCGATTCAGGTGTCTCTCGGCATGTCAACGAGGTAGCTATCTCTTTTCCCAAGAGGGACTTCTTTGGAAGTACGCATCGAAAATCCAATTTGTTGGCCCCCACATTGCGGATTGGCAGGATGGGCGCTGCATGACGGCACCCCCGTCTAGGGCTAACGCCTGTTGACGTCCTTCTGATATGCGAAGAGCCCTTGGCACATCTGGTGAGTTGCAGCGACGTGCACGGGAATCGTCGACGGGGGTGACCGGTAAGCTACCGATTGCAGCGGCAAGAAGTGCCAGGTGCACTGGCGCTGGCAATGCCCGCCTGCGCCAGACCTTCAGACCTCCGTCGGACGTGCAGCCCAGTCCATCAACAAGTCGTCCTGGGCGGGCGCCTACTACCGGCAAACAGCGAGCGAAGGGCAGTTCGTATCAGGCCGCCGTCCGGGCACTGGCATTCAAGGGGATACGGATCCTCTACCGCTGCTGGCAAGCGGGAACGCGGTGCGATGAGAGCATCTACCTCAACGCCCTGAGGAAGCGCGGTTCGCCGCGCATCGGAGACCACGGGCTTCCAAGGTGACCACTCTCGAGCGGCGGTGACGCAGTTCAACTCCAGCTATGAAGACCGACAAGATTACCCGGCTCGACTGCTCGAACCGGAAACCAACGCTCCTTTGAAAAACCACCTCATGGCGTGACTCAGTCATTCGACGGTGTTTTGTTGAACGATGGCCGGCAGAAAATGCGGACACCCGAGGCAATCTGTTTCATTGATGTTACGAATTAAGCATCATGCAGGACAGAGTTGACTGGGAACCCGTTGTCATTTGCCGTCGGCACCATATAGTAATTTTGTCTGCCTCGCCTTATGCGGATCGAGTGCACGTGGATTTTGTAACGTTTCGATGCGCTTGATAGCACGAATATCAGCGCTCAAGCGCACCGCGATCCCAACTCGGAAGACGGGCATGCTTCGACGGGAAGATAGTCGTTTTTCGCACGTGAATCGGCCGTTCATACTGCGAAAGTCATGGTACCGGTGATGTGCAGCCGGCAGTGCAAAAAAGCGTTTTACCGTTTTTCGCGAGGCACAGAATGAAATCAATTTCCAGACGCCTGTCCCGTCTTATTTCCCAGGGTCTCGCAGGTGGCGGCGTCATCGCGCTCACGTGCGCGATCGGCACAGGCTCCCAGGCGCAGACGCTCGGCCCACTTGTCCAGGTGACCGCGGGCGATCCGTTCAGTGGATGCGCTGCCGACCAGGTGCACGCGCAGGAGGCCGCATTCGGGAGCATCCTTTATCCAGCCACGTCGATCGAGCCGTGGGTGGCGGCTGATCCGGCCGACCCGTCTCGCCTCCTCGTCGGCCACCAACAGGACCGCTGGAACGATGGTGGCTCACGCGGGCTCGTCGGCGTCGTCTCCAACGATGCGGGCAACACCTGGACCAATTCGATCCCGACCGGCGTTACCGAGTGCACCGGGGGTAAATTCGGTCGCGCCTCCGATCCCTGGGTAGATTTTGCGCAAAATGGAACGGCGTTCTTCTTCTCGCTGGTGTTGGATCCGATGAAGCCGACGACTCCGTTTGGTGCACGAAATAGCGCGATGCTGGTCAGCCGGTCCGTCGACCACGGCGCGACGTGGCAGACTCCGGTTACGCTGATCCGCAACAACTCGCCGCACGTGCTAAATGACAAGAACGCGCTCACCGCCGATCCGACCGCGAGCGATTTCGTCTATGCGGTGTGGGATCAACTGAGCGTCTTCCCGCACACCATCGAGGCTGCTCAATTGCTCGCGGAAAACGATGGTGTCGAAATCGCGCGCAAATTGCTCAACGCTACAGCGGGCGGTGCTCCGTCCTTCAAGTTTAATTTTACCGGCCCGACCTTCTTCTCGCGATCCATTGACAATGGCGTGACCTGGAGCACGGCCGCCCCAATCTTCCATCCGGGCACGAACAAACAGACGATCAACAACATCGTGCGGGTGTTGCCTGATGGGAGTGTGCTCGATTTCTTCACTGCGATCGGTGTCACAAAGGCGGGTCTCAGCATCGGCTATATAAAGTCCACGGATAAGGGAGGGAGTTGGAGCGGGACGACGTTCGCCAACGATATTCACGTGGTCCGAGTGGTCACTCCGGACACCGGCGCGCCGATACGCGATGCCTCCATTCTCTACAGCGTGGCTGTGAACCCAGTCACGGGGGCAATCTATCTCGCCTGGCAGGACGATCGCTTTTCGACGGCCATGTGCCCCACGCCCACAAGTTCCACAGGGTCAATCCCGATCGACGGGATCGTCTTCAGCGAGTCGGATGACGGCGGGCTAACTTGGTCGGCGCCGGTGATGATCAACAAGACGCCGGCGAATGCCACGAACCCGTGCCGTCAGCAGGCCTTCATCCCCGCGGTGGTGGCGTCGGGCGACGGCAAGACGATCGTGGTGACGTACTACGACTTTCGTAATGACGGGAAGATATCTGGCATCGAGGGCACTGACTATTTCGCGCTCTTCTGCCCTACCTCCAGCGACTGCACGAAGCCCGCCAACTGGGGCAATGAGAAGCCTCTAACCACAGCCTCGTTCAACATACTTGACGCGCCCGTGGCGCGTGGCCATTTCCTTGGCGATTACATGGGCTTGACTGCTAGCGGGCCCAAGACCGTGTATCCGGTATTCGGCATAGCCACGGGTCTCAACGTGACGGCGGAATTCACCCGCCAAATCACATTGCCGTGAGCGCAACCAGCGGCGGCTGGAGGAGGGTCGCCGCCCGGTCCTCCGGCATGCGCAAGGGTCCCGGCAACAGCTCATATGGGGAGGGGAATGCGCGAGCTCTCTGCGATGATGCAGCAGTGTTTTCGTTGCGTGATCGCCTTGGACGCCCGTTCCCTGCACTCCCGAACCGCAAGATCTCTTTATGATCTTCGTCTCTTTTTCTGATACCAGCCATTCGGAAATGAACACGTATGCGAGAAGCCAATGGTTTGGCCAATGACCGCCTGTCAGTATCAGGTAGCGAAGGTCCGCAGCAGGATGTGAATCGGACGTTTCCATGAACGAGCACCAGCCTCAGCGAAGGACCGGTCATGGCCGATCTCTGCCCTCGGCGACCCGGAGCGGCCCCTGATGGCAAGCTGCGAACTGTTCCGTAACCGCAACATGTATCCGCAAGCGAGGTGTGCCCGTCCCCGCAAGCAAGTAGCCATTCCAGGCTCCCAAGGCACGACGCACCTCAAGCGTTGCCACCACCTCATCTGGCTCCCCTTGGTAAAGCTCATGCCAAGAAGACCCGGGCACATAGTCCGCACCGGCCGCGTTCCATTCTTCGAGAGTAACGGGAGGGACAGGAAGGACGAGATGCAGTCGACCATGCGGCGTCAGTGCTTGTCAATGCTTCGCGTGGCCAAGGGAGTTTGCTTTTGCGCTGCGGCTGTCACTGAGTTGGCTCCTAATACACCGTTCAATGCCATTTTCGCGCCAGACTTCTTGAGGACCGGTCCCCAATCGACCAGTCGATAGACCGGCCCATCCTTCTCGATACGAACCCCGGCCTGTGCCGCAGCTTGCTTAACAAGCATGGTCACAGTCTTCTTATCGATGCCAGTCCGCGCTACCACCTTGACCAAGGTCGCATCGGTGATGGCGTCAATCGCAGCCAGAACGGTAAGCATTCGCCGCAGGTCGCCCCTTGGGTATTTCGGCACGTCGTTGTCATCAACTGGCATCAATTTACACTTGGATCGGATTACCTGCGACAGTCTTTTAACGGCAGAGAAACGAGGGGGTTGACAATTGCAGTGCGCGTGGCCACGGCGCAGTCGGAGGCATGCGCTCTGACGGTCCAGATGATTCGCACTAGTCCCGACTCGGCAACCTAGATGTCGCGGCGAGCCCGACTGTCCCAACGACCCCGTCTCGTTCATTCACAACTCATTCGGCCATTGGCTGAAGTTCACCTGATGGCAGTCGTCCTGGCAACCGGACGCTGCGGCCTTGTCCTCCCGCGCGATGCTCATCGTGGCAGCGTGCGGATGCTGGACAATCGACAATAACCTGAGGCGCAAGGTGTCATCGAACGACGCCGTCCTGATCGCTTGCCTGAAGGGCCTGGGTGTACTGGCTCGGCTCGGGCCGCCGCCAGGCACGCCAGGTTGGCGTCCTTGAGATTGGACGTTGCTGCCTTTACCCTCTGGAGTTCGCCTTTCGATAAGCGAGAGCAGTTGTCAGTGAAATTTGGAAACCGCCTTCACCTTTCTGCGAGACCCGGCTGCATGCAGCGCATCGGAAGATGTTGTCGAGATGTCTTCGCGAAATATAGAGAATGACGCGCGCCTTGCAGGGGCGTTCCTCAATCTGGCTATTGGCTTCGGATTCTACGTTGACGTTGTCTGCCATCAGTCCAAGTCTGACATCAACTGATGAGGCCATGACTCCATTCGTCCCAACGACGCGAAGTACAGGGAATTGCAATGCGAACTGTGCGGGGACGTCCATTAATTACTGCGGTGCTACAGCAGGATAGCGCTAACAGGGTATGAGCTGTAGCTAGAGCTCAGCTTTCATCAGGGGCGGCGTTTCAATAATACCGGCGTCGGCGAATTCACGGGATGCCAGTACTTCCGGAGGGATGACAGCACGGTCGATAGGTGTGAATCCGAGGCGGGAGAAATAGCCGGCTGCCGCCTTGGTTCCGACGACCAGGGTATCGATGCCGCGCAGGCGGATATCGGCGACCAGCGCGGAAACCAGCAAGGCAGCCAGCCCTGCCCGTCTCGCGCGCTGGGCGACAGCGACCCCTCGCAACAGGCCAACGCTGCCCCCGAACACCTCGATGCCGGCGCAGCCGAGCAGGCCCCTCTTGTCCCGGCTGACATGAAATTCCACCGCGTCGCCACGTATCCCGCCGACGGGCAGCGAACACGACCGAAGCAATGCTTCCACATCATGCAGGTCTGCCTCTGTCGCACGACGCGGCCTCATAGTGTTACCTGTTGCCAATGATTCACGGCGGACATCTCCGCGCTCCGGCTGTTACCCACCAGCCTAACTAATCTTACTGTGTCATAAAAATTAAGGCATAATATGCCCATCATTTTTCCCTTTGATGGGAGGTGCCATGGGCATATCCAAAGAGTTCGATCGATACATGGCTCACCTGGCTGAAGGGTTGGGTCATGCCGACCGTCACGCAGGATTGACTGGGTATTGCACCGGTCTGATGCTGCCTCTGTCGCGCAAGAGCGTCGAACCCATGGCCGCCCGCGTTGATCCGCTGCGCGCCAGCGCCCGGCACCAAGCCCTGCATCACTTTGTCGCCAAGGCCCAATGGAGTGACCAGCAACTGCTCAATCGCGTGGCGCAGTGGGTGGTGCCGCATATGGACTTCAGCGCTGGCGGCTGGTGGATCGTTGACGACACGGGCTTTCCCAAGAAGGGCGTCCACTCGGTGGGCGTGACACGCCAATACTGCGGGGTGCTGGGCAAGCAGGACAACTGCCAAGTGGCCGTCAGCGTCTCGCTGGCCTGCGAACAAGGCAGCCTACCGGTGGCCTGGCAACTGTACTTGCCCCGCAACTGGGCCGAAGATGCCGAGCGCAGACTCAAGGCCGGGATTCCCGAACACATCGAGTTTGCGACCAAGCCTCAAATTGCCCTGCAACAGATACGGGGCCTGCTCTCTGAAGGAGCACCCAAGCACTGCGTGCTGGCCGACGCAGGCTACGGGATCGACTATGCGTTTCGTCAAGGGCTGACCAATCTGGGCTTGCCCTACGTGGTCGGGATCACCTCGGCCGTGGTGGTCTGGCCACCGGGGGTGGAGCCCCTGCCGCCAAAGCCCTACAGCGGCATGGGCCGTCCACCGGTGATGCCACGGCGCACCGCCAAGAGACAGCCGGTGAGTGTCAAGGCATTGGCGCAGTCCTTGTCCGACAGCGCATTCCAGAACATCAGTTGGCGCGAAGGCAGCAACGAGCGCCTGACGGGCCGCTTTGCGGCGCTGCGGGTACGCTGCGCCGGGGGTAACGTGGGCAAGGCGCGTCTGCTGCCCCAGCAGTGGCTGCTCATCGAGTGGCCCGCAGATCAGGCCGAGCCTGAGAAGTATTACCTGTCCACGCTGCCCGAAACCACGGCACTGAACGATCTGGTGCGCGCTGCGCACATGCGCTGGCGCATCGAGCGCGATTATCAAGATCTCAAGCAGGACCTCGGCCTGGGCCACTATGAGGGGCGGGGTTGGCGGGGCTTTCACCACCACGCCAGCCTGAGCATCGCCGCGTATGGCTTCCTGATGGCGCAGCGACTGAAAGCCGGCAGCAGCGCCGGCGGTAAAAAAAACTTCATCGAATGCCAGGTGCCTGCCATTCCCGAAGATTACGTTCCTCGGGGAAGTCCGGCGCGCGCAGCGTCACGTGCCGAACTCGATCAGGACGCTGCGCCTTCAGTTGAGCGTCGCACTCGCAGGCGCCCTGGGACATTGCCCGCATTGCGCCGCCGTTAGCGTTCGACTACGTTTGTGACACAGTAAGACTAACGCTCGCGCATTCTAGTCATCGTAGCCGTCATGCCAGCGCCGCCATTCGCGCTGGCGCTCCCGCCATTCATGCTCTCTCCATCGCTGCTCGCGCCGCCATTGGCGCTCCCTCCAGGCGCGCGCTTGCCAGTCGTCGTAGTAGTAAGCCGGAGCCGCTACCACCGGCTGCTGCTGGACGACCACGGGGGCAGGTTCGTAGTAGACAGGCGGCGGGGCGACAACCACTGGCGCAGGGATGCCAATACCAATACCCACGTCCACCCGCGCTTCAGCCATGTTGGAGCCAAGAGCGGTAACGCCGACCAGAAGCAAGAGCGCTGCGGCCTTTCGCATGATTTTCTCCTTTTTCTCTTGCTGAGACTCTAGGTCAGCATGGTTCTACGGTGTATTAGCAGATTTGCACAGCGGTGACATTCTGTAACGCGACGTCGACGCGCAAGGTGTCAAGCCGGACTATGGGAGCTACAAGACAACCGAGCATCTTCCGTGTGGACCGAAGTCAGAATACCTTCGAGAGGGCGAAGACCCGTAATAGGGGGTGGAGGCGCATCCGTCCAGGCTCACGACTTCAGCTTGCCTGTTTCAGAACTTACGGTTTGTCACGAGTTCGAGGTCAACTCGACTCGGAACAGTGCGTTTTTTCCGGTAAGCACGGCGCATTGCCGGGCTGCCAAAAATTGCTCAGGAGTTCACGTCATGAAGAAGCTGTTTGCTGCTCTCGCCTCTGCCGCCCTCGTCGGTACCGTTTTCGCGCAGACTGGTGCGCCAGCTTCCGGGACTCAGCCGCAAGCAGGGGCGACGAAAGACCAGGTGAAGGTCGTCAAGGAAAAGAGTGCCACCCCGGCGAAGGCCGACAAGGACACGAAGGGTGTCAGCGCGCAGGGCGATGAAGCAAAAGCGCAAGCCAGCGCCGGCAAGGAAAAGGCTGATGTAAAAGCTGGCGCAAATAAGGCCGCTGCCAAGGGTGCCCACCCTAAGGCGAGCAAGATGGGTGCCGCCAACACCGAGGCCGGTAAGGCGAAGGCTGAGGCAAAGAATGATTCCGATAAGGCCAAGGCAGATGTGGCGAAGCCCGATGCGCAGCCCGAAGCCGCGAAGGCCGCAGCCAGTGCTAACGTAGACAAGACGAAGAAGCAGTAAGCCGCTCGCATCGAGCGACCAGGAGGTCCGTTGCCAGGGCGACGGCCATGGCAACGAAGCTTGAGTGCCCGAGCTTTGCGGAGAGCGCAGGTTAGCTGAAAGGCAGCCTGGCCTCTGCATTTGTTACGTTTGGGGAAGTGCAATGAAGCCGTTTCTCGCTTTGCTTGTCGCCGTATCTACACTGCTTGGTGGTTGCGTCGTCGTGCCCTACGATGGCGGGTACTACGGTGGATACTATGGCCCGTACGGGTACTGGGGCCACAGACACTATGGACACCATGGGCACCACGGGGATGATGATTGAGGGCAATCAGGTCGAAATCGCGCTATGGCGTTGTTCGCGCTCGGCGCTCCGGTTGAGCGCAGGGCTGATGACGGCGACGCAATCATCGCGTCAGCGGGGATAGTCTTATGGATATCTACCAGTTGCGGTTGGTCTCAACGGTCGACGCTCAATGGCTATCCGCCGAACATAGGGGGCGTGTAGTTGTCGAAGACAATCAGGTAACGCTGGATGGGGCGCGGCTGGAGATTGTCAGCTTGCAGCGGTCGAGTCGAACGGAGGCAGTCACGCTTGCCTCTGGTACTTTGCTCGAAGTTTGGCAGCATTCCAAAGTGCTGTTTGTCGGTGCTAGGGCAGAGGATGTCGACGGTGCTCGAGCAGCGAAGACAGAGAGGGAAGAGGCGGCCCGAATCGCGCTTCACAAAAGTGAGGAGCGTCTTCGTAATCAAGCGCTTGCATTCAATGCGAGTCTGGCGATTCCAGTTCGGTGGGTGCCTGGTATCGTTGCGGTTGACTCGAGAAATGCCTCGAGGGTGCCTACCCACGACGAGCCCGAACGCGATGTTCACGTCCTGTTAAACCAGGCCATTCGTGATGGGCGGCTGATACGCGCGGCGGGCGATTTGCTGTGCAAGCGCTTGCGCCAAACCGACGGCGAGCTCCGGTCCGCACGAGGGCTGGACGAGTATGCTCGGGTATCTTGCCCCGCGTGTTTGGCAGCGGTAAAGCGGTGGGAGAGCGACTAGTGCCATTACGCATCAAAAGCCTTTTCGGCGAAGTAGTCCACGTGTGGTCGCCTCTGCTGCCGGCCTTCCGTGCTCAATTGCCGATATTCCGCGCAAATGATGGGCCCGCCGAGTGGCTGGGGTCATCAAGTGTGCCCCCCTTCGCGTTAGAGAAGGGCTGCTTTACCGTTCAGGCCAGGCTGCTCAGGTACGCAGGCGGCTATACTTTGCGAATCTTTGACGCTTGCAGGCCTTTCTGGCCTTGCGAGACATCGAACTCTACCTTTGCGCCTTCCTCAAGCGACTTGAACCCGGTACCTTGGATTTCGCTGTGATGAGCGAACAAGTCCTTGCCGCTATCGCTGGGCGTGATGAATCCATAGCCCTTTTCGTTGTTAAACCACTTCACAGTGCCAGTCGCCATCTTGTCCTCGAAATTTGGTGCGCACAGGTAGCTAGAACTTCCCGTTCCATCAGACTTGCTCATTCCTGCTCAAACAGGAACAAAGCTGACTTCCCGCTTCGCGGAGGACGGTTTCACTCGGGTCTTGCGATCCGAGCCAGAGCCTTCCTCTCCACGGGCTGACACCGTGGAACTCACGGCGTGGTTGCACAGGTTCACGGCCGCGTTCACATCGCGGTCGTGAATCGTCCCGCACGGGGGACACATCCATTCGCGCATGGACAGCGGCAAGCTCTCCAGCTTGTGTCCGCACGCCGAGCACGTCTTGCTGCTGGCATAGAAGCGGTCGGCCACCACCACCTTGGCTCCGCGCATGTCCGCCTTGTACTCCAGCTGCCGCCTCAGTTCGAAGAAGCTCATGTCGGCGATCGAACGCGCCAGGTGCCGGTTCTTCACCATGCCGCGCACGTTCAGGTCTTCAATGCCGATGGTGTGGAAGCGGCGAGTGAGATCAGTCGTGAGCTTGTGCAGGGCATCCGAGCGGATGGCGGCGATGCGGGCATGCAGCTTCGCCAGCTTTGCCTTCGCCTTGCGACGATTGGCCGATCCCTTGACCTTGCGCGACAGGCTGCGCGATAGCTTGCGCAGGCGGGCTAGCAAAGCCTTGTGCGGCTTGGGACCAGGAATCGCCTCTCCCGTCGAGAGCGTGGCCAGCGCCGACACACCCAGATCGACACCCACTGCCCCTTGGTTTTCGGCTTCGGGCAGGTGCGAACTGTCGGGTGTGTCCACGGTGATGCTGACGAACCAGCGGTCGGCCACACGGGAGACCGTGGCCGACATGATCTTGCCAGCAAAGCGCAACGTCTCGCGCATGCGCACCCAGCCGAGATTGGGGATGCGAATGCGTGAGGCGTCGATACTGAACTGATCGTTGGTGAGCGTAAAGCGGTCGTGCACGCCCTTCTTGCGGAACTGCGGATAGCGGGCGCGGCCCGCGAAGAAATTCTTGAACGCCTCGCCCAACTGGATGATCGCCATCTGCGGCGCATTCTTGGTGACTTCCATCATCCACGGAAACTGCTCGCGCTTGATCGCGTTCAGTTGGCGTCGCAACGCCGCCTGCGACGGCTTGAGCAGCGCATTGTCCGTCTTCCACGCCTCGTACTGGCGCTTCCACTCGGCCAGCGCCCAGTTATAGGCGAAGCGCGCCGTGCCCGCGGCTCGCGCCAGATACGTGGCTTGCGCGTTGTTCGGATCGAGGGCGATGCGGTGGGCAATCAGCATGACTGGGCATGCTCGACGGCCTGGCGCACGCCGTCGAGCAGCTTCTGATTCTTGCGCGAACGGCTGCCGTAGAGCCGGGCACTGAACACCGTGATGATCTCCAGCACGTCCTTGGCCAAGTCTTCCTCGAACGTCGTGTCCTCGCCCTGGTTGAGGATCACGACCTCGACGTTCTTCGCCTCGCAGATGGCGAACACCAGTTCCGCACCGAAGCGCAGCAGCCTGTCCTTGTGGGTGATGACCAGGCGCCCGACAGCGCCCTCGATGATCGCGCCCAGCAGGCGCTTGAGGCCCTTCTTGTGGTAGTTCATGCCGGAGCCAAGGTCGCCAATCACCTCAAACGTCCAGCCCTGGCGGGCACAGTAAAGCTCCAGCACCTGCTTCTGCCGCTCAAGGTCATCCTTCTGGTCGTGGCTGGAAACGCGGGCGTAGGCCACGGTGCGTCGCGCCGTAGCGATTGCATAGAATTGCTCGGGTCGCAGCCGCGCCAGATCATAGCGACGACGCCCGCCCGCTGTGCGTTCGTCTGGGATGAGCTTGCCTTCGCGCTCCCAGCGCCTCAGCGTTGGGGCCGAGACGCCCAGAAACTCCGCTGCTTCTTGAATGCTGCCCATCATGCGTGACATGCGCAAATTGTGCATGTCTGCGCAATAATGCGCAACTAATTCATCAGCAGTTCGAGCCCCGTTGGAATTATCGCAACGCCCGAACATTATTGGCTGTCGTGTGCCGTTGCGTACATCCAGCATAGCTGAAGAGGTGCGTGGCGACATCTCAGGGTTTACCTCTCGGCGACATGGTCGACGATAGGGCGCGAGTAGTTAGATGGACCCGGCGGCCAAGCCGAGCGCCGCCGAAATGAAGGAATGCATGAGTTGAAGTTACTCGGCCCAAACGATATCGGAGTTCTGCAGCAGATGCTCGGCCAGGATGTAGTCACCAAGCCTCATAGCCACCTTCAGATTTGAGGCCAAAGTTTCTCTTAATTCTGACGTAAGAAAATTTTAAATCGATATAGACTGGCCATGAAGTCCTGCTACCACCCGCGTAACCACCCCGGCTACGCGGGTTTTTTTTGGGGGCAGCGTGAGGCTTGCTCTTTGGTCTGACGCGCCATCCCGCCCATCAGCAGCTTTGTGGTGTCAGCGGACTCCGACAATCTCCCAGAGATGCCAATCGGTCGGTTGGCGAATGGCTACGGGCGCCACCGCTTGCATAGCACTGACGCCTCATGGTGTAGTCCAACCAGTGATTCAGCGGACGTTGGAGGCAAGGCGAAGGGGGAAGGTGCCACATAGCGCTGGGGTCGTGCTAGCCGCCGTTCGGCGTTCATGCCACCTCAATACAAGAGCGTGGCGAAGCTCATCAATTATCCCCAGGTGAGTGTTGTCTCCCCTAGCAGGTGTCCCGCCAGGATGTAATCGCCGTGCCGTACAGCCCGTTCCTCGAGCTCGTCGAGGCACGCCTCTGGTAGCTCCGTTAAATCGAACAAGCAGTAAAGATGACGTTGACGAAAGGTGAGCTTGTCCGCTCTCAAGCCGCGAATTAATGCATCTGGGGAACGTACGGCCGCATGTTCAATGGTCCGGAACCGCACCGAGTCGCCACCGGCATCGCCAAGCCGGCCGAGCTCCAACGCATCTTGCCAAGCCGTTTTGAGGCCAATTCCGGGCATCCAGATGAGAACTTCTGTTCCGCTGTTGCAGCCGGCATCGCCATGCACGACAGCACAGCATGTAAGGGCGCCTATGGCAATAACCTGCCGCAAAATTGCGCGCGGAAGGGGGCCGGTGGAGCTCATGAACACCTCACTATCCAGTGGATACTGAAATCCGTCACCCCTAGTCCAGAATTCGGCATCGGAAGGCTGACCAATTGAATCGGGGGCTGGATACTGCCATAGCGACGTTGCTAGCCGACCCGCAACGTGGACCCACTTGCCTTCGCATTGAATACGTGGCACGTATAACTGTCCAGCGTATTTGCCGCGATTGCCAGAATGATGTCTAGGATGTTTTCTTCACGATAGCCAGCATGCAAAAAGGTCTTGACCTCATGCTCGCTGGGGCGACCGCGATGTATGAACATTGCACGTGTAAAACTGACTAGAGCCCGAAGCCGGGCATCAGCGAGAGGCTTGCCGTGACGGATTGCCGCCACAATCTTTCTGAAGGTCTCATTGGCGGTGCAGGTGCCGTCACCAGAGGCCAGCTCGTCGTAGTTGCAGCCACTGGCAACCGCAAGTACAAGAAAAACCACTCGTTGTTCGAGCTGTGTCAGGGTTAAATCCTGACTCATAGCGCGGCAGCAATTTTGGTACGTGGCAAATAGTGAGGGCGCAACGGCCATAGCGGCATTCATGGTCGAGACGGTATCCGTCTTATCGATTGCCTCGCAATGCGTGTCACTGTCATTGGCGGGCACGGCTTCCCGGCCGGCATCGCAGAGCGAAATGCCGGCACCAGCGAGCATGTTCTTCATAGCGCAAGTCCTAGTTGGGTGGTTGCTGCCTGGTCTCTGCTTGTGTCAATCGGTAATGAGCCGCTCACAAGGCAAGACAGCCGGCAATCATCCTCGGGACTGGAGGCGGAAACACGCGCCAGCATCCGTCATCGTGCCGAAAGAAGAACAACGCGCGCAACCCGGCCGGTTGCGCGCTCTCGACGCAAACGTAGCGTCGTCGACCTGAGATGGTGCGACTGAATTCGACTACGCGGACCGCTGCCGTGGAACCAGGCGCGAGCCACTTCTCGACCTGGAAACGCAGCGACTGCTCGTTCGTGCCTTTCATGACCCCTCCAACATCCCAATGCTTTCTTTTTGCCGCGCTTATAGGGCCCAACAGGAGCCATGGCCATGGGGCGAAGGTGCAATGCGCTTCATGACACCTACGCTTCGCGGTCGAATCTTGAGGGACAACTCTATGCCATAAACTGCCGCCGTGCGTAATTTTTTTTGGGGTGAAATAGCAACAGCCGAAGGGCAGGAGGCTGCTTGCGCTTCTCTGGGATTGGGCAGAAGCCGGGCTCGTGGCCTGGGCTCAGAGCTCGGCAAGCGTCCAGAGAAGGAATTAAAAATCGTTTATGTCAGGACTAAGGCGCTCAGCCTTGTCGCTGCCGTAGGCGGCCACGGCCTCAAGCCGCGAAGCGGAGGCAGCTCATCAACATGGTTCCGAATGAGCCGGTACGCGCCTCAGCTAAGGCCCGTTACCGCGTTCAATGCTGCGTCCAGGATTGCTTCTGGTGGCAACGGCGGATTCGAGAATCGGAATCTCTTTCGAAGCGCGCCTGCTTCGTAGTCGACACCATAGCAATCGATGCCTAGTACGCGCACACCAGCTGGCACAATGCGTGAGACTTCCCGCACAAGATTGGCCTCAGTCTCTCCGGACAATTGGTCAACAAGGCACAGGTCAGCTTTATCCAGCCATCCCATCCGTCCGAGGCCCTCAATGAATCGGACTTTCCTTGTGCTCAATCGGAAGAACATGAAGTCCAGCGCCAACAGTTGCTCCGTCCCTGGCTCATAGCGCAGGTAACGAGCAAGAAATGCAGAACTTGGTTCGAAGCGCTCAGCATCGCCGACAACCGTCAGCCGGCGTGCAGTCTGAACGTCGGTGGCATTGCACCACAGTCGCATACGGGTAACCAGGCAGGGTCACTGAGTGGGTGGCCAGCGTGCCCAAAGCGGCTTCGTGTAGGAGATTGATGACGTGTCCAACAGACATTCTTCACACCGTTCTCTGGTCAACCGCATCTTGATGATGTCGGTGCGACGCGGCACTTTCTATCCTAGCTCACATCTCATGCAAAGCGCTGATGTTAGGGCCGCACGCTGGACAGCTGGCAATAACTTGACTTCATGTGGCACTTCTTCAGTCGCGACGAGCGAGAATCCCCAGCGAGCGAAGTACGCGGGAGCCACTGTGGAGAAAATATAGGCATCATGAGCTTCTGTGCCGCGAGCCCGCATCAATAGTATTTCAACCGGGCGCGTTGCGATGCCGTTTTCTCGGTATGCTGGCTCAACTGCGACTGAGCGGATGAGCACATGCGAGCCGCGATATTCCGCTGCCGCACATCCAACAATGCGGTCTTCATATATCGCAACTTGGAAGTCTTCAATTAACTCATAGGTATCGGAGGTGGGGAGGCCGCATTGCTCAAGCAATGCAGCAATGTGATGCCAATCTGAACGAAGGGCCGAGCGCACAACAACGTCGGTCAGCATGATGATGTGTCTCCTGCGTGCGTCATCTTCTGCCGAGAAGTCCCGCGCACATCAAATAATATTGAAGGCAATTATGTTGCCCTCGTTGTATGACAGTCCGGCGGTTATGCAACCTCAGATAGACCGTTCAG
This sequence comes from Cupriavidus sp. WKF15, assembly GCF_029278605.1. Taxonomy (NCBI): domain Bacteria; kingdom Pseudomonadati; phylum Pseudomonadota; class Betaproteobacteria; order Burkholderiales; family Burkholderiaceae; genus Cupriavidus; species Cupriavidus sp. WKF15. The sequence goes on from NZ_CP119574.1 coordinate 521,703, forward strand.
TAAGACTATCATCGAACAAGGAGCTCGTCTGTAAGTGATTGTGATTGAGCTTCCCTGCACCGCGTCGACCGTGCGTAGCCGGATGGCGCCTCCCTCAGTGCATTTTTTTACCTCATTGATAGCAGTGTATTGTGATATTAGTTTTGTCTAATGCAGGATTTAGTTTTTGTAAATGTGCGTTGAAGCATTCTGGCGACTCATTCGGGTGAGACCAAATTTAACTGCCCTATAGAGTCTTGCTTAGATAAAAGCGAAGAGATGAAAGCTAGTTCATTTGGCTGAGAGAATTTTTCCGTGCGTATAGTTAAAATATAGAGGGTGCACTGTTGAGGGGGCGCACTTTTGAGGCGCGATATGAGTCTCAAATTGTTGTGGGAGCATCGGGGGGGATAAGAAGAATGATAAGAGATGTGAGGATTCGCGCCGCCGGGTCGGCAGACGTAGAAGCAATCTCGCACGTGCTCCGTTCCTGCGGTTTGCTCGGCAGCGATATTGACCCCTCGGCGAGCCTCTACAGCCTGGCTGCCATAGGTGAGAACGTAATCGGCTGCGCCTGCGGCGAAATGCATGGCGAGACGGTCATCATTCAGGCCGCTGCGGTTCTAGGCGAGTACCGGGGCCATCAGGTTGCTACGCATCTGGTTAGGGCCATCTTGATGCGTGCCCGCGCCAACGGCTGCACGAGGGCTGCGGTGCTCACGTCCGAGCATCCTGCGTTCTTTGCTCGTTTCGGGTTCACGCTCACCGCGTTAGAAGACATGCCACAGAGGATGAAGCTGTCCAAGGAATTCCTTCGGCGGTTTGGCGCAAGGACACACTACATGTGCCGTCATCTCGACTGATTTCGCAGCGATTATCGAGCACTACGGCACGGCACTGATAGCAATCGAAGACCCTGTGCGCGAATGCTCTGTTGCGTGCGAGGCGAAACCTCAAAGACCCCGGGGCATGAACCGAGCCTTCTCAAACCTCGTGAAGTGCGCTGAAATATGAAATCAATCTCGCTCTCGGGAAAGTCGCCAAGGTTGCGGTATGCTACTCGCATTCTCTCCTGGTGGGAATTCCGCTCGACCTCGGTCAGAGCAACCACACTAGCCAGCCAGCAGGGACCGCGAATGCCATTGTAGCCAGCGCCGTCTCCACGGCCCATAGTTCTCGTCCATCAATTGACCGCTGCGTTGACAGCGCTTATCTACACGCTTAAACCCTTCAAGGGCTTCGAGTACGTGTGTGGCATGTGTTTAAAAGCATCATAGTGTGAGATGAACTGTCCCACAATAGAGTGTGGGAGATGGCACCTCCTGCCAAAAGGGGGCATGCTTTGCCCCCGCTCGTTGTCGGGGATACCGTAGAGGCAATGTTTCAGGGCTCGCCAGAGCAGCTCGCCGACATGTGCGGTTGGTTGAGCGAAGGCATGTCGGCAGCGCTTGTGGAAGAACTTGACGTTACTGAAGTGAAGCCACCATTTGCGCGCTATGACCGGTTCGAGCGCTTGCCCTCCCTGTAAGGGCATTCATCGCGCACCGTGTTCGTTGACTGCACTGCGGGCTATGCAGGCGCTCAAACCAAAGGAACAGAGAACTGCCAGGGCGCCACCGACCGGTTTGCTGACAATGAAGCCGGGAGTATCCGCCGGCGGGGTGCCTGCAAAGGTGCGCTAGGATGTAATTCGGGCATGCCTCCAGCGCAGCTTACCCAGGCAAATCTCGGCGAGCGTCATGAGGGGATTGAAGTGCGCACCGGAAATATTGATGAATGTGGCGATGAGCGCAGTCGGTCACGCCCACAACCTGCTGCAAATCCGGGCCTCTGTGTTCAATAACCAGCTCTGGTGGTACGTTGAACGATGGTTCCCTCCAACGCCGGAGAAGAAGGCTCACCGCCTTGCCGCTTACTCAGCCCCTGGGTTGGCGAGGTCTCCTACACGCAATTTCTCCCGGAAGACTGATGGAGGTCTCAGGTTCTCGAGCCACGGTTTTGTGCAGTGACGAGCTGATATTCCAGTACAACGAAAAGCGAGGTTGAGACCCAGCTCTGCCTCACCATCGAAAAGACTAATGGCAATGACTGCTCCTGCTGGTACCTTACGCCAGATTCCCACCAGCATCTGGATGCTGGGCTTCGTCAGCTTGCTGATGGATGTGTCGTCTGAGCTCATCCATAGCCTGCTGCCTGTCTTCATGGTCACTACGCTCGGTGCAAGTGCCATGGCGGTCGGGCTAATAGAAGGCGCGGGCGAGGCGACGGCCCTGATTGTAAAAGTCTTTTCCGGCGCATTGAGCGACTATTTAGGAAGGCGCAAGGGACTGGCAGTCTTCGGCTATGCGTTGGGTGCGCTGTCGAAGCCGTTCTTTGCATTTGCCTCGGGGGTCGGCATGGTGCTGGGTGCGCGCGTTGCTGACCGTGTTGGCAAGGGCATTCGTGGTGCGCCGCGTGATGCACTGGTCGCGGATATTGCTCCGCCCCACCTTCGAGGTGCCGCCTTCGGACTTCGACAGTCGCTGGATACAGTGGGAGCCTTCCTCGGCCCCCTGATTGCTATCGGTTTGATGTATCTCTGGGCGAACGACTTTAGGTCCGTCTTCTTGGTGGCCGTTATTCCGGGCATCTTAGCTGTCGTCTTGCTCTTGTTCGGTGTGCAAGAGCCGGAGGCCCACGAAGGTGCAAAGCGTGTTAACCCCGTTCAACGCGAGAATCTCGTGCGGTTGAGTCCAGCCTATTGGGGTGTGGTTGCCGTGGGTGCGGTGTTCACGCTGGCGCGATTCAGTGAAGCATTCCTGGTGCTGAGGGCTCAGCGTTTGGGCCTGCCGCTGTTCCTGGCGCCTCTCGTTCTGGTGGCGATGAATCTTGTGTATGCCATCGCAGCCTATCCATTCGGGAAGCTGGCTGACGAGTACAGTCATTCCAAACTCCTGGTATGGGGACTGGTGGTGCTGATAGCGGCTGACGTTGTGCTTGCCATGGCTTCGCACTGGTCGGTCGCGCTCTGCGGAGTCGTGCTCTGGGGGTTGCATATGGGAATGACGCAGGGACTCTTGGCGACCATGGTCGCCGATACCGCGCCAGCTGACCTCAGGGGCACGGCGTTCGGTGTCTTCAATCTGGCTAGCGGGCTGGCGCTGCTGATTGCGAGCGCATTGGCGGGCTGGCTGTGGGATAGATTCGGAGCCGCCTTTACGTTCTATGGCGGAGCAATATTCAGCGGTGTGACTATCTGCCTGATTCTCACTGCGAAATTCGTCCGACGACGGTGAAGGTAGTCGGGCTCTGGTCAGTCTTGGGAATGAGCGCCATGATGATGCGCATGGCCCTCCATCGCGTCTGCGCCATGGTCGGAAACTTGCGTATCGAACCAAGCGTGAAGAGCAGACACAAGACTGGGCTCAGTAGTGCGAAAAGACAGTTCGCCGCCCCTTGCGACGTCCATGTATGTAATAGAAATTTGGCCCGGCTTCGCTGCCTTGAGTTGGGCAAGGCCAGGCATCTCATTGCCATGTATGTACGAAGGGCCTGAGAAATCGCCTGCCTGGAACTGCTTCTGGATGAGCTGTAGGTGTTCTCGCACCAATCGGACCTGCGTGACATCGGACGCATCATCCTTCGCGACCACGCGCTGGGTTCCCCCGTCCCTCGTCTTGGTAAATACGTGTGTTGTGGCCCTTAGACTGAACGGCATCACGTCTGCGCCTAACTTGGCGACCTCCGCTTGGCGTTGCGTGTCAGCAGATTGCGCGGTGAGCGGTAGGCTTGAAAAGACGGAAAGCGTAAGGCAAAGACTGAGCTTCTTCACGATGGACTCCGGACTCAATAGGCAGTGCAGTTGTGTTGGGTAGCCCGACACCTGCGTCAGGACGAAAACTCCTCAAATGCAGCGAGCGCGTGCGTGGCGTACATCATCGACGGCCCGCCTCCCATATACACGGCTGTTCCCAGCACTTCCTCTAATTTAGCTCGGGTGGTTCCGAGTTGGACAAGCGTTTTGACGTGAAAGCCAATGCAGTCATCGCAGCGGCACGCGATTGCAATACCCAGCGCCACCAACTCCCGGGTCTTTTTGCTTAGCGCGCCTTCTTTGGTGCCGGCTGCAGCCAGCTGGCTGAAGGCCGTCATCAAGCCCGGCTGGCTCTCTCGCAGGCCGCGCATTTGCGCCGACACGTCTTTGACCACAGTCTTGAATTCTGGCAGGCCACTCATGAAAACCTCCTTCATCTTGAGGCCTGCGATGGCAGGCCGAACGATATATGGACTTACTTGGCACCAGACTGTAAGGGCCCGGTGAACCCGTCTTGAAGGGAAGCAGGAGAGCAAGGAGCATCGTGTCCATCTAAATTCTTGGTGGACACGTGAACACTATCGAAGAGAGCGTACCAGCGCGACGCCGACGTCAGCATAGCGCCGAGTTCAAGGCCAAAGCCGTCCAGGACTGCATGCATCCTGGTGTTTCGATTGCGGCAGTAGCGCTGCACCATCGCGTGAACGCGAATCTGCTGCGGCGCTGGGTCGCTGAGCACCAAGCGTTGGAAGCCGCGGGCGAAGCCCGCGCATTGATGACAGTACCCCAAGCCGAGTTCATCCCGCTGCAGATCGGCGATCCCACGCCGACGCCGGCGATACCGGATATACAGATCGAAGTGCGACGCGGTGCAGCGACGATCAACATTCGTTGGCCGGGATCGGCCGCAGCAGAGTGTGGCGAATGGCTTCAGGGGTGGTTGCGTTGATCCGCGTCGAGGCAATCTGGCTAGCCACCGAGCCGCTGGACATGCGAGCGGGAACAGATACGGTCTTGGCTCGGGTGGTGAAGGTATTTGGAGCCGCCCGGCCACATCATGCTTATCTCTTCACGAACAAGCGTGCCACGCGGATCAAGGTGCTGGTGTACGACGGCATTGGCATCTGGTTGGCGACGCGGCGGCTCAATAAGGGTCGCTTCGTCTGGACCGACGGTATGACAGCCATCACGACGCCGCTGTGTCGGGAGCAACTGGATGCGTTGGTGCTGGGCCTGCCTTGGCAGCGCTTGGGCCGCGATGAGGCGATCACCGTGCTTTAGTCGTGGCTTGGCACAGGAGCCGAGCGTCCATTGGGGGCTGTGCCAATGGTTGGAGTGACCGGGAACTGGCAAGATTCGGAACATGAATCCCGCCGAGAACCTGGACGACCTGAGCCCACAGCAATTGCGCGAGTTGGCTGCGACGCTGCGGGCGCAGATCCAGGAGCATGACGCCGTCATTGCGCGGCACGCGCAGGAGTTGCGCTACCGGCAAACCAAGATCGATCAGCTCACTCACGAGCTAGCCATCCACAAGCGTTGGAAGTTCGGCAAACGCAGCGAGCAACTGACATCGGCCCAGGCAAGCTTGCTGGAGGAAGCCCTCGATGCAGACCTTGAGGCAATCGAAGCCGAGTTGGAAGCGCTGATGCCGCCGTCCAAGTCGGAGCCCAGGGACAAGCCGAAACGCCAGGCGCTTCCGCCTCAATTGCCTCGCACCGAGATCCGTCACGAGCCAGAGTCCGAGACCTGCACGTGCGGCTGCGCGCTCAAGCGCATTGGCGAAGACGTCAGTGAGAAGCTGGATTACACCCCTGGCGTGTTCACGGTCGAACGTCATATCCGGGGCAAGTGGGTATGCGGGCAATGTGAGACTCTCACTCAGGCACCGGTTCCTCCCCACGTCATCGACAAGGGCATCCCCACCGCCGGGCTGCTGGCGCATACGCTGGTGTCCAAGTTTGGCGACCATCTTCCTCTGTATCGGCAAGAACGCATCTACGCGCGGGCCGGCCTGGCAATCCCGCAATCGACGCTGGGTGCGTGGGTCGGTATCTGCGGTGTGCGACTGCAACCGCTGGTGGATGCCCTGCAGGCTGAGGTATTGACCCAGAGCGTACTGCACGCCGACGAGACACCAGTGCAGATGCTCTCGCCAGGCGACGGCAAGACGCATCGCGCCTACCTGTGGGCCTACGCACCGAGCCAGCTCTCATCGTTGCGTGCAGTGATCTATCAGTTTGCACCTAGCCGCAGCGGCGAACATGCTCGCGCATTCTTGCAGGACTGGCAGGGCAAGCTGGTATGCGACGACTTCTCTGGCTACAAGGCCAGCTTCGGCGGTGGCATCGTCGAGATTGGGTGCATGGCTCACGCGCGTCGTAAGTACTTTGAGCTGCACGACAAGCACAAGAGCGAGTTGGCTGGCCAGGCGCTACGCTTCATTGCCGGGCTCTACGAGATCGAGCGAGAGGTGCGGGACGCAGAACCAGAACTACGCTTGGAAGCGCGACAGCAGCGGGCCAGACCAATCCTGGACGCACTGCATCTCTGGCTTGAAGAACAAAGGCGGCGGGTGCCAGACGGTTCGGCCATTGCGCGAGCTATCGACTACAGCCTCAAACGCTGGGTGGCACTCGTGCGCTACGTTGAGGATCCAGCCGTGCCTATCGATAACAACCATATCGAAGGGCAAATACGGCCTATCGCTCTTGGAAGATCGAACTGGCTGTTCGCAGGTTCGCTGCGCGCTGGCCAGCGCGCCGCCGCAGTCATGAGTCTGATCCAGTCGGCGAAGCTCAATGGGCATGACCCCTACGCCTACTTGAAAGACGTGCTTACGCGACTGCCAACCCAGAAGACCGCTGACATCGCGGAGCTCCTGCCACATCGCTGGACTGCCTCCGTCCTCCCTGAGTAGCCACGTCAAGACGGGTTCACCGGGCGCTTACACCAGACTTCGGTGACGCGCAGGTCTTTACACCAACAATGCTGTAGGCGGGGCAGACGCGCACGACGCCTGTCAGCAGTGGCAGGATGCCAATCCAGCCCCAGGCGCCAATGCGACCCGTCGCGGCCAGGCCAATTAGGACCAGCCCAACGACAATCCGGAGGACTCGGTCAATGGTTCCAACATTTGCTTGCATGACTGGCTCCTTGTCCATAACAAGACGGTGTGGATGAAAAGCAGAGTGGGGTTGCTGCTGAAAATATTGAGTTCTGGAAGCGAGAGCTCTTAAATGGTCTCGCCCCTTACAGGACGTCAGGCGTTGACGTGGCGCAAGCTCATGCGGAGCGATTACGCTGTCGGCGCTGGACTGACGCTATCGTGCGTCCTTCGGCTTGTCGCCCTTTGGCCAATCTTTCACCCTGGCCGCATAATCGGGCCTCGGCTGCCGCGTGAAGTAGGCTGCCACGTCTACGGAATCCTGCGCAGACAGCGTTCCACCCTGGCCAAGCGGCATGTTGTGCTTCACAAAAGCAGCGGCGGTGTACATGCGCGCCATCCCCGCTCCTACATTGAAGGAGTCCTTGCCCCAGACGGGCGGGAAAATGTAACCGCCTTGCGGGTTCTTGGTGCCCAGCCCCTCCGCCCCGTGGCAGGACGCGCATTGCGCTGCATAGAGTGCCTTACCGTGCTCTCTGTTCGGGACGAGCGCGGTATCAATCTTTTCGAAACCTCTGCCGGTCACGTTGGTGCCGGCCGGGACCCCCGTGGACAGCCACTTCATGTAGGCCATGATGGCATTCATTTCGGCCGAGTCGAACGCCAGCGGCTTGCCGTTCATTGAGCGTTGGAAGCAGTCATTGACGCGCTCCTGTAGCGAGATGATTTTTCCACTGCGCGACCGGTATTCCGGAAAGGCTCCGGCCAGCCCCACCCACGGCGATGCATAGGCAGTCGTTCCGGCATTGAGGTGACAGCTCGTACAGTTCAGTCTATTGCCGACATTGTTCGGAAGCTGTTTGTGGGTGTCCGTCAGCAAGACCTTCCCATGCCTGATGGCATCACCCATTGGCCCCTTGGGAATTGAAGCCTCGTCTGGCACGGGCATAGGCACCGCCTGCGATTCAGATAGCACTGGCGCACTGGCGGCTGCCAGCATGGCCAGGGTTAGAACACGCAGCTTGATTGTGTTCACGAGTGTGTCCTCAGGAATGGTTGTGTCGACTAACGTGTTCGCTTTGGTATTCGCATTAGGCAGCCATGGCGACTTTCGCGACCATGCCGATGGCAATCAGGCCGGCGACCACTGCAAAACCTTGTTGCAGCCTGTGGCCGCTCAACCGGCTGGCGACGAGCCTGCCCCCTAACATGGCAACCATGGCACTTCCAGCGAACGGCGCACCAATCTGCCAGTTCATGCGCCCGGCAATCGCGGTCGAAATGACGCCGGAAGCGGAGACCGGCGTGATGACTGCCAGGGACGCTGCCACGATGGCGTGCACTGGGGCGTTGGTGGCCTTCTTCAGGGCGGGAACAATGACAAAGCCGCCACCGACACCGAGCAGACCGGAGAGAAAGCCGGCGCCTACACCGGAGAGCGCAAGGGCGCGGGTGCAGGAAGCGGTCCAGACAAAGCGGCCGGTGCGATTGTCCAGTTGGCAAGGCTGCAACAGGCCGGCTCCCGTTGGGTGTTCCGGCGTGCTCCCGGTCGCTTGCCAGAACATCCGCCATGCCACAAAGGCCAGCACGGCTGCGAATAGCAGCGTTAGTGGGCCGTTCGGCAGACGGTGCGCGAGCCACAATCCGACAGGTGAGAACAGCGTGCCGGCGATAGCCATCAGCATGGCAGCGCGGTAACGCACAATGCCTGCGCGTAGTCCAAGTATGGCTCCTACGGCGGCAGACAGGCCCACCACAAGCAGCGCGACCGACGCGGCCTCCGCAACGTTCAGATGCAGAACGAAGAGCAGTAGCGGCACAGCGAGAATAGCGCCACCTGCCCCGGTCAACGCCAGGATGAGACCGACTACCGAGTCCAGCGCTGCACTGACGGCAAGTACGTTTTCCATCGATGTACGGCTTAACAGATGCGTTCATTGGACGTCGCCGCCGGGTGCTGGCCTGCTTACGCCCGTTGCAGGGTCGATTTGGCCCGCTCGGCGATTTCGAACACGACCATGCCGGCCACCATCGCCGCCACAAAGCCAACGGCCTTTGGATAGCCAGCGCCCAAGGCCACTAGCGCGGGGCCGGGGCAGAAGCCTGCCAGACCCCAGCCGATGCCGAACGCCGTGCTGCCCAGCACCAGCCGCAGCGTCACGGTCGTGGTGGCGGGAAGTTGCACGGGCAGCCCAAGGAAAGAGCGCTTGCGGCGTTTGGCAATCAGGAAGGCGAGTGAGCCGACGGCAATCGCACCGGCCATCACAAAGGCCAGGGACGGGTCCCAGATTCCTGCCAGGTCGAGGAAGCCCTGTACTTTGTCGGGGTTGGCCATGCCGGAGACCATCAGGCCGATGCCGAAGAGCAGGCCCGCGAGCAATGCGGTAATGGCGGTCACGTCAGCCTCCAATTAGGTGCCGCTGCACGAAGACAGTCAGAAATCCCGCCACCATGAACGTCAGGGTGGCGACCAGGGAGCGGACGGAACCGCGCGAGATGCCGCACACGCCGTGGCCGCTGGTGCAACCGCTGGCGTAGCGGGTGCCAAGGCCGACCAGAAAACCAGCGACCAGGATTTCTCCCCAACTCGCCTGGATATCGGCAACAGCGGGCTTGCCGAGCAGGCTCGCAAGTACTGGAGCGCCGACCAGTCCGGCAAGGAAGGCCAGGCGCCAGGCCATGTCCTTTCGGGGCAGGCTGAGTAGGCCGCCAAGAATGCCACTGATGCCGGCAATGCGGCCGTTGAGGAGCACTAGTACGGCTGCTGCGGCGCCGATGACGAGTCCGCCAACCAGCGACAGACCAGGCGTGAAGTTAGCAAGGTCAATCAGCATGTCGCGTCCTCCGAGGTATTGGCGCAGAACTGTTGATAAAGCACGGCCATGACGGCAAGCGCCTGGGGGCTTGCCACCGAATAGAAAATGTTCTTGCCGTCGCGGCGCGTCGCCACCAGACCGTTTTCACGGAGCACGGCGAGCTGTTGAGACAGCGTCGGCTGCCGGATGCCTAGCTGTTCCTCCAGCTCGCCAACAGACAACTCATCCTGCGACAGGCGGCACATCAGCAGCAGGCGGTCCGGATTGGCGAGCACCTTGAGCAGCGCACAGGCGTTCGTCGCAGCAGCTTGCATCGTGGCGAGGTCGATGGTCGGGTGGGACTGGTCCATGGGTTGTCTACACTTTGTCTGTTAATAGTATATTGAAAAATAAACTATCTGTGATCAGAATGTTTTGCATCCAAGGAGGCAAGCATGCAACCGACCATTCAACCGTTCTTTGACCCGGCCACCTGGACCGTAACGTACGTGGTGTATCAGGCGGGGTGTCCGGAGTGCGCCATTATCGACTCGGTGCTGGACTACGACCCCAAGGCGGGGCGGACATCGACAGCAAGTGCCGATAAGGTCATTGCGTTCGTTCGCGAGCATGCGCTGCGGGTCGAGTGGATTCTCGAAACACATGCGCACGCCGACCATCTCTCTGCTGCCCCTTATCTCAAGCGCCAACTGGGTGGCCGCATTGCCATCGGCCAGGACATCCGTCGTGTCCAAGGTGTGTTCAAGAAGCTCTTCAATCTCGAACCGGAGTTTCGGCTCGACGGGTCGCAATTCGACCATCTGTTTGAAGACGGTGAGACGTTCGACATCGGCGGTCTGACCGGCAAGGCGGTTCATGTGCCCGGCCACACCCCCGCCGACATGGCCTACCAGATAGGAGATGCGGTCTTTGTCGGCGACACGCTGTTCATGCCGGATGTCGGCACTGCCCGCTGCGACTTTCCAGGGGGCAATGCGCATGAGTTGTACCGGTCCATCCGCAAGCTGCTGGACTTGCCTGGCGAGACGCGACTGTTCATGTGCCACGACTATCCGCCCGAAGGGCGCGGCCCGACTTGGCAGACGACTGTCAGCGCCCAGCGTGAAGGCAACATCCACGTGCACGATGGCGTGAGCGAGGACCAGTTTGTGGCGATGCGGCGGGCACGTGACGCAACGCTGGCAATGCCGACGCTGATATTGCCGTCGGTCCAGGTCAACATCCGCGCCGGCGAATTGCCTCCACCCGAGCTCAACGGGGTGCGCTATTTGAAAATCCCGCTCAACGCCTTGTGATGGGCGATAGTAGCTGCGAATTGACAGTTTGGGTTTCTGTGCAAGTCCCTAGCCGCTCCGATGCCGGGCAGAGTCGGAGTGCCGGGTATTGGGTGAATGGCTAGACTCGGTCGCTACGTTAACCAAAAACACTTCGCTTCTGTGAGACTTCTCCAGAACAAGAAATCTAACGATTAGGTCGGCTAACGCCTTGCGTCAGTGGGTCGTTTGAGCTGTGCCCCCTGACACAGAGAAGGGCCATGTAAAGATGCACTTCGGTATCAGAGCAAATCTTGGTCAATTCCTGCAGCAACTACTGCAGGTTCTGCTCGTTGGCCTGACCATCGGGATGATGCGCAACGTTGTACCCGCGTTGGCCGAGTCTTAATTCGGCGTGCCACGCGGTTCATTCATGCTCTTGGTAGCCTTTGTCGTCGCCTTCGGCTTTGTGAAGGGCGCGATGAACTTCGTCGCGGGCCGTATGGCCGAACATTTTGGGCGAAAGCGAGTACTGCTGCTTGGCTGGCTCGTTGCCTTGCCAATACCCGCTTTGGTGTACTTGGCGACCAGTTGGTCGTGGATTGTGTTCGCGACCATCCTGCTCGGTATAAACCAAGGTCTGACCTGGTCCATGACTCAGACTGCGAAGCTCGATATCACGCGGGCGGACCAGCGGGGCTTGGTGATTGGTCTGAATGAATTGTCCGGTTACGTCGGCGTGGCGCTTGCTGGCGTTGTCACTGGATACCTCGCCTCGCTGCTCGGCCCACGGCAAGGTTTGCTCTGGTTCGGCGGCGTGGTCATCGGACTGGCCACGATTCTCGCTCGGCTCTCAGTGGTCGAGACCCCGCCTTGGGCGCGAGAAGAAGTAAAGCAACACGCAAGTCCGGCGGCACCAGCACTGCGCCCGAAATATCCGGAAGCGATTGGGCCGCAACCCACCACTGCAGAGATGTTTGCGCTGATGACCTGGCGTGACCGACGGATGGCAGCACTTTGCCAGGCTGGGATGGTCGAAAAGTTCGTCGATGCCCTGGTCTGGGTGTTCTGGCCTGTTTATCTGCATCAGCGCGGGGTGAGCCTGCCTGGAATTGGGTGGATTGTCGGCGTCTATGGCTTTACCTGGGGTGCGGCACAGTTTTTCACCGGTAAGCTGTCGGACCGCATTGGCCGCCATCTTCTCAACACCTTTGGTATGTGGATTTGCGGCGCAGCTGTTGCGCTAATGTCGCTCGGCTCGGGCTCAACCTGGTGGAGCGCCCCTGCCGTGATAACCGGACTCGGTATGGCCATGCTTTACCCAAACCTGAGCGCGGCGGTCGCCGATATTGCCCATCCGGATTCGAGAGCTTCGGCCATCGGCATCTACCGATTTTAGCGTAACCTAGGGAAAGACTGACCCGCTGTGCGACACGTGCTGCTGCCCACAGCGTGTCGAATGCCAAGTAGTAGGGGCGGCAAAGCTCGCTCTTGTCTTGTCGTATCCCAAGCGCCGAAGGAAAGCGTTTGGAACTGCGACCTGTTGTGCGACCAACAGTTGCCTATCCAGACATGCTCAACTGGTAACGGCTGGGTATGAAGCTTTGGAGACAACGTGCCTCTCGATTGACGGCTCGCCCCGGTGACGGGAAGGGTCGACACTGCCAGCCATCGGCGGTGTGGGGTGCCAGGCAAGTTCCGCATGCGTAACGTAAGTGAATTGTTGATAAACCTCGTCATTTCCAAAGGGCCAAAACGGCTGACAGGCCCTGACCAAAAGGTGTGCAGCCGGTTGCTCCTCTAATCAGAAGGAGCACGTCGTCACAAGCGCTGCCGGGGGAAAGACAGACGCTAAACGGATAGGCCCGGGAACAGTCGGGTCGGCAAGAACGGGAACGTGGTAAGCCCGACTCTCTGCCGAGGTTCGGAACATCGAATCGTTGGCAAGCGACCCGCGAGGGAAGCTGTTGGGGAAGCGGGTAAGAGAACGCGGAAAAAGCGAATGCCGATCTGTAATGGAACGGATAGGGGTTCGAACTTTGCCCCGGCCCGAAAGGGCGCAGACTTCCGCGAGGTGTGGCTGTCGCAGGCCAGTATTTGAGGTTCGACGAAGGGAAGCTTGGGAGAGGCTGCCTCGTTGCAGTTCAGCGCCCTCGTCTCAGCAATGGGATGAATCAACGATACGACGTTTGCGAAGGTCTTGAGCAGTACGGCGAGACCGGTATCAACTGATGATGCTTTAGCTGTGCTTGAGCCGTTTGCGGTGAAAGTCGCTTGGGCGGTTCTTTGGGGAGGGGGCGGCAGTGATGCTGTCTCCTTACCCGCTTAATCAGCGCGGCAGTCATCTGTGAGTGGCGTGTAAGCGTTGTCATGTGCATGCCCACGATATGAGTCGGAGATGAAGCGACAGATCAGTTTTGCGGAAGCGGAAAGCCACGGCAAGAAGCGGGTGACGCGACGCGAGCGCTTCCTGACGGAGATGGAGAGTTTGGTGCCGTGGACGCGCCTGATTGCGGCGGTCGAGCCGTACTACCCCAAGGGCAAACGTGGACGGCCGCCGATCGGTCTGGAGCGGATGCTGCGCATCTACTTCCTGCAGCAGTGGTACGGGTTGTCGGACGAAGCGCTGGAAGACGCGCTGTACGACAGCATGGCGATGCGGGCGTTTGCCGGGGTCGACCTGGCGGTCGAAGCGGTGCCAGACGCGACCACGCTGCTGAAGTTTCGCCGCCTGCTCGTCGAGCATGAACTGACGCGAAAGCTGTTCGACGAGATCGGCATCATGTTGTGCGAGCGGGGGCTGATGATGAAGGAAGGCACGATTGTGGATGCCACTATCATCGAGGCGCCGCCGTCGACCAAGAACAAGGAGAAGAGCCGCGACCCGGAGATGCACCAGACCAAGAAGGGTAATGAATGGCATTTTGGTATGAAGGCACATGTCGGCGTGGATGCGGCTTCGCGGCTGGTGCACAGCGTGGTGGGCACGGCGGCCAACGAGTCGGATGTGTCGCAGGCGCATGCCTTGCTGCATGGCCACGAGAAGCTCGCGTTTGGCGACGCGGGCTACACGGTCGTGGACAAGCGCAAGGAGATGCAAGGCAAGTCCGTGAAGTGGCGGGTGGCCGTCAAGCGCGGCAAGATCAAGGCGATGCGTGACGGTGCGTTCAAGGAGCTCCTGATCGCCGTGGAGCGGACCAAGGCCCAGATTCGGGCGCGGGTCGAGCATCCGTTCCACGTCATCAAGAATCTCTTCGGTCATCGCAAGGTTCGCTACAAGGGCCTGGTCAAGAACACGGCGCAGTTGTTCAGCCTGTTTGGTCTGGCGAATCTGGTGCTCGCCAGGAAGCTGTTGTTGGCCTCATAGGGGAGCAATCCGTCCTGAGCGCGCAAAGCGCGCCAGGAAAGGGAGCCTGTCAGATTTTTAGTGTGCCGAGGTCATGAGACGATTACGGAAACGTCCAATGACCGACACGACAGTGAACAAGAAGAGCAAGAACCCGAAGGCACCGAAGCTGTTTCCCGATGAGCTGATCGATCAACTGCTGGCCCAGGTGCAGAGCAAGGATGCCGAGTCGATCCTGGGCGAATCGGGCTTGGCCGGCCAGCTCAAGAAGCAGTTGGCCGAGCGTATGCTCGCCGCCGAGTTGAGTCACCATCTGGATAACGAGGCCGAGCAAGGCAAGACCGGCAACCACCGCAACGGCACCAGCCCCAAGACGGTCCTGACGCCCAACGGTGAGCTGAATCTGGATATTCCGCGCGATCGGCAGGCGACGTTCGAGCCCCAATTGGTCGGCAAGTATCAACGCCGGCTGCCTGGCTTCGACGACCACGTCATCAGCATGTATGCGCGCGGCATGAGCGTGCGCGAGATTCAGGGCCATCTGCTGGAGCTGTACGGGCTGCAGGTATCGCCCGATCTGATTTCCACGGTCACCGACGAGGTGCTGGCTGACGTCGAGCAATGGCAGCAACGCCCGCTCGAGGCCATGTATCCGATCGTGTACTTTGACGCGCTACGACTGAAGATTCGCGACGAAGGCACGGTCAAGAACAAGGCGGTCTATCTGGCGCTGGGCATCCGCGCCGACGGCCGCAAGGAAGTGCTAGGTCTGTGGATCGAGCAAACCGAAGGCGCCAAGTTCTGGCTGAAGGTCTTCAACGAACTGAAGAACCGCGGCTTGCACGACGTCCTGATCGCGGTGGTCGACGGCTTGCGCGGCTTCCCCGAGGCGATCGAGGCGGTCTATCCGGCCGCGCAAATCCAGACCTGCATCGTGCATCTGATCCGCAATTCGCTGAATCTGGCGAGCTGGAAGGACCGTAAGCCGTTGGCTGCCGCGCTCAAGCCGATCTATCAGGCCGCCACGGCCGAGGCGGCGGCCGCAGCGCTCGACACCTTTGCGGGAAGTGAGTGGGGACGCAAATTCCCTACCGTCGCGGCCATGTGGCAGCGCCAATGGGAACAGGTGATTCCCTTCTTCGTCTATCCGCCTGAGGTGCGTCGAATCATCTATACGACAAACGCCATCGAGAGCATGCACATGCAGTTGCGCAAGATCGTCAAGAATCGCGGCCACTTCCCCAGCGACGAGGCCGCCAGCAAACTGCTGTATCTGGCCTTGCGCAACATCGAAAAGGATTGGAAGATGCCACCTATCACCTGGCGGCAAGCAGTCAATCAGTTCGCCATTCTGTTTGGCGAGCGATTCACCTCCGCCATGAGCTGAGATTTTTTAACCGACCTCAGCACACAAAATTCCTGACACCTCCAGGAAAGGTGCGAAACGAGAGAAAAAATGGCTTGAATCGGCCCATCTCTCCCGCGTTGCGAAAATCGAAATCCTTGGCTTGTGCAACATCAAGCGCAAACCTCATTAGCGGGTAAGGGAACGACGTCACCGTCGCCCCCTCCCCAAAGAACCGTACGTGCGAGTTTCCCCGCATACGGCTCGCGCATGGCTAAAGCACCGTTGCCCGGCGCCGGCCTTTCCATACAGCACAAGACCTTCGCATACGTCATATCGTTGGCCCATCTCATTGCTGAGGCGGAGGCGCTGAACTGCCGTAAAACAACGACAGTCTCTTCCAAGCTGCCCCGCGTTGGACCGCAAATACTGGTTCGCGACAGCCACACCTCGCGCAAGTCTGCACCCTTTCAGGTCGGAGCAAAGTTTGAACTCCTATCCGGACGATTACAGTCTGGCATTCGCTTTTTGCGCGTTCTCTTACCCGCTTCCCCAACAGCTTCCCTCACGGGTCGCTTGCCAACGATTCGATGTTCTAAATGTTGGCAGAGAATCGGGCTTACCACGTTCCCGTTCTTGCCGACCTCGGCGATACCTCCAGCCCGAGGACTGTCCGTTTAGCGCCCGCCTATCCCACGGCAGCCCTGATGACGACGTGCCCCTACTGATCAAAGGAGCAACCAGCTGCTTACCTTTTGGTCAGGGCCTACCAGCCGCTTTGGCCCATCGGAATTGACGCGGTTTATCAGCGATTCACATCTGTTGCGCATGCGGAAATTTCCTAGTCCCTACACCGCGTTGCGGCTTGCAGCGTCGCCACCATTCGTCGCCGAATCATGACGTCTTTCGACGGGTACATTGTCCCCGGAGCTTCAGACCCGACGATTACTCATCACGCCTGTCCAGGTAGGAGACTGCTGGTCGTACAGCAGGTCACAGCACACTAGTACCGTATGTGACAAGACAAGAACGAACTTCGCTGCCCGCTGAAACTTGACTACCGACACGCCGCGGGCAAGCAGCACGTGTCGCACGATCAGCGATTCCCTAGAGAGGGTGCTCTGCGCTTATGGGTGTGGTGCTTCTGCACGTTAGCGTGGTGCCGCAACGCGCCATTGACGCGCTTCGCGGCAAACAGTGGCACATAGTCTTGAATCCGCGCCTCTACAATGAAGTCCTGCAACGCTTCAATGTAAATTTTCCACATCGGCCCCCTCGGCGAAAAAAAAGCGAACCGAAGTTCGCACTGATTCCGACTGGGCGTGCGCGCTAGGAAATACTATAGGGCAGGGCCAACACCTTTGTCGTGGGCCAAATGCTTTGTGGTGTTCTTGGCCGTTTCGTCGGACGCGCCGGCGGGCGTCGAAAAGGCCGATTGCCATGCTACTAGGACAGATTCGCTTCCTGTGGGCGCGTTCTTCGCGAGGTTTTCGAATAACTCTTGCGTATCGCGCTGACATTGCTGGAGGTGCGCTTGGGCGGCCGTCGAGAATTCGCCGTGAATGCTCGACAGGATTTCGGAGACCTGCCGGCTGTACGATGCCGCCTTTTCGGCTATGGGCTGGGTCAGGTGCACAGGCAGGGAAGCCCACTCTTGCTGGTTGTTGGCCGAAAGCGTCTTGCCCAGGATTTCATGATTTTCGGCGATAGTTGATTTGACTACTTGCAGATTTAGCTCAGCCAGCTTTTCGATGCCTTCGAAGGCTATGGTCGCCAGACCAAGGAGCCTTTCCACGCCCGCTTTCTGCGCGGAGATGGATTGTTCGGGGATGGGAGTGCTCATCACTGCTCCATAGGTGAGGCTGCGAGTGTTCGAGGGGAACTCTGAATCAGGACACAAGTAGTGCGCCGCCAAGTGGAAGTTTTTGCTGCGTTGCGGCAAAAATCATTCTAGGGGCGATTGCTCGGAAGTCAACTGTTTTTCGCTTGGGCAGGCTTGCGCGCTCGTAATGAAGTCGAGTTTCCGGTTGGCCGAAGAGTCCGTGGCAGAAAACAACCGATATCAGCGCCTTCCCGCACTTGGTTACCAAATCGTCATTTGGATTGTGTCCAATGCACGGGGCTCAGGCGCCGCCTTACTCGGTCCATTCCGCATCAACCTCCCGCAGCAGGTGCCCCGCGAGAATGTAGTCCCCAAAACTACTTGCCTTCGCTTCCAATGCCGCCAGGGCATTAGCTGCGAGCCGGTCTAGATTGAACTGGCAGTACAGGTTTCGTTGCCGGAACGTCGTCTTCGGGCGCTGGAGGCCAGCAATCAATGCTGCTCGCGAACTGACCGCAATGCTCTCGTGACCGCGATACGCGACGCGTATCCCAACCTGGTCGCCAAGGCGGGCGAGTTCGATGGCGTCCTGCCACCCTGACTCATACTGCAAGTCGAGCGTGGTTATCTCCGTGCTATCGAGAAGACGCAG
The DNA here is from genome assembly GCF_029278605.1 of Cupriavidus sp. WKF15. Classification (NCBI taxonomy): domain Bacteria; kingdom Pseudomonadati; phylum Pseudomonadota; class Betaproteobacteria; order Burkholderiales; family Burkholderiaceae; genus Cupriavidus; species Cupriavidus sp. WKF15. The sequence goes on from NZ_CP119574.1 coordinate 539,815, forward strand.
TGCTTCACTTCTGCTCTTCGCGCTTGCTCTCGTCACGGTGCTCCCCCCTTCACTTCATCGGGACCGCCTTTGTTGCAGCGCGGTAATTCATATACGCTAACCGCTGCGGCGAGATTGCGCAATGCAATTTCGTCGCTTGGGAGCATGTGGTTGGGAAGGTTGTAGGCGGGCCATATGGCCCGCTGGTGTAAGTTGGACATCGCATGATGATGACGACGAAACGTCAGCATGCCAGGGTGAGACCTCATTCCGTCAAGGGAACGCCGGGAAGGAACTCCACGCCAGTTCGCTTCACAAGTTCGCGGTAGCTGATGGGACGGCCGGCGCGTGCGGAATCTGAGTTTTCAATCCAGTGAGCCCAAGCTCGATGGGACGTCGGGTCGTACACAAGCTTGAACCGGTATTGCGGCACCTACACTTGGTCGGGTCCAATGGTGTTTGGGGCGGCAGTCCCGAACACCGGTCCCGTAATGACGTACACATCCCCCGTGGCGCGCTGGACGTACTTTCGTGTTGCCTTCTCGATGCCCGCCCAGCTCCTTCTATTATTCTGCGGGGCCTGGGGACCATATTTTATGCAGACCCAATGTGTTCAGATATCAGGTGTTCCCCGTGTGCACAACTTGGCTGCCCACACCGCAAGCCGATCGACGTTCTCGGGTAATACGCGATCAGTTGAGCAGGCTGGCCATTGCCCTGGTGTCTAGCGGTCCCAGCGGGTCCGCAGAAATCCAACCAGACTAATGGTCGCTGCCACGGCAATGCTGACGGCCACCAGTACGAAAGCCGTATGCAAGCTTGCGTAGCCTTGCAGGACCAGCACCATGGCAGTCAGCGCAAATACGCAGCGCACCACACTTGCGGTCATCGGCCAGAGGATGCGTTGTGCGCCCTGACCTGCAAAGTAGAGCTCGAAAATCACGCCGATCGCCGCATAGAAAGGCGCTACCAGATGCAGGTATTGGGCGCCCACCGCCATCACGGCGCTATCGCTGGTAAACAAGCCCAGCCAGAGTTGCGGGAAGAGCGAGACAACCAGTCCGCCCAGGCCAACCACGCCGGCAACAAACAGTACGTTCACGATCGCCACGCGCCGGGCACGCGCCACGTTGCCCGCACCCAGGTTCGTGCCCACCAGCGTGATCGCGGCGGTTCCGAATCCGAACATCACCGGCACCAGCAGCAGCTCGAGGCGTGAGGCAATGCCGTAGCCGGCGATGGCGGCGACGCTCACGGCACCGGCCGCAGCGGTCAGCGCGTTGACTGAGGTGGCCGACATGACGGCGTTGATCGACGACAGCAAGCCGACGCCAAGCATCGCACTGAAATGCTTGCGTTGCAGCGGATAGCGGCGCAGGCGCAACGTTGACGAGGGCAAACGCATGTAGACGACCACCACGCCCAGCGCGGCGATATTGCACAGCACCTGGGCGACGCCGGCGCCCGCCACACCCATGCGGGGCGCACCCAGCCAGCCGTTAATCAGTACCGGTGACAGTATCAGGCCGGCAACTGCGCCGCCCAGGATGATCATCGCCGGCACCTTGACGTTGCCGGCGCCGCGCAGCGCCGCCTGCAGCAGCAGGAGTATCCAGAACGGGATCGCGCCTCCAAACAGGATGTTGGAGTAGAGCACCGCCTGGTCCAGCGATGGTCCGCTGCCACCCAGGCTGCGGTACAGTGCCGGTCCGGCCAACAGCACCACCAGGGAGGACAGTGCACCTGCCATGGCGCCGGTGATCACCGCATGCCAGGCCAGGCTTTCCGCCTCGTCCTGGCGGCGGGCGCCGGTGGCGCGGGCGATCGTCGACGACACCCCGCCCCCGATGCCGGCACTCGCTATCGTGGTCATCATGACCATGACGGGAACCACCAGGGATGCGGCGGCGATCGCTTTCACGCCTAGTGCGCTGACAAAATAGGTCTCGGCGACACTGACCAAGGTCGTCATGAACAGCACTGCAACCGTCGGCAAGGCAAGGCGGATCAAATTTGACAACAACGGACCGTGGAGCAGTCTGTTGGCCGGCAGGTTATCCGGAGGCGGAGAAATCTTCTCGGCCTGATTGGCAAGCGTAGCGGGCATGATCGTTTGTAAGAGGATGCGTGGTCGTGGTTCAGGCGGTCGCGGCGGCTCGGGTGAATTCCGCAGCGTGCGCCTCCACGAACTCGCGCATGCTCATCGGCGCACGGCCCGTCAGCCGCGTGAAGTCGTCCGTCATGCGGTCGTAGCGGCCCTGCTGATGCAAGCGCGCCATCGCGGCGAGGTGCGCCAGCAGATGCGCCGGAAGACCGGCGTCGCGCATCCTGCCGATCCAGGCGTCAACCGGCACGTCGCGGTAGATGATCTCGCGCCCGAGCACCTCGGAGAAGATCTTCGCGAAATGCGTCAGGTCGGTCGACTCGGGACCGGTGAGGTTGTAGATGCGGCCGATGTGCGCAGCCGGCTCGTCCAGCACCAAGGCGACGGCGAGCGCGACGTCCACCGCAGAGATGGGCGCGGTGCGGCCGCCGCCAAGTGGCAGCACGAGCGCATCGCTGTCGCGCACGCCCGTCGCGGCGGCCGCCAGGAAGAAGCCTTCCAGGAACACCGTCGGCCGCATCGTGACGACCGGCAGGCCGGACCACGCAAGCGCCTGCTCGGCGAGCCAGTGCAGCTTGTGCTGGGGGCTGTCGGTTGTCTCGGTGATGCTCATTTGCGTGATCGTCATCTGCGAAATGTTCACGATGGCCTCGACGCCGTGGTGACGGGCGACAGCAGCAATGTTGACGGTGGCCTCGAGATAGGCCGCGGAGACCGACATGCCGAAGTAAATGCGTTTGCAGCCCTCGACGGCGCAATGCACCGACGCGAGGTCGGTCAGGTCGCCCACTACCACCTCAGCGCCGAGGCGGCGAAGGCCTTCCGCGCGCGCGTCCTCCCGTCGCACCATGGCGCGCACCTTGTGGCCCTGGGCCAGCAGCATCTCGGTGACGCTGCGGCCGATGGCGCCGACCGCCCCGGCGGCGCCGGTCACGAGGATGGGAAAATCGATGTCTAAAAGGGGGGTCATAACGTTTCCTTGGGAATCAGGTTGTGAGGGAAGGGATAGGAATCGGCGCTGCATACTGCGCATGCGACAGTCATTGAAATTCAGTTCCCGCGACACGGAAGCTCTTCGCCCGCGATCGCCTTGATCGAGCGCGCGCCGACCGTCTACTGCGTTGAAACCGCACCGCCGGCGTCGGACAGGGTGCGCGATGGGGCTAGTGTGGGTCTGAAGGACCCACTTGACTAGTGCAATGTTCTGAAGCCAATATTGCACGGCATGAAAACATATGACCTGAACCTGCTGCGCACGCTGGACGCGTTGCTGGCCGCCGGCAGCGTCACCGGCGCCGCCGATCGGCTTCACCTGAGCGTGCCGGCGACCAGCCACGCGCTCGCGCGCCTGCGCGAACTCACTGGCGATCCGCTCCTGGTGCGCGCTGGCCGGCGCCTTGTGCCCACACCGCGTGCCGTGGCGCTGCGCGAGCCGGTGGCGCAGTGGATTGCGCAGGCCGCGGCGCTGGTGCAGGCGCCGCGCGGTGACGACTTGGCGGCCACTGAACGGAGCTTCGTCGTGCGCGCGCCGGACGGCTTCGCGATCGCCTTCGGCGGTGCCCTCGGCGCCGCGCTGGCGGCAGAAATGCCGCGCGCCCAGTTACGCTTCGTGACCGAGACACAAGACGACGACGGTGCGCTGCGCGACGGTCGCGTCGACCTCGACATCGGTACGTTCAGGCCGCGAGAACCCGAGATCGAAGTCGTCGACCTGTTCCCCCAATCTCTGATCGCGGTCGTGCGCGCCGGTCATCCGTTTGCCGCCCGCCCTGCGACCGCGCGCCGCTACGCAGCACAGTCGCACATTGACGTGCAGCGCCGCGCAGGCGCGCCATCGGCAGTCGATGACGCGCTGGCCGCGCTCGGCCTGGCGCGGCGCGTCGTGCTCACCGTGGCGAATGCCAGCGCGGCGCCCGTCATCGCCGCACGGGGCGACTTCGTCGCCACTCTCAGCGAGCGATTGGGGCGGGCGATGGCGCCCGGCCTCGGTCTCGTGGTGGTGCCGCTGCCGTTCCTGCCGCGCGGCGAGACGGTAGTCATGGCATGGCATCCGCGCCACGCAGCCGATCCGGCGCACGCGTGGCTGCGGCGGCAGGTGCCGGCAGCGATCGCCGCCGCCGGTGCCGCCCAGGGCTATCGGATGGTCTCGGCCCCTTCGACGACGTGAGCGCAGGCATGCCTGCGGCGCACGGCGACTGACGGGGAGAGGGATCCGCTTGCGGGCTGGGCACAATGGTGCCCGGCCCCAACTGAGGTGGCGGAAATAATCGCTCGCAGGCCGGCCTGATGCCCGGCCGAATTGAGACCGGGCGCGCGGCTTGAATTTACCCAATGAAAGTAACGAAGCCACTTTCGTCGCCGCCGGAGACGAAAGTCCGTTAGCGGGGCTGAAGCCGACATTCGAACGACCGAGTGACCGCGCGGGCCAATGACGTTTCATGGCCGACTTCAGGTGCCCGAGGGGAGGGCGCGGGTCGGCGCTACCCGACCATTCTCCGCAGCAGGCCGGTTTAATTGTTCCAACTCAGACGAGCAGGCGGCAATGGAGGAGATCAGACTAATGTTGTCGGATTTGCCAATGACGTGGCGAACGACAGGTGGAGGGCTGACCGCCATCCACCGCTATCAGTGCGATGCATGATGGCCCGTCGGCCGACGCATGGCCTGAATTTCCAGCCCAGTACGGGATTCGCAGGAACTTGCTACATTGCTGACTTCTGGCAAAAACAGCCCCACGCTGCTGCCCGCTCACCGCAAACCGACAGCCCAAGGAGGAGACATCGAATGCGCACCGCACTTCAACTTCGTTCGAAAATCAAGAGCAGCGGTGAACTCGAGTTGTCGCTAGACAGCATCGACACGCCGCACCCCGGCCCGGATGAAGTGCTCATCCGCATTGAAGCCTCTCCCCTCAACCCGTCCGATCTCGGTCTGCTGTTCGGTGCTGCTGACATGAGCACAGCCAAGGCCAGCGGCACGGCCGAGCGCCCCGTAGTCACCGCGCGTGTTCCGGAAGGCGCGATGCGCAGCATGGCGGGCCGCCTGGATGTGTCCATGCCGGTTGGCAATGAGGGCGCGGGCTTGGTCGTCGATGCAGGCTCGTCCCCTGCGGCGCAAGCCTTGATGGGCAAGACTGTGGCTGCCATCGGCGGCGCGATGTACTCGCAGTACCGCTGCATTCCCGCGGACCAGTGCCTGGTCCTTCCCGAAGGCGCCACGCCTGCTGACGGCGCGTCGTCATTCGTCAACCCGCTCACCGCACTGGGCATGGTTGAGACCATGCGGCTCGAAGGACATAGCGCCCTGGTGCACACCGCCGCGGCGTCCAACCTGGGCCAGATGCTCAATCAGATCTGTCTCAAGGATGGCATCAAGCTGGTGAACATCGTGCGGAAGCAAGAGCAGGTGGACCTGCTCAAGGCACAAGGTGCGGTCCACGTCTGCAACGCCGCGTCGCCCACGTTCATGCAGGACCTCACCGAGGCACTCGTCGCCACTGGCGCAACGATCGCGTTCGACGCCACGGGCGGCGGCAAGCTCGGCGGCCAGATCCTCACCTGCATGGAAGCAGCCTTGAACAAGTCGGCCCGCGAATACAGCCGCTATGGCTCGACCACCCACAAGCAGGTCTACCTTTACGGCGGCCTGGACACAAGCCCGACCGAGTTTAACCGCAACTTCGGCATGGCGTGGGGCATGGGCGGCTGGCTGGTGTTCCCGTTCCTGCAAAAGATCGGGCGCGAGCGGGCCAACGCGCTGAAGCAACGCGTGGTGGCGGAGCTGAAGACCACCTTTGCCAGCCATTACTCGAAAGAGATCTCGCTGGCCGAGGCACTGGACCTGGACGTGATCGCCGTCTACAACAAGCGTGCGACGGGGGAGAAGTACCTGATCAACCCGAACAAGGGCCTGGCTGGATAAATCGCCCCGGGGCGCCTTGCGCGCCCACCGTGTCAAGAATCTGCCTCTGCGCCATAGTCAGCGGCGCTACGCTGCCGGCCGGCAATGGGTGAGCGCCTTCCAGTTCCTCGGCGGTGTAGAAGCTCACCCAGATACTGCCCTGGCAGTCATCGCGCACCAGGGGCAAGTCCAGCGCAACGCTGGGTGCCGCGAGCATCAATGGCGTTCCCCGCTTGGCGTTGCCATGGGTCAGCGGCATTGCCAGACCGGCGTTGCGTGCGGCCTCAGCACGTTCGATCCGTGCGAAGATCGTCATGCCCTTGTCCAATTGGCCGCCGGCTTCTGCCGGAGATGCCGCGGCCGTCTCTGGCTTGAACGAGACGGTCGCAGTTTAAGCATTCACAACGACGTGCCTGCTTCAAATCGCAGTAGGGTTGGCCTGCATGATTAGCACCTTTGTGTTTGCGAGAATCTGCCGTGCAAGGCTGGCGTCACCCGCCGCCCGCGACATACTCACCGCGCCGACGATGGCGGTGAGAATCGCCGTTGCGCGGGCGGTCGCCGCCTCGCCGCTGCCGATGGTCTGCGCAATCTGCTGCACGTTTTTGTTGAACTGTTCGGCAATGACCTGCTGGACCTGCGGGCCTGCGTAGCGTGCTTCTCCGGCGAGCGTGCAAATGCCGCAGCCGCCCGTCGGATCGGCCACATGAGCGGGATCAAGCCACGTATCCACTACTTGTTCAAGAGTGGGTTTCTTCTTGCGCGAAAAAAGCGCATCGAGCTTGGTCTGGCCTCTATCCATGGCGCGCCTGGCCGCCTCGGCAATCATTGCGTCGCGAGACTCGAAATGCCCATAGAAGGCCCCCTTGGTGAGGCCCGCGTTCTGCATCAACTCCGCCACAGCAACGCTATCAAGCCCTCGTTCGCTTATCTGACGTGCGGCTTCGTCCAGGATGCGCTCTCGGCTGGCCGCCTTCTCTGCTTGTGAATGTCCCATTGCTTAGCAATCCCAACACACTGATACTTGACAATCTGCAGTACGAACGTAATACTGATTCTGCAGTGCGAATGACCTGCACATTATACCGCGCCGGCAGCCGCGTGAATCGGCGGAAAGGCATATCAGTGAAAGGAGCAGTTGATGAGCGCATTACTTGAACAAGCAGTCGGGGCCCACGGAGGGATCAAGAACTGGAGGAAGCTCCGCGCCGTATCCGCCAGACTGGATATCGGCGGTGCCCTATGGCAGGTCAAGGGGCAACCTGAAATGTTCAGGGACGTCGAACTGGAGGCGGACCTGCGAACGGAACGCCTTGCGATGACGTCGCAGACTGCCGGTTGGAAAGGCCATTTCACGCCGGACCTGGTGCGAATCGAATCGTTAAAAGGAGATTGGATCGAAGAGCGCCACGCGCCAAGGACGTCGTATGAAGGCCATACTCTGCAGACCCAGTGGGACCGCTTGCATGCGTTGTACTTTGGCAGCTACGCCCTCTGGACCTACCTGACCATACCGTTTCTCTATACATACCCAGGCTTCCATACGGAAGTGTTGCCCGAATGGAAAGAAAACGGAGAGGTGTGGCAGCGGCTGAAGGTGACGTTCCCGGACTCGATTGCGAGCCATAGCCGGGAGCAGATCTCCTATTTCGGCAAAGACGGCCTGCTGCGCCGCCACGATTTCACAGTGGAGGTGGTGAATGGTGCGCCCGGCGCCAACTACGCATCGAACTATCAGAACGTTGGCGGCATCATCGTCCCGATGTCGCGTCGCGTCTATGCCTATGACACGGCAGGACAAAAGATCGCTGACCCGCTTCTCGTGTCCATCGATTTTCGTTCGGTTGCATGGCGCACGGACTGAGCCTGTGTTCTGAACAGTCTTGTCGCGTTGTGGCGCGTACTACCCCTTCAAATCCCAAAGGCACGAATGGTTTGCTCTGGCTGAACCTTCCGTGCACCAGTAAAAGGGGTTCCGGCCATGAAAGCCCATCATCTTCAAAGACCTGACTATTCGTGGCTTCTCGATAGGAAACCCTCACTTCGCCAATCAAATCACCGATGGTGTCAGCCGCGCAGATGGTGGTATCGGGCAGATGTCAGTTCCCATCGCGGCGGAATACGGACTCGAGGAAATCGGTGCTGCGATCGTCCATGCCGAGAAGGGCGGAAAAATTCTGCTGAAGGTGGCTAGTTAGAAAAAGGGAAACAGCGGAGGCTCCGCCCTGAATGTCAACGACGGGCGGGGCCGCAATTTGCTCGTAGCAGACATTCGGATGTCCGGCCTGGCGCATCGGCGAACCTCGCTTATGGCCGAACCCGGTCAACGGAGGGGGAGGGAGGCGATCGTCGTCTGCGCAGCCATTTGTACAGCGCGCCTCGTCAGTGTGATTTCGAGATCAGTGGGTCTGGGGCATATCGGTATGAATGCGATTCGACGGCGTCCAGTTTCTTGAATGGCGCAAGCCGGTTTCGAATGACCGACTCAAGCTAGAGGAGCAACTGGCCGTATCCGACAACCCTTCTCCGTCGCGGGGGTAGTGATACCAGTGACCGGTGTTTGACTACGACTAGACATCGTATTCTTCGGGTGCTTTCCGCCGGGTACCATCAGAGCAGTCGATGCCGAATTCGACGCCTGGCTAAGGAACGTTTCAAGGTGCGATTACGCTTTACGCGCGTGTCGGCGGGCAGCCGATCCGGTGGGCTTGTCTGCGCGTTGTTGTGGCTGGCGTGCGCGAGACTCGTCGTGCATTGTTTTTACCGGGTTGCAATCAGGCCGCGCGAAGCACCGTCAGTAGGTATGATCGGCAATCACGCGGGCCACCGCCTGAAGTGAATGCCTGAGCGCGTCCATGCTGACGGAGCCCAGCGCCAGCCGTATCGCACGCGGAACCGTACCGGACGTAGAGAACGGATGCGCCGTGGAGACCGAGATCCGCTCCCGCATCAGCGCCATGGCGATCGCGTCCGCGCGGACCTCCTCTTCCAGGGGAAGCCAGACGAAGTACGAAGCGGGATGACTGATTCGCTTGATCCCGCCGAGCACTTCAGAGGCAAGACGCTGGCGCGCCGCTGCATCCTGTCGCTTGGCGGCTTCCAGTCTTGCCACCGTGCCGTCCTCGATCCAGCCGCAGGCCATGGTTGTCATGATCGCGGGTGTATTCCAGGTCGTCGCGCGGATGGTTCTCTCGAGCTTGGGTACGAGTTCGCGCGGGGCGCAAACAAAGCCGACGCGCAGCCCCGTTGCCACGCTCTTTGACAGGCTCGATACATTCACTGTTGTCTCCGGCGCGAGCGACGCCAACGGAGGCGGTGCATCATCGGCCAGGAAGGCGTAGGCGGCGTCTTCGATGATTAGCAGGCCATGCTGGCGCGCAATGCTGACGAACTGCCGACGTCGGCTTGCGCTCATCACCCAGCCGAGCGGATTGTGCAGCGTCGGCATGGTGTACACGGCGCGAACCCGTCTTTGGGTGCACAAGTGCAGCAATGCGTTCAGATCGGGGCCCTGTGCGCCGGCTGGAAGCGGCGCGAGTTCCAGGCGGTTGGCCTCGGCGGCGAGCTTGAATCCCGGGTAAGTCAGGGCGTCCACGGCTACCACGTCGCCCGGTTCGAGCGCGGCCATGGCTGTCATCGTCAATCCATGCTGGGCGCCGCTCGTCAGCAGGACGGTGTCCGCTGATGCCGGCACGCCGCGGTTCGCCAGATGCCGTGCCACCACTTCGCGTTCGTGCTCGCGCCCGCCGTGAGGCTGGTAGCGAAGCAGCGCTTCCAGCTCGCCCGCGGCTGCGAGCTGGCGCAGCGCCGTCCGAAGGAGTTCTGTCTGGTCCGGCAAGGCGGGGTAGTTGAAGCTCAGGTCGACCGTGTCGGCGCTCCAGGCCAGCAAGTCGACGCCCTGGCCACGGGGCAGTGCCTCCTTGACGAACGTGCCGCGTCCGGTTTCTCCACTCACCAGCCCCATTTCCTGAAGCTCAGCGTAGACGCGCGTGGCTGTGACCAGCGCGAGTCCTTCGCGCGCCGCAAGGTCGCGGTGCGTCGGCAGCCGCGTGCCGGGACGCAATCGCCCGGCGCGAATGTCGTCCGCGAGGCGGTCGACCAGTTGCTTGTAGCGAGCCTGGCGCATGCTGGAGTGTATCCATGACAATTATTTGAGCGTATTGATTATCCGCTCCAGAATGGGCCTGTACAAGGACACACACTTGAGGCTCGCCGTGCACATCGCCATCCTGGCCTTCGAAGGCTTCAACGAACTCGACTCGCTGATCGCCTTCAACATCCTTAACCGGGTCACGCAGTCGGACTGGCGCGTGTCGATCGCCAGTCCGACTGCCACCATACGTTCGATGAACGGCCTGGTGATGGAGTCGCAGGCCTCGCTCGAGGAGGCCTGCGAGGCGGACGCGGTGCTGGTCGGTAGCGGGGTGCGCACGCGCGATGTTGTCGCCGATACGGCACTGATGTCGCAATTGAAGCTGGACCCGACACGTCAGTTGCTCGGTGCGCAATGTTCGGGGACGTTGATACTCGCTAGACTCGGCTTGCTGGGCGACGTGCCGGCGTGCACAGACCTGACCACGAAGTCGTGGGTGCAGGAAGCCGGAGTCGCCGTGCTGGATCAGCCATTTGTGGCCCATGGGAACGTGGCGACTGCGGGCGGTTGCTTGTCGGCGCCGTATCTGGCTGCCTGGTTCATCGCACGACTGAAAGGCGTGGATGCTGCGTGCAGTGCGATTCACTACGTCGCGCCGGTCGGGGAGAAGGACGCCTTTGTGGCGCGCGCGCTGCGGAACATTTCGCCATTCCTCTGAGGCTCACTGAGGCTGACGGGGGAGGGGGAGCGATCTCTGGTGGCTGGCACGGGAATTCTCGAGCCGTTTACTTCGCATACGAAATGTACATATACTTCGCATGCGAACCTAGTGAATGCCTGTGACATTCATCACCCAACCCACCTAGAGGTCGACCATGACCCCGGAAATCCATTTTGACCTGAGCGACGGCGTCCTGACCATTACGCTTGCCCGGCCGGAGAAGAAAAATGCCATGACGAACGAGATGTACGGCGTGCTGGCCGATACGATCGACGCGGCGCAGCAGGACCACAGTATCCGCGTCGTGCTGTTGCAGGGAGATGGAGACAGCTTCACGGCCGGCAGTGATGTGGGGGAGTTTGCGGCGATCGCGGCGGGAAAGGGGCCCGGCGAACGGAACGTGCATCGCTTCCTGCACGCGCTCGCCAATGCGACGAAGACGCTCGTTGCCGCAGTCAACGGCAAGGCGGTCGGCGTCGGCACCACCATGTTGCTTCATTGTGACTACGTCGTGCTCGCCGAAGACGCACAACTCATCACGCCGTTCGTCAACCTTGCCCTCGTTCCCGAGGCGGCTTCGAGTTACCTGTTGCCCTTGCGCATTGGACATGCCCGGGCCTTCGAGATGTTCGCGCTGGGCGAGCCGCTCGATGCACAAAACGCCGTTGCATGGGGCATCGCCAACAAAGTCTGCGCCACCGATCAACTGCGGGAGGAAGCGGCGCGGATGGCCCGCAGGATTGCCGGGAAGCCGTCTGGCTCGCTGAACGCAATGAAGACGCTGATGCGCGACGCGGAAAGACTGGTCGCGCAAATGGCGAGCGAAAGCGCCCGGTTCGAGGAGCGGCTCGCCAGTGCGGAAGCGAGGGAAGCCTTCTCGGCCTTTGCCGAGAAGCGCAAGCCTGATTTCATGCGAATCGCGGCCCGCGCTGTCCAGGGCTAGGCTTCGCTGTCGTCAGTGGCCGGGAATTTTGTCTGCAGGCTTGTCAGCCACCGTGCGACGATATCCAACTCGGCCTCGGTGAAGCCTTTCGTTAGTTTGGCGTTCAATGCCTTCATTCCGGCTTTCGAGCGCTGGCGCGCGGCCGGCTTCGGTCAACCATAGGCGTGACACACGGCGATCGGACTCGTCCGGCCGGCGCTCGATTAGCCCCGCCTTTTCCGTACGGTCGGCAAGGCCGCTCATCCCCGGTGCCCCCAGGTCCAATGCGGCAGCCGCCTCGCTCATCAGCGCACCGTCGTTGCCTCCCAGGAAAAACAGGAGCCCTGCCTGGGCTGCAGTCACGCCGCCTCCGGCCACTCGCGCTTGTGACCACCGCTGCAGGCGCCGCTGGCCCACATTCAACAGATAGACAAGGTGATGTTCCATATCGGGATCCGCTTGGACGTGGGAGTTAGTTCGTATGCGAATATACCATGCACCCCTGTCAATGCCGCCGATTGTATCCATGACAATTATTTGAATGTCATGGTGCATTGACCTTACGATGGAGCCATACCCTCCTTGGTCAGGTCCGATACGCTGAAGTGCGAGTGAAGTCTGGCAGCGCTTGCCCCGAAAGCGGGACGGCCAACATGGCGGGGAAACAAGGAGGAATCATGGACGACTTCCTGACCGCCCTCGGCGCCATCTGCTTTTTTATCTCCGTGTACACGGCGCTGTCGTATGAGCCGAAGGCGATCAACATCCGCGCCGGAATTCCGCGCAATCCCCTTCAGTCGATAGGCCGCGAGACGGGAAAGCCGGGCAGCTCCGAGCTCGCCTCCGCGGCTTGCCATCCACGCTGGCCGGGAAGGGATTCGCGCAGGCGCTCGCTCCATTGCGAGAGGACATCATCGGGCCGAATACGCTCGTCCCGCAGGTGACGTTCCGGAACAGCTCTATGCTCATCTCAGGTTTCATCGCCCATCGCGAACCCATACAGCCTTTGCGCCTGCATTATTAGTTTGTGTCCTGAATCGCGGCATATTTGTCATTTGAGATGCGACGGAAAGGGCCAATCATTAGCAAATGCCTCGGCGCAACAGGCCCGCTCCTATCAGGACAAAAGCCGCGTGACGGCCCACACCTTGACGCGGTTGCCGCTCCCGGCAGGCCCCGACATGGGTGGGGGCGCTCGGGCAATTGCATGGGCGATGCCACCATGCAGGACAGCATGCTGCGAGGCATCATCCTGCTTCAGGATCAGGGCCCACGCCCGACGAAGAAACTCACCATGTCGACAATTCACTTTCACTATAAGACCACTTCGACGCCCGAGCAGTTTGTCGCTGCGCTGACTGACTTCGGTCCTGGTCGCTCGGAGCTCTTCGGCAACAGCGCAGACGAATACCTGAAGGTGCATCACCGGGGCGCCTTCGAGGCCGACGTCACGGAGGGCTCGGGCGGCATCTGGGAACGACTGCATTACGACTGGTCGGATCCCGATTGTGTCGTCTTGACGACAACCGACTCCAACGTATGGGGAGGCCGGTCAGGCCATACCTATACGTTCACGCGTCTGCCTGACGGGACGACCGCGCTGGACGCGGTCGTGGTGCGGGAAGGAAAGAACATCAAAGGACGGGTGCTCGGGCTCGTGCTCGGAACCATCGGTAGACACGTTCTGGCAAAGGCCTTTGCGAAGAGCATCAAGGCCATTGAAATCCAGAACAGCGTGGCAAGAAAAGAAGGCGCGCCGAGTACCGGCTAAACCTCAAACGCAGGCGGCGATCTGGGCAATCCGTCGCACCAGACTTGGGTGCGCAAACGTCAACGTCAGGCACGGCCGTGGCGGGAGGACGCGCCCCAGCTTCCCGCAGCAATCGATCACAGGGCTGCCGAGGTGAAATCGATGGACTCGCACGTCGACCACATCCTGATCGTCGATGACGACTGGGAAATCCGCGAATTGGTCTCGGCCTATCTCACCAAGAACGGTCTGCGTGTGACGGTGGCGCCCGATGGCCGGCATATGCGGTCGTTCCTGGAAGCCAATACCGTTGACCTGGGCTCGACGTGTGCGCTTGTCGAAAGCTTGCCTACGACTACCAGGACACCGGAAAGGCGGTGACCGTGCAGTAGAAGTCGGCGGCGCCATCGACACGGCTCGCCAACTCCCACAGTTTACCTATTACCCAAAAAGGAATCGATATGTTGAATCGCAAATTTGCCCCTCTCGCGCTGCTGGCATTCGGCATGGCCGTCAGCGCGCCAACCTTTGCAGCGGACGACGTCAACCAGCCTTCCGTTGTGATCGTGCATGGCGCCTTTGCCGACGGCTCTGACTGGGCGAAAGTCATCCCGCTTCTGCAAGCGAAAGGCGTGAAGGTTCAGGCCGTTCAGAACGGGCTGAACTCGCTTGCAGACGACGTGGCTGCCACGCGTCGTGCCATCGACAATCAGTCCGGCAAGGTCGTTCTGGTGGGCCACTCGTGGGGCGGCACCGTCATCTCCGAGGCGGGCGCGAATGACAAGGTCTCCGCACTGGTTTATGTGGCTGCCTTCGCACCCGATGCCGGGCAGTCGACGGAAGAGGCGGGAAAGGGATTCGCACCCGCGCCCGGCAGCGCCAAGCTGGTTGTGGATACCGAAGGCTACCTGTCGCTTCCCGAGGCCGCGCTGGCCAGCGATTTTGCGCAGGATGTCCCGGCCGCGCAGGCACGCGTCATGGCGGCCACGCAGGGGCCGGTCAAGGCCACGGCATTTGGCGAAAAGACGACGGTTGCTGCCTGGGCTGAGAAGCCTTCGTGGTACATCGTCAGCGAAGACGACCGGATGATCCAGCCGGATCTGGAGCGGGCCATGGCGAAGAAGATTGGTGCACGGGTGACGAGTCTCCCGACAAGCCATGTCCCCCAGCAGTCGCGACCCGAGGAAGTGGCAAAGGTCGTTCTCGATGCCGTGCACGCTGTTGAGGCGCACAGGTAAGAAAAGGAAGTTGCGTCTAACGGGCATCGTCACCCCCAAAGTGCGCACTGAGCGACGTGCCTGCCCATCCGTTTTTGGGAGACTGACATTGACGGCGCCACGTCAACTAGCGGTGAACGCTGCGTCCTGTCTCAATGGGATTGTCAGGCGGCCGGGGCCAATCCAGAATGAGCCAACGATGTAAGGATGGTGAAGAGATTCAGGAGACCCGATAAGCAGTCGGCACTTGGTTTGCGCTGGTTGTGCAGCGCGGCTCCGTCACTATCTGAACCCGTTTTCCGTATCCCACCACGCGTTCATCAAACTCGAAGCCGCCGGAGCGAGACGGCTTTTTTGAAAGACTAGACGGGGCACACACCCCAACCAGGAGGCATCGCATGCACCCACTCCGTCAACTCAGGGAAACAAGCGTTCCCACGTATGAGGCGATTGCCGCCATCCTGGCGGAAGACGTCGTCTTCAACAGCCCGCTTCTTGTACGCCCTATTGCCGGGCGCGATGCGGTTGCGCGAACCTTGGTCCAATCCAGCACCACCCGGGGAAGTCCAGGCGAGTACGTCCTTGAGTGCAAGATTGACGCCAACACCACGCTGCTGCGCTGGAAAGGCACAATTGACGGTCATCCTCTTGAAAGCCTGGAGCTGTTGGTGGACGACGCTAATGGCCTCTTGGTCGAGCGCACTATCGCTTTTCGCCCGTTCCCCGCGTTGCGCATCTTTCGGGACAGGATGAAGGCAAGCCTTGGCGACAGCCTGGGTGTCGGCATGTGGGACTACGAGCCCGAGGCCTGAGGCTTTGATCGCGCACCGGCGTCAGCGAGACCATGGCGCGGGTGCCGTAAGAGCGTACAGACAGCGGCGATGCCTTCGAACCCGTTGACGCCTCCCAAGTTGAGGGCCAGCGGCGCGTCAGCGCTTGTGCGGTACCGACTGGGCCGCTGCCTGCAATGTGAGCTTTTCCTCTCTCGAATTACAGCGTTGATCACGCCGTGTAGGCGCGTCTCTATACCCGACGAGTCGCGCATTTGTCGCGCCCATCTTGATTGCGACCACAATTAATCCTAGACTGAGTCGAACGGAATCCGGCTGAGCCGAGCAAGAGAAAATTATGAAAGCCATTCAATTGAACGCATTTGGCGAAGCAGATGTGCTCGGCTTGTCTGATGTTGAAGTTCCAGTTCCACGCGATGAGGAGGTTTTGATCAGGGTCTCTGCCGCTGGCGTCAGCTTCGTCGACGTGCGGCAGCGCCTCGGTGTCTACAATCAGGCGTCCACACGTGTCGGGGGCATCTCATTTCCTCACGTTCCGGGCTCGCAGGCCGTCGGAACGGTCGTCGCGCTTGGCCCGACAGCGAACCGGGCCTTGCATGGACGGAAGGTCGTTGCGCACGTCCGCAAAGGGGCTTATGCCGAATACCTGATAGCACCAGGTCCAGATTGCGTCGTGGTGCCCGATGATGCCGACGAAGCGGTGTTGGCCGCGATTCCCATGCAAGGGCTGACCGCCTACTGTCTGCTGACCGCGTCAACGGTGCTCAAAGCGGGGGAAAGCATCCTCGTGCATGCGGCCGGCGGCGGGGTCGGCAGCATTGCGGTCCAGATCGCGAAAATCATGGGTGCCGGCCCCGTCATTGCGACGGCGGCAACACCAGAGAAACGTGATTATGCGCTCGCAATGGGCGCAGATTTCGCGATCGACTATGAAAGACCAGACTGGCCCAGTCAGGTACTGCAGGCGACGGGTGGTCGCGGAGTGGATGTACTGCTGGAGTCAATTGGCGGGGATGTGTTCGAACGAAACTTTGAGTGCCTGGCCGACTTCGGACGCTGCGTCATCTTTGGGTCAGCCCGTGGCCCCGGAAAACCTGTCGAACCCCGTCGCTTGATGACCCGATGCCAAAGCCTCGCCGGATTCTACCTGCCAGTGCTCTACGACGATGTCGAGAGAACGAGTCAAGGCCTTCAGTTCCTGGTTGACCACGTAGTGGCCGGAAACATCAACGTTCGGATCGCTGAAGAGATCCCGCTCGCCGAAGCATGTCGCGCACACCGAATGCTCGAAGGCAGGGAGGTGATCGGAGCGGTCGTCCTGAGGCCGTAGTCCAAAGCCGCTTTCGAAGTTCAACGAGACATGGAGCATGTGCATCAGTCCGAAAAGTGGTCTAACACCGAATCAATCGGGGGACATTCATGGTGTATGTAAGACGAGAGCAATCTGACGAAAACCGCGCGGCCTTGCTGGCCACGGCCGGTCGGTTGTTTCGCGAACGAGGTATCGATGGCGTGGGTGTTGCGGAAATCGCGCGCGAAGCCGGGCTGACACATGGGGCGTTGTATGCGCATTTTCGCTCGAAGGACGATCTTGCGACGGAAGCCTTTTCGCAGGGCCTGGCGCGGAGCCGCGAAGCGTTCCGCGGCGAGGCAACGCGCCGCATGCGCAGCGTGTCGGAATATCTCGACTATTTGCTTTCGCCACTGCGGCGCGACAATCCTGGCATGAGTTGCCCGATGACGGCGTCGGCTAGCGAAATCGGGCGACATGGAAAGGACATCAGCGCGCGGTTCGCCCAAGGGTTTCAGGAAAAGGCGAGCGCATTCGAGGCCGTGCTTGACGAATCTATGCCCGAGGCCGAACGGCGCCGTCTGGCGATGACCATTGTCGCGGCGGAGATCGGGGCAATGGCCGCCGCCCGTGCTGTCGCAAAAAGCGACCCGTCGTTGTCCGATGAAATACTGAAGGCGGTGCATGCCGTACTGGTGAAAGCCTCGAAGGGACAGTAAAACGACGTTCGATATCTGACTGCGCCACGTCACCCGAGAATGCGCGGATCGTTCGTCTCCGGCTGGCTCGCGAGTTCATCCTCGGCATTGAAGCGCACTAACCAACCTTCATCACAGATACCCCAACTCAAGGACAACATCGTGTCACAAGATCTGTCACGCCGCCGCTTCCTTGTATCCGCCGCCGCAGGCGTCGCAGGCCTTGCGCTTGCCGACATGTCCTCGGCCATGGCAGCGTCCTCGCTCTCCCAAGACGCTGCCGTGCAAGCCGCGGCGCCTGCGCTTCCCACGCTTTCTGAAGTCCTATCAGGAGATCCTGGCTCAATGAAATTCGTGAACTACGCGAAGTACGTTCACGATCAGGACAGAGTGAACGCGTCCCGAGCCGAACACGTTGCTTATGCAGATGCACTTCGCGAACACGACCGGCTAGTGATGGGGGGGCCATTGCTGGACGACGACGGGCGGGCCGGCGGTGTCCTGCTCGTTTATCAGGTTGCGTCTGAACAGGAAGCTGAGACGTTAGCGCAAAGAGATCCGTTCGTTCTGCAAGGTGCGATTGCGGACTATCGCCTGGCGGAGTGGGCCGTGCTTAGCAGAAACGTCGACGTCAAGACCCTTGCCGCTTCGCTCGTCACGGCGGATCGGCAAGCTCAGCCCAAGGATCCGCGCGCCTCTGATGCTACGTCGCTCGCACCGGACGCACGCCCCGCGAGGCTTTATGTCAATTACGCGAAATACGTTTCCGACCACTCCCGCATCGAGCGGGTGAGGCCTGCGCACCGGTCGTATGCGCGGGCGATCAGGGCGAAAGGCGCGCTGATGATAGCCGGTCCTTTCGCAGACGACTCGGGCGCACTGCTCATTTATCGGGCACAGTCGAAAGACGAGGCGATGGCGCTGGTATTAGAGGACCCGTACCACGCCGAGGGCGTGTATGAAACTTACGCGCTTTCAGAGTGGCGGCTGTTCGGATTGAATGCAGGATTGATCGAGAGACGTTGAAGCGCATACTGACCGGGCCTTCTGTGGATAAGGCCCGGTCATAGGAGCGAAAGCGCACCTGGTTCCGCCACGTATCGAGTACGCCGAATGGACCTGAACCTGATCACGCTATTCGTTGAGATTGTGGAGTGCCATGGCCTGGCTGCGGCAGCGCGCAAGCTCGATATGTCGAAGTCAAACATCAGCCAGAGACTCAAGGTTCTCGAGCGCGAAACACGCGCGCAACTTGTCCGACGATCGGCACGCAGTTTCGAGCTGACCGAAGCGGGCCAGGTACTCTATGCCGCCGGACGGCGCACGCTTGATGATCTGGACAACGCCCGCGCATCCATCGACATGCTTGGGCACACGTTGACGGGTCGGATTCGCATCAGCGTACCCACCGGAATTGGCAGGCTGTTCATCGGGCCGAAGCTACGTGAATTCGCGCGGATTCATCCGGGAATCTCGCTGACGATCACCTTCAGTAACAGGGTCGAAGATCTGATTGCTTCCGAAATCGATATCGCGCTGCGCATCGAGCGAACACCTCCTTTGGATTACGTCGCACGTGAAGTTTGCTCCATTGACTGGGTTCTTTGCGCATCCGCGGATTATTTTATGAGACACGGACCGATTAACCACCCTGCTGACCTCGCCTCGCAGGTTTTTATCGGGCTGCCGCCGAGCCAGGAAACGACGATCGAGCTTAGAAATCGAAATGACGATGCAGACGCCCAGCTCATCCATATCCAGCCAACGCTGCAATCGGCAGACTACCCCTTTATTCTCGATGCTGTGCTCGAAGGCATGGGAATCGGCATTCTGCCGAAATACGCCATGTGCGGGTCGAGCGCCCGGAATCTCCAGCAAGTCCTTCCGCAGTACCGGATCGTCGGGCAACTAAACAGCCTGTATATTCTCACGCTGCCCAGCCATTTCCCGTCACCCGCAAAGCGGGCGCTGATAGAGTTTCTTGAAAAGGAATTGAGGGAATACGCTGAGAGCTGGAAATAAGCGCCTCAAATTGCGCCGGCCCCTCAGAACCGGTGCGCCAATTCGACACCTCACCACACTAGTTGTGCCGCTGCTGTCAACAAGGAATCACAACGATTGCGCGGCCGCAGGGCGCCACGACAATCGCCCCTTTGAACCATTGGTTCAGTGCGACCACACTACGCGCCACCACTGTGTGCACGTCCAAAAGGCCACCTGCGCACACCTCATCATGACGCCGAAAGCGGCTGTCCGTGTCACTCCAGGCCGCTTCACGTGCGCACTGGCCAACGTGCCATGCCTCCGTTCCTGGTGCCTGTGTCGACGGCGTCATGTTCACTGGTAGTTAACGCTGCATCCGTTTCCAATGGGATTGTCAGCCGGCAGCGTGAATTCCAGAATGTGCTAACGATGCATGGATGGCGAAGAAACTCAGTCCATGTTCCGCTGACACACCGAGGACCGCCAGATGGAATACCAGACAATCAACCCGGCGACAGGGAAGCTAGTCAAGTCGTTCGACACCGCGAAGGACCACGAAATCGAGGAGATTATTGCGACGGCTCAAAATGCTTTTGAACTGGATTGGCGGCATCGGTCCGTTGTGGATCGTGCGCAGATTATCGCGAAAGCAGCATCCATTCTGCGGGAAAAGGCGGAAGATTACGCGCAGATTATCACGATGGAAATGGGAAAGAGGATTGCCGAAGCCCGCGTCGAAGTGGGGTTATCGGCAAGTATCCTCGATTATTACGCGCAGCACGCGCAGGAGTTCCTTGAGCCGAAGCAGGTGCCGGAAGTGTCCGGTGCCAAAGTCCATGTTCATCCAGTTGGCATCCTGCTCGGTGTCGAACCGTGGAACTACCCGTACTACCAGATCGCGCGCGTTGCGGCTCCACAGCTCATGGTTGGCAATGTGCTCATCTTGAAGCACGCCGAAAGCGTGCCGCAATGTGCGCTGGCTTTTGCCCGACTGTTTGAAGAAGCGGGTGCGCCGGTGGGCGTGTACACCAACGTCTTCGCGTCGATCGATCAAGTCGGGACGATCATCGACGATCCACGCGTGCGCGGCGTCACCCTCACGGGCAGTGAAAGAGCCGGCGCCGCGGTGGCTGAGCGGGCCGGGCGCAATCTAAAAAAGGTGGTGCTCGAACTCGGTGGCAACGATGCCATGATCGTCCTGGAGGATGCTCCGCTCGATTGGGCCGTCAATACCGCATTAATCGGCCGGACCCTGAATTGCGGACAAGTCTGCGTTGGCTCGAAGCGCATCATTGTCGTGGGAAAACAGCGCGGTGAGGAATTCCTCAGCGGCTTCAAAAAAGCCATGACCGCGCTGCAGGCTGGCGACCCTGCGGACGCGAACACGACGCTTGGGCCGATTTCGTCGGAACGCGCCCTCGATCATCTTCTTGGCCAGATCCAGCGCGCAGTGGATTCCGGCGCAGTGATCGAATGTGGCGGCCATCGCATTGATCGAGAAGGGTTCTATATCGAGCCCACCATCCTTAGCAACATCAACACGAACGCCCCGATCTATCGGGAAGAGTTCTTCGGCCCTGTCGCTTCCTTCTTCGTTGTTGCGGATGAAGAAGAAGCAATTCGGCTCGCAAACGATACGCAATATGGGCTCGGTGGCTCCGTCATGACCGCCGATCCTGAGCGCGGCGAGCAGATCGCCGCGCGTATCGACAGCGGCATGGTGTTTGTCAATCGACCGTTCTCGACGACACCCCAGTTGCCGTTTGGCGGCATCAAGAACTCTGGATTCGGGCGCGAACTGTCGATGGCTGGATTCGAGGAGTTCGTGAACAAAAAGCTGATCACAACGGACCCGGTTGGCACGCTTCCCACGAAACCGAAGGGAAGCTGACAGGCGGTAGCTCGCTCCTGAGCTATCGATATCGACGCCTTACGAACGTCCCGTCATTTTTCGAAAGAAATTCAGGCGATATGACATGAGAAGGGCGGCATCTATCAAGTATGGAGACAAAAATGCCTTTGTGGAATATCTATCATCCAGTCGGCGCCTACACGGCAGAAGACAAAAAGGAGATGGCCAATCGTATTGCCGACATCTACATCATTCCTCGCTTCTACGTGGGCGTTCTGTTCCATGAACAGCCGAAAGATTCCTTCTACATGGGAGGCGAGGCGCGAGGCGATTTTGTCAGGCTCCGAGTGGACCAGTTCGCCAGGCACATCTCCAAGGACCCCGAGTGGACGGCGTCCTGGCTGCGCAAGGCGAATGCCGCAATTGCACCTTTCGTTCAGGATCGGGGCTACCACTTCGAGTTGCATGTCGGCGAAACACCGCGCGAACTGTGGTTGATCGACAGCATCCACCCACCACGTCCCGATACGGTAGCCGAGAAACGGTGGAAACTTGAAAACTGCGCGTCGCCGTACGATCCGAGCGAAGGCTGATCGGACCCGTTTCGTCTGAAACAGTTCGTACGCCGATATGCAACAGCCGCTGTAGCGGCCGAGCCGTCGCAGCGGGGGGCTCCCCAGCTCTCTGGCTGCTCGCCTCGCTCGAGATCGCTTTTTATCGAAGCAGAAACGTGGTGCGTACCTTCGCGCCTCGCAGCAGATCTCGCTCCAGGTCTGGCTCCAGATCGCCGCATGGGACATCGTTGGCGCGCCATTTACCCAGGCAGCCAAATACACCAGTGGCCCGCCTTTGGATATTTCTTATGCTCAACAAGATTCTGGAAACATGCGAAGCTGCGCTGGCGGACGTCCACGATGGTGCAACCATCATGATCAGCGGCTTCGGGCGGGCAGGCCTTCCCTTGCAACTGATTGACGCGCTGGTTGCACAGGGTGCACGCGAT
The DNA here is from genome assembly GCF_029278605.1 of Cupriavidus sp. WKF15. Lineage (NCBI taxonomy): Bacteria > Pseudomonadati > Pseudomonadota > Betaproteobacteria > Burkholderiales > Burkholderiaceae > Cupriavidus > Cupriavidus sp. WKF15. The sequence goes on from NZ_CP119574.1 coordinate 562,119, forward strand.
CTCACCATTATCAGCAACAACTCCGGCAGCGACGATTCGGGCTTCGGCGCGCTCATTCGGCAGAAGCGAGTAAGAAAGCTAATTTGCTCATTTCCGCGGCTCGCCGGCGCAACACTGTTTGACGCGGCGTATCGGGCGGGGGAAGTGGAACTTGAAGTCATTCCACAAGGTACGCTGGCGGAACGTATGCGGGCAGCGGGCGCCGGAATCGGTGGATTCTATACCCCAACTGCCTACGGCACCAAGCTTGCCGAAGGAAAAGAATCTCGCAAGCTGGATGGCAAAAACTACGTTTTTGAGCTACCGCTGAAAGCAGACTATGCGTTGGTGAAAGCCCATCGCGCAGACCGGTGGGGCAACCTGACCTACAGGATGTCCGGTCGCAATTTCGGTCCCGTCATGGCCAGCGCGGCGACGACTGCAATCGCCCAGGTCAGCGAAGTCGTTCCGCTCGGCACATTGAATCCAGAGGCCATCGTGACCCCGGGAATCTTTGTGAAACGCGTGGTACAGGTCTCCTGCTGCAAGTCCGACGGAAGAATTGAGTGAGATCCCGGAAATGAAGAAGCTTACACGGATAGAAATGGCGCAACGCGTTGCGCGAGACATCCCGGAAGGTGCATACGTCAATCTTGGCATTGGCGTACCGACACTTGTCGCCAATCATCTGGACCCACATCGGGAAATCATTCTTCACAGCGAAAACGGCATCCTCGGGATGGGACCTGCGCCGGGGCCAGATGGGGAAGACGATGACCTGATTAACGCAGGAAAGGAGCCGGTCACGCTGCTTCCCGGAGGCGCCTTCTTTCACCATGCCGATTCCTTTTCCATGATCCGTGGCGGACACCTGGACTACTGCGTGCTGGGCGCGTTCCAGGTATCGGTCAATGGCGACCTGGCGAACTGGCACACGGGGCAAGCCGACGCCATTCCAGCGGTTGGTGGTGCGATGGATCTCGCAACTGGCGCCAAGGAGGTCTACGTGATGATGGAGCATATGACGAAGCAAGGCCAAAGCAAGATCGTCGAACGATGCTCCTACCCCATTACCGGGATGGGTTGTGTGAGCCGGGTCTACACCGATCTGGCGGTTATCGATGTCACGCCTTCCGGCCTGCAGGTCGTGGAGATCTGCTCAGACATATCGTTCGACGAACTTTGCGAATTGACTGGCGTTCAGATGCGCCGAGGGCCAGCCGGATAGACGCTGCAAGCCAGGCCGATTCCCGGTTGCACGCCAGGGGAACTTCGCAACAAGCGTTGCGCGTTCAACGCGACAACGCCAGAACCAAATACATGGAGCAAGAATGAGCGAACCAATTGTGATGTGTGAAATTAACGAGCGCGTGACAGTGTTGACGATGAACTTTCGTCCGCACAACCTCATGGGTCCAACGATGTACCGTGCGCTGCTCGAGGAATTCGACGCTGCGGTGAAGCGCGGTTCCCGCGCAATCCTGCTGCGCAGCGGATTGCGGCATTTTTCGGCCGGTGCCGAAGTGGCGCTGTTTCCGGATCGCATTGCGCGAGAGGGCAAAGGACTGGTCGATCCGCTCGAGATTCTGCGTGCGTTCGAAACGCTGCCAATTCCGATCGTCGCGGCCGTCAATGGCACTTGCCTCGGTGGCGGCTTCGAGGTGGTGCTTGCCTGCGACTACAGCGTGGTCGCGGAATCCGCCAAGATTGGGTCGGTCGAGGTCGCACTCGGTCTGCATCCGCTGCTTGGGGGAATCCAGCGCCAGGTGGTGCGGGCGGGGCCAGCCCGCGCCAAGGAAATGGCAATGCTCGGCCGGCGGTATGACGCGGCAACCCTGGAACGCTGGGGTCTGATCAACCTGGTGGTGCCCGACGAGAAGCTTGACGAGGCTGCGCTGTCGGTCGCTCAGGAACTGGCCGCCGGCCCGACCATTGCGCATGGCGCTACGAAGCAACTTGTTCGCGTAGCGCTCAACGACGGCCTACAAGCCGCCGATGAAGCGATGTTCGAACTGCAAAAGCCGATCTGGGCGTCACAAGACCTCAAGCGAGGGCTCGAAGCCTTTGGCAAGACTGGTCCCGGCACGGCGGAATTTGAGGGGAACTAACATGACTGGACCACTAGACGGACTCAAGGTCGTGGACTTCTCGCGCGTGTTGGCCGGACCGCTCTGCGCACGGACGCTCGCCGATCTCGGCGCGGACGTGATCAAGATCGAGCCGCCTCGCCCGGACGTGTCGCGCGCCGCGTTCCCGAACCAGGACGGCATGTCGGGCTACTACGCGCAACAGAACAGCGGCAAGCGAAACATCAGTATCGACTTGAATGTGGGCAACGCGCGCGAGCTGGTGCTGCGCCTATGCGACGAGGCTGACATCATCGTCGAGAACTTCCGCGCGGGCACGCTCAAGTCGTTCGGCCTTGACTACGAGACGCTCAGCCAGCGCAATCCGCGGCTGGTGTATGTGTCGATCACCGGCTACGGCCAGCGCGGACCGTGGGCATCGCGCATGGCCTATGCGCCCACGGTGCAAGCCGAAGCCGGCTTCACACACAACACGATGCGTCATTTCGAAGGCATCGATGCGGGCCGAAAGTGGACGGATCCGCTGTCGCACGCAGACGTCTACGCGGGCCTGCAGGCAACCATCGCGGTGCTCGCCGCGGTGCGCAAGCGCGAAGTGACTGGTCGCGGACAGTACATCGATGTGGCGATGGCAGCCGTGATGCTGTCCATCAACGAACGCGCGCACCTCGATCTCGCGGGTGTAGATACCGGCGCGGAGCCGGGTGTGCTCGGCGCGACCGAAGGCCCGCACTTCGTCGGGCCTGGAGGCGAGGCCTTCGTCGCGGCGCAGAGCATCGTCGGCAGTAACACGTTTCCGAACTACCTGCGCGCGATGCGGCGAATGGACCTTGGGCGTGATCCGCGCTTTAGTACCGCTGAGCGACGACTCCAGAACTACGGCGCGCTGCATGCAGTGATCCAGAAATGGATGCTGACGTTCCGCGACCTGAAAACGCTCGACGCGCAACTCGACGAAGCGAAGATCGCGATCGGCCAGATACGCTCGCTGAAGGAACTCGCCGAGACCGACTGGGCGAAGCAGTGGGGCGCTGTGCAGGAAGTGCCTGACCGGCGAGGTGGTTCGTATCTTATCCACGGCTATCCGTGGCGGTTTTCGGATGACCAGCTCGGCCCGCGCAGCGCACCGGCGTTTCGCGGTGAGCATAACGAACAGGTGTTCCGCAGCGTGGGCCTGTCAGAGAACGAGGTGCGCGCAGCCGTCGAGGCGGGCGTCCTCGTCGGCGGCCTTCCGGACTCGGTGAAGAGCCTGCCGTTGGCGAAAGTGCGGGATGTCGTCGGATCGGATCAAGATGTCGCCGCCTCTATAGAGGATTGATCGGGCCAACGCCTTTGCAGGTTGAGAGATCGCGCGAGTAGCTTTACGAGCGACAAACAGGAGACTTCCATGAGCAAAGCAAGTAGTACGTTGATCGGGATTGTGGTTGGCGCCGCGGCGTCGGCGATGTTGCCGATCCTGGGTTACGCGGCCGATGACGTCCAACCGCAGATTCGCGATGTCGCGACGAAGCACGTGATCATTGAAACGAAGAAGCGGTATGCCGACGTGTGCGGGTTCATCGAAAGCAAGTTGGGCCGCCTGGACCAGCCGATGCGCGACATGCTGCAGAACGGCCAGACCGAACAGCTCCGCGAATCGGCTGCGCGAATCATCAGGAACTACGGCCTGTCCATTCACTACATTGCCTACCACGGCAAGGTGCTCGCGCTGAACGGTCCGGCGGAAAACCTGAAGACCTACTACATTGGCGACATCCTGTCTGCATCCAGGATGACGCGCGAGGTGCGGGCGGCGGGCCTGTATGCGCCACTGCGTGCGGTCGTATATGAGAACGCGTCGGGCGGCACCACCATCGAATACGATCGACCCTCTTCACTGTTCGGGCAGTTCCACAATCCCACCACCGATGCAATGGGCGTCAGTCTGGATGAGCGGATGAGCAAGCTCATGCACGACGCGGCTAGCTGACTTTTCCCGCTTCGCCGTCGCAGTTGTGGGCAAGGACCAATGGATACCTTGTCCAACCTTTGTCGCATGCGTACATGTGCTTTAGGGTTTCCGGTTTCAAGTGCTTTTTCTACTGAGGATGAAAAATGGCAAAAGGATATTGGGTGGCAGCGTATCGAGCGATTCATGACCCAGATAGGCTGGCAGCGTACGGTGCCCTCGTAGGACCTGTAGTGAGCGCAGCAGGCGGAAGATTTTTGGTGCGAGGCGGCGAGGTTTACGCGTTCGAAGCGGGTCTGAAGCAAAGGACCGTTGTGGTTGAATTTCCTAGCTTCGAGCAGGCTCTAGCTGCGTATCAGAGCGAGGCTTATCAGGCGGCATTGGCTGTACTGGGCGATGGCGCGGAAAGGGACGCGCGCGTCGTCGCAGGTGTAAACGACTGAGACGTTCCCGTAGACTGCCAAGGTGGCCCGCGCCGGCTTGGGGCGACAGAAATGGCCAGCCGTGGTCATCGATTGCGACGCCAACGGAAAAGGGTGGCGCAGCACATAACGACTTCTGCTGCCGGCAGAGGCATTCGGAGACAGAGATGATCCCCACAAATCAACACCGCCGCGCCGCGGTGGAGGACGCACTTTACCGGAAGGTCTCGCTACGCGTGATTCCCTTCCTCTTTGTTGCCTACGTAGTTTCCTTCATTGATCGTATCAATATTGGCTTTGCGCAGTTGCAGATGAAGGGCGATCTCGGGTTCAGCGATGCCGTTTACGGGCTGGGAGCGGGGATCTTCTTTATCGGCTATTTCCTCTTCGAAGTGCCCAGTAATCTCCTCCTGCACAGGATCGGTGCCCGCCGAACCTTCGTGCGGATCATGGCATGCTGGGGTCTGGTTTCCGCGGGAATGGCGTTCGTTGTGGAACCCTGGCAACTCTATGGGATGCGCTTCCTGTTGGGTCTGTTCGAGGCAGGCTTCTTCCCAGGGATCGTTCTGTATTTGACCTACTGGTTCCCGTCAAGCCGGCGAGCTGCCGCAACTTCCTGGATGTTCGTGGGCATTGCCGTCGCCGGCGTCGTGGGGGGAATCGTGTCTGGCGCGATCATCGACCAAACCAATGGACTTCATGGTCTCAGAGGCTGGCAATGGATGTTCATCCTGGAGGGACTTCCTGCGGTAGTACTTGGGATCGTGGCTTACTGGATGATCGATGACGGTCCGCGCACCGCAGTGTGGCTGACGCCCCAGGAGCGCCATACCCTGCTCGCCAGGCTCAGCGAAGAAAAAAGTCAAAACACCAACGGTGCAGCAAAGTCCCTGAGGGACGTGCTGAGGGATGCGCGTGTATATCTACTGGCTGCAGTCTATTTCTCGCTGGTTTGCGGAACGATGGCGATCAGCTTCTGGCTACCCGCCGTGATCAAGGGCGCCGGAGCCAAGACGATCTTCGAGGTCGGCTATCTCAGTGCGATTCCGTACGGAGTCGGGACATTGGGAATTCTTTTGATTTCCAGACATTCGGACGCAAAGCAGGAGCGACGCTGGCACTATCTCGCCTGTACGGTGGGCGGCGGCATTGCCTTGTTCGTCCTGGCCTTCTGGACGCATAGCCTGCCCGCTGCGCTGGCGTTGCTTGCCATTGCCGTGACGTTTTCCTTCTCGGCGCTCCCTGTTTTTTGGACAATTCCGCAACGCTACCTATCCGGCGTTGGCGCGGCAGGGGGAATCGCCGTCATTAGCAGCCTGGGTCAGTTGGGAAGCTTCTTCAGCCCCACCATGATTGGCTGGATCAAGGCTACGACGGGCAGTCTCAATAATGGCCTAATCGTCCTGGGCGCGCTGATGATCCTGGGTGGTATTGGCCTGTTTCTGGCCCTTGGCAATCTGGAGACGACTGGTGCGAAGTCGCCGGACTTGACTGCTGCTGCCGAGACTTGAACACCCCATCCGCACGCACAAATGGGCAAGGCACGCCAGTCAGTAAGCCGGATGCGCGCATACGGTACGCAACCGTCTCCCCAACTCCAATTGTAGGAGCACAAAATGAACATTGAAAATCACGTCACGGCGAAGACTCGATATGTAGAGAGTAACGGGATTCGCTACGCCTATCGGTGCTTCGGATCCGACAAGGGTACGCCCCTAATCTTGCTGCAACATTTCCGGGGCGGAATGGACAACTGGGACCCGTTGGTAACAGACGGCCTTGCGCAAGGAAGGCAGGTTATCGTCTTTAATAATGCAGGTGTCGCGAGTACGAGCGGTGAGACGCCGGACACGATTGACGCTATGGCCGATCACGTTGCCATCTTTGTCAAGGCTTTGGAATTGCGGAAGGTGGACGTCCTGGGACTTTCAATCGGCGGTTACGTGGCCCAAAGCTTTGCCCTGAGGCACGCGGATCTTATCAGACGCCTGGTATTGGTAGGAACGGGCCCTCGGAACGGTGAACCCCCTTCCGATCCTCGCATCAGGGAAGTCGCGGCGAATGCCGTACCCAGCCTGGAGGACTTCCTTTATCTGTTCTTTGCGCCAACAGAGTCTGGACAGGAAGCCGGAAAAGCCTTCTGGGAGCGTCGCCACCAACGCAAAGACGCGGACGTCCCCTCGTCGGTTCAGACCATGCAGGCGCAAACGGCAGCAATCATGGAATGGCGCCAGCCTCGTGGAGAACGGTATGCAGAATTGAAGAGAATCTTGCATCCGACGCTGGTTGTAAACGGCCAAAACGACATCATGGTGCCAACCATCAACTCGTTTACGCTTCAACAGTATATCCCCAACGCTCAACTCATTCTCTACCCGAACGCTGGTCATGGATCGTTGTTTCAGTATCCGCAACTTTTTGTCGAGCATATGAAGCTTTTCCTCGAAGCGGCCTAATCGAATGGCCAATGCCGTCAGGGTTTACTTTTAGCGGGTGCGTTACGGGATAATTTGGCCCCGAGACTGCAACTGATAGAGACTCGCTGAGTGAAATTTTTGATAATTCACCCCGTAAAACATCATGATAGGAAATGACATGACCGCCGCTGAGGCTCTGGCGAAGAAGATCCTTTTCAACTATCGGAACCCGCTAAAAGAATGTGGTGTGGATTTGCATCAGAATCTGAAGTCGGTTCTGGATCTTTGCAGCGCATCCATCGAGGATATCGGCGGGACGCTCACATTCTCTGGAGCGGACCCGATTGTAAATAGTCGTCTTCCGTTTGGTGCGATGTCTGCAATCAGCCTGGCGGCGAAAGCGATTCTGGTTGCAAAAATTTGGAAGGAGCGAACCGGGGAAAGCCAAGACATTCACGTTGATGTCCCGAAAGCTCTACGTCGATTCACTCCGTTCTGGGAAAAGAAATGGGAGCTTGTGAATGGTTTTCCAGGAAAATCAGATCCGTACAATCCATTCTTCGCAATGCCTGTTATGCATCAAACGAAGGACAATAAATGGATAATGCCATTGAATATTTATCCTTCGATCAGGCAAAGGGCGATCGGTCTATTGGGCGGCGGTGGAGATCCGGCCTCAATTGCTAGAGCGATCAAAAAATGGAATGGCGAAGATCTTGAGAATGCGGCCAGTGACGCAGGCGTTGTCATGGCACTCGGCCGCCGGATCGAAGAGGTCGTTAAGCTGGACGCATTTCTAGAATCAGTGGGCTTGATGCCGCTAATAGAAATTGAAAAGGTGGCAGATGGCGACCCTATCCCTTTCAAACCGAACGCGAAGACGCCGTTGGATGGCGTTCGAGCTTTGGGCACATCTCATGTGATCGCCGGGCCTTCAATTGGCAGGAGCCTCGCATTACACGGTGCCGACGTGTTGAATATTTTCCGTCCGTCAAATGTCGAGTTGGACGTATTTCAATATACCTCACATGTCGGAGTGCGGACTGCAAAAATGGAACTGCAGGAAGATGGCCATCGAAACGGGTTTTATGAGCTTGTTTCGGGAGCTGATATTTATTTCAACAACCATCGACCGGGTTGGCGTGAAAGGTTTGGGATATCGAATTCAGATTTAAGGGAACGCAATCCCAACATTATCGATGTCGATATCTTCTACGCAGGAGAGGCGGGCCCCTGGTCGAATCGACCGGGGTTTGATGTCTCGGCTGGCTTGGCGTGGGGCCTGAACAATATCGAAGGGACAGACGACAGGCCAGAGCACCCTCCCCACGTAGTGATATGTGACTATCCAGCCGGGTGGCTAGCTGCGACGGGTGCCATGGCTGCTCTGTATCGGCGATCCCAAGAAGGTGGTAGTTATCGCGTCAAGGTTTCCTTGGGTCGGGTTGCGCTGTGGCTTCCAGAAATGGGGGTGTTCGATCGCGATTTTGCGAAGTCAATGGCGGGATCAAAGGATGGCCATATTTATCCGGACCCGGAGCAATTTACTGTTAGCACTCCGTTGGGACAGTACACTGGAGTAACGGAAATGGTTGAGATGTCTAAAACGCCTGGCCATTACCAACATCCGCTGACTCCGATAGGGTCCTGGGAGCCAAGCTGGCTGTAACTCGACGGACGCCTTGCCAGTTGCCTGTCCCATTCTTCCGGTGAGGTATGGCCGATGCCATCGCGCATTGGGATGCCTTCGCCCTTGAATACGCCGTCTGCGCACGCGGTGGGACAGTAATCGCAGTGCGTACCACAGGCGCCTCCCTTGCCGGACCTTTCCGCTATTGGGCGCCAGTTCCGATACTCGAAGGCAAAGAGAAATTATCGAGTGATTGAGATGAGGGTCACAAGGGAAAAAGCAGCGCAGAACCGGGATGACGTGCTGAACAAGGCATCAGAGTTGCTTCGGGCGCGGGGACCGGATGGCGTGGGCATTGCGGACTTGATGCGCAGCGTCGGGCTGACTCCCGGCGGATTTTACGGTGCATTCGGCTCCAAAGCTGGGCTGATCGCGGAGGCAAGTGTTCGCGCGCTGGAAAAAAACGTTGAGTACTGGAAGCAGTTCAATCCGGCGAGCTTTGCTCAGGAAGTGCCGCGGAGAATGGCTGAGTATCTCGATGCATCGTTCCGTGATGGCCCGGCACATGGTTGCCTTGTTTCCGCACTGGGCCCCGAACTGTCAAGACAAGGTGAGCAGACACGGCATCTTGTCACAGAGGGCGTCAAGCAATTGCTCGATGTGCTCGAACACCGCATGCCCGCGAAGCTGTTGGCGCAGCGACGTGCGCAAGCCATAGCCGCCTATGCAGCCACAGTAGGAGCGCTTGTTCTGGTGCGTCTCGTCGACGACGAGGCGTTAGCGAGTGAAATTCGAGACGCGGTCGCCAATGCAATGCCTTCCCCTCAATAGATGAACGGGTGTCTCTGAAGGAGCCCGACAGCCGTCATGGGCGGAAAGCCGGTTGCCTTTCTTTCGTAGCCTGCAATTGCACGCTTAGGATTAGTCAGATGTCATTGCCTTCACTTTTTTCGCCAATTCAAGTCGGGCGTAATGAGCTCGCTCACCGGGTGGTCATGGCACCGCTAACGCGGATGCGCGCAGGGCCGGGCAACGTGCCCAACGATCTGGCGCCGGCGTATTACGGCCAGCGCGCTACGGGTGGTGGCTTAATCATCGCCGAAGCGACCCAAGTCACACCCTCTGGCCAGGGCTATCCCGCAACACCCGGAATCCACTCCGCCGCGCAGGTGGAAGGCTGGAAGAAGGTAACGGATGCAGTCCATGCAAAGGGAGGGCTCATCTTCCTACAACTCTGGCACACCGGCCGATCGTCCCATTCGAGCTTCCAGCCAAATGGCGAGTTGCCCGTCGCGCCTTCCGCGATCGCCATCGAAGGTCATTCGGCATTGACGCCGGAGTGGAAGAGGGTGCCGTACGAGACGCCGCGCGCGCTTGAACTTGCGGAGATTCCGAAGCTCATCGAGAGCTATCGTGAAGGCGCGCGAAATGCAATGACTGCAGGATTTGACGGCGTAGAACTGCACAGCGCCAACGGCTACTTGATCGAACAGTTCTTGCACAGCCGATCCAACCGTCGGACGGATAGCTATGGCGGGTCAATTGAAAACCGGGCGCGGTTGCTCCTTGAGGTAACGGTGGCGCTGATCGAAATTTGGGGCGCCGATCGCGTCGGTGTTCGACTGTCGCCGTTCGGCACGTACAACGATGTCGGTGACGACGATCCGATTGCCCTTTATAGCTATGTCCTCACTCAGCTTGGCGAGCTTGGTATTGCCTACGCTCACCTGATCGAAGCACGTGATGGCGCGGGGATGGAAATCGATGCCCCGCAGGCAGTGGACCAGCTCAGGCCCTTCTGGCACAAGACCTTGATCGTTGCGGGAGGCTTCACGGCCGAGTCGGCGGATGACGCGATCCGCTCGGGTCGCGCCGATGCGGTGGCCTTTGGAAGGCAGTTCATCGCCAACCCGGACCTGCCTCACCGGCTTAAGGTGGGCGCTTCGCTGAATGCCTATGACCGTTCGACGTTCTACGGTGGGGGCGCCGCAGGTTACATCGACTATCCAGCGCTGGAGACGGCACGCGCGGCAGAGTGACCGCCGGGCCCGAACTGGGGCCTTGACTCGCAAGCCAGCAACAATTCCCAATGACCCAGGAGTACCGAATGCATGTAGCTCTACTGGCATCCACAGGCCGTGCAGGCCGAACCATCCTCGATGAGCTCGTTCGGCGCGGCCATCATGTCACGGCAGTGGCGCGAAACCTGGACAAGCTTCCTGAGGGCCTTCCCGAAACTGTCACGGCGGTGCAGGACGGCCTGACGAGCGTCGACCGCATCGCGGAAATTATTCGCGGAGCGGATGCGGTGGTGAGCGCCTTTGGTCCATCGAGCAGTGATCCGCGCTATTCGACGGATATTAGCTATACGGATCAAATGGTCAGTGTTACCGAGCGACTGATTGCCGCGGTTCGCGAGGCCGATGCACCTCGCCTGATTGTGGTGGGAGGAGCCGGATCCCTTGAGTTCTCTCCCGGCGTGACTGTACTTAAGTCTGGCTATTGGCCGGAGCCTTACGTCAACATCGCCACTTCTCACATGAAGGCCTTTGCCGCGCTGCGGGCATCCGACATCAACTGGACATACTTCAGCCCGCCCATGTTGATCACCCCTGGTGAGCGAACCGGTCAGTTCCGCCTGGGGGGCGACAGCCTTATCAAGGATGCGGAGGGGAAAAGCCTGATCTCGTTCGAAGACTATGCGGTCGCGCTGGTCGACGAACTCGAAAAGCCAGCGCACGAGCGCGCCCGCTTCACCGCCGGCTACTAACAGCGTTCTGGTACTGGCGAATCCCGATGGCTGCCGCAGCCTAGCCGGTCAGGTATTCATCCCAACCTGGAACAACAAACATGCGTATTCGATTTATCAATCGGATGGCCCACTCCCGGCGTCGAGCCATCCTGGGCCTGGCCGCCATGCCGCTGGTGGTCGCGAGCGCCTTCGCGCAAGACTGGCCCAGCAAGCCCATCAAGCTGATCGTGCCGTTCCCGCCGGGCGGTCCCACGGATACTGCATCGCGCATCGTGGCACAGAAACTGGGCGAGGCGCTCAAACAGCCGGTGGTGGTGGAAAACCGGGCTGGCGCATCAGGCTCCACCGCCGCCTCGCAGGTGGCCAGGGGCACGCCCGACGGCTACACGCTGATGATGCTGGCCATGCCTACGCTGTTAGCGCCGCATTTGTATAAGAGGGCGGGATATGACACCACCAAGGACTTCACGCCCGTTGCGACCATTTATGACCTGCCGATCGTGATGGTGGTCAACCCGACGGCGCTGCCCAACGTGACGGATCTGTCCAAGCTGATCGCGCAGGCCAAGGGCCAGCCTGGCAAGCTCAATTACACCAGTGCGGGCGCGGGCAGCTTCGGCCACCTGAGCATGGAACTGCTCAAGCAGATCGGCGGATTTGACATGCAGCACGTGCCATACAAGGGCGCCGCGCCCGCGATCAGCGACACCCTCGGTGGGCAGGTGCCCGTGATGTACGCCGACCTAATTGGCGCACTGCCGCACATCCAGGCAGGGAAGCTGCGTGCGATCGCGATCGGCTCGCCGCAGCGCGTGAGTATCCTGCCCGATGTCAAGACCATTGCCGAGCAGGGCTTCCCGGGCTACGACGCGGTGTCCTGGGGCGGCCTGTTGGCGCCGCCGGGAACGCCCAAAGAGGTGGTGGACCGCATCTCCGGCGAGGTCGGCAAGATCCTGGCCAACAAGGATGTCCAGAACAAGCTGCTGAAGGCCGGGGCCATCGCCAACTTCCAGCCGCCAGCGCAGATGAGCCAGCGCATCGGCCAGGACTACGCCAAGTGGGGCAAGGTGATCCGCGACAAGGGTATCGCGGCCGAGTAAGACGCTGGCGGTACCGACGTTACCTTGGGGTACTACAAAAGCGATTGCGCGGCGGTGGATCTTGGTGATTCTTCCACGCGTTAAGTGATGAGTACCGTCGTATATGCGCACGCAATCTGATAAAGGATGTCAACGATGCGTTATCTTTCGTTACCCCACGGCGTGGGCGAAGTCGATTCCTACGTGGGCAGGCCGGCGGCGGAAAGGCGCTGCTCGGTGGCAGAGGCGACGCGAGTGGTCGGCGACCGATGGGCGATCCTTGTCATGCGCGAAGCGTTCTACGGGCGTTCCCGTTTCGAGGAATTCGAAAGATCGCTTGGCGTCGCGTCAAATGTCCTGAGCGGACGTCTCAAGTCGCTTGTCGGCGCAGGCCTGCTGGAACGTCGGGCGAGTGTCGAGGCAAAGCGGCCTAGCTACCACCTGACGGAGAAGGGACGCGCCTTCTTCCCGGTCTACTTGGCGCTCAAGTGCTGGGCAGACGACTGGTCGAGTAGCCAGGAAGGCGTCGTGACGGAGACGGGAACGCCGAGCAGCACCGGGTTCGCCTCCGCGGCTGCCATCCGTGCAGGCAGAGAAGGGGTGCGCGCAGGCGCTCGCTTCGTTGGGACGGGCGACCGTGGCCACGCGGCGAAGTGACGAACCTTCCGCGTTGCGCGGCAGCAGGGAGTGACCACGAGCTCATCCGAGCGAGCGGCACGAACCGTTGTCCGGCCATGCGAAAAGGGGCGGTTAAATCGCGTTTCTGTCGTCGCGCAGGTGATCGTTCCGGAGCATTATTATGGGCATCACGGATTCCATCGCCCATCGCGGTTGTCTGCCTTCGCGGTTTATGTCCTGAATCGCGCCATGTCTGTCATTTGAGTGGCGACGTCAAGCGCCAATCATTAGTAAGACCCAATCAAGGAGATCATCATGATCCAAGTCGACAAAGTTCTTTACATCGGCAAGACCCACACCACGGGTGGACGCGACGGCGCGGCCCGCAGCGCGGATGGGCGCCTCGACGTCAAGCTGTCGCCCCCTGGTGGCGCAGGCAGTGGAACCAATCCGGAACAACTATTTGCCGCTGGCTGGTCGGCCTGCTTCATCGGCGCGATCGGCCTCGCCGCCCGCGCGAGAGGCGTGACGCTGCCGCCTGACCTGGCGGTCAACGCCGAAGTGGATCTGGGCATGGCAGGCGAAGCCTTCCTCCTGCAGGCTCGCCTGAACGTCAGCATGCCCGACATCGACGCGGCGACTGCAAGAGCGCTGGTGGATGCGGCTCACCAGACCTGCCCCTATTCGAAGGCCACTCGCGGCAATATCGGCGTGGAGATCAACGTGGTGCAAGCCGCTTGACCTTTGCCGGCCAACTCGTCATTCCAATGTCACCACCGATTCATGCGCTTAAGGAAAGCTCGATGACACTGTTCAACAACCCGACTCCTGAGGAGAACCGGTTCACGCGACGCCATTTTCTCGGGGTCTCCGCAGCAGCGGCAGGCTACGGCATGGGCCTGATGTCGCTGTCCGGCGAAGCGTCGGCCGCAACCACTGGTGCCGGGAAGCCCGACGCCATCCGCCCATTCAGTGTCTCCTTCCCGCAGGAGGCCCTGACGGACCTGCGCCGGCGTATCGCTGCCACCCGTTGGCCATCACGTGAAACCGTGGACGATGCATCGCAAGGCGTGCGGCTGGCGACGATGCAGAGGCTCGCCGACTACTGGGCGACCCGGCACGACTGGCGCAAGGCAGAGGCCAGGTTGAATGCGTTGCCGCAATTCATGACGACCATCGATGGCGTCGATATTCATTTCGTCCACGTTCGCTCGAAGCATCCGGGTGCGCTGCCAGTCATCATCACCCATGGATGGCCCGGATCGGTGATAGAGCAGTTGAAGGTCATCGGGCCACTCACAGACCCGACGGCTCACGGCGGCCAAGCCTCCGATGCGTTCGATGTGGTGATCCCGTCGATTCCTGGTCACGGATTCTCCGGCAAGCCAACGACCACGGGCTGGGATCCTGTGCGTATTGCCCGCGCATGGATCGTGCTGATGAACCGCCTCGGTTACAAGCAGTACGTGGCGCAAGGTGGAGACTGGGGCGATGCCATCACCGAGCAGATGGCGCTGATCGCGCCCCCGGAACTGCTTGGCATTCACGTCAATATGCCCGCCACCCTGCCGGCCGACATATCGAAGGCGCTCAAGTACAACGAACCGGCACCGGCGGGACTCTCTGCTGACGAACGGCACGCATACGAGCAGCTCGACACCTTCTACAAGCACGGACTCGGCTACGCTATCGAGATGGCGAACCGTCCCCAGACGCTCTACGGGATCGAAGATTCCCCCATCGGGTTGGCTGCCTGGATGCTCGATCATGATGCCGCGAGCCAGGCGATGATCGCCCGCGTGTTCGATGGCAAGAGCGAAGGTCTCACGCGTGACGACATCCTCGACAACGTGACGCTGTACTGGCTGACAAGGACTGCCGTCTCGTCGGCGCGCCTGTACTGGGAAAACAATCTGGCGTTCTTCGACGTCAAGCACCTCGCCATACCGGTAGCCGTCAGCGTCTTCCCGGACGAGATCTACGCGGCGCCGCGAAGCTGGGCCGAGCGTGCCTACCCGAAGCTCATCCACTACAACCGTCTGCCGAAAGGCGGCCACTTTGCCGCATGGGAACAGCCGATGGTCTTTGCCGACGAACTGCGCGCGGGCCTCAGGACGTTGCGAGATGGTAAATCTGCATGAGGCGGCACCGGTCCTTTGGACCTGATGGGATTAGTGGAAGAGCAAAAGGGTACAAGATGAGGTTATCAATCAAATGTTTACTGGGCTTCGCCATCGCGGCGGCGTTCACCGTCGCCGCCTTCGCCTCTCGCGAAGCCCCGACACCGGCGCGCGGCTCGGGCAAGGCAGTGACAATGCCTGAAACAAGGGGAATCAGTTTGCGCGTGGCCGGGACGGCCGGAACCTGATGGCAAGGCTATCGCCGGCCTCCGTTAAGAACCACTGGCATCCCGCGCCTGTGGGACTATCTGGCATGCAGATCAGCCTCCAGCATGACTGGATTGACCAGGATCCATGAACTGTCTTGACGAATCAAGTGACGGCAGCGTTACGAGGCCCATCCCGCTACCCCGGCGGCGTGGCCTCCTGTTCCCCGCGTTTGCGTGGACGGGCTTCTCGTCCGCATTTGCCTCTATCATCGTCGGCGGTTACCTGCAGGCCTCCCTGGACACGTTCGACGCGCTGTTTGCGGCGATCCTCGGCAACTGGATTCTCTTCATCTATTCGGCGGCAATAGGTTTCGCCGCCGGGCGCTGGGGCCTGAGTTCGCAACTCGTGCTGGAAGGCGTCTTTGGCCGCTGGGGTGCCGTCATGCCCGGCGCGTTGCTGGGGGCGCTAGTTACGGGCTGGTTCGCGTTCCACGTTGCCGTGACGGCGAACATCCTGGTCACCGCGCTGCACGTGCAGGGCGAATCGGCGCTCGCAATCTGCCTCATAGGCGTCCTGTTCGCGATGCCGGTCATCGTCCGCATCAGCCGCGGCTTCAACATGACCGCGATCGGGATCCCTGCGATGGCCATATTCGCCATCGTCGTCTTCGCGCATCGGCTCGCACCCAGGTGGGACGCGCTGCTGGATGGTCCGATCGGCGGGCCGATGCCGTTCGGAACGGGCGTGTGCATTGCCTTCGGCACCTTCGTGGTGAGCGGTACGATGACGGGCGACATCGTAAGGTATTGCCGCACCGGCAACGAAGCGGTACAGGCGACGGCATTCGGTTTCCTGTTCGCGAACCTGCCGTTCCTGATCCTGGGTGTACTGCTGGCGGCATCAGGCATCAAGGTGAACGACCTCTTCACTGCGGGCAATGCGCTGTCGTGGCTGCTGCTTGCGCTTGTCATCATCGCCAACTGGACCACCTGCGATGCGTGCCTGACAAACGCCGCCGTGACGTTCAAGAGTGCGTTTCCGACACTGCGCTGGATGGGTGTCGCGGGCGCCGCTACGCTCCTTGGCATTTTGCTCGCCATCACCAATAGCGTTGGCGATGTGTCCGGCTGGACGCTGCTGCTCACAGCCATGGCATCTCCGATCGGCGGTGTGATCATCGCGGATTACTACGTCGTGCGCGTACGGGCGGGTTTTTCGCGCGCACGGACAGCGTCGGTGAACATGGCGGCATTGCTCGCCACCGGAGCAGGGATGCTGGTGGCGTTGCTCTGTCACCGGCTGATTCCGGGCGTGGTCACACCGCTGGTTAGTGCGCCCGTTGCCGGATGCCTCTATCTCGTCATGTCCGGCATCGCTTCACGTCAGCTTGGCGCAGATCTCGGCGGCCAGTCTGCCGGGGCGGAAGCGCTCGACTGATACGTATGTTCGGCGCCCGAAGCAGAACGGTCACTCCGCGTCCCCCTGCCGAGGCGAGAACCGCCATTGTGGTGATCGTACTCATCTCCTCGCTCGCGTATCTGCTATTCCAGGCACGCAAGGACGCACTCGACAATCTGCTACTGCATCAGGCACGTCTTGCCATCCAGTTTGCTTCTGCCGAACTCCGTTCCGATACGTCGGGGGGCGCGACGCTTATCGACGACGGCGAATTCCGTTCGGGAAACCCGCTCGCCGGCATCTCCGCATGGCCGGGGCAGATGACGACCGCCATTCCGCTCGCATCGGGCTGCGCGGCAAGTCCGCTTTGCGATGATTTGTCGGGAGTGCGGAGCGAGGACACCAAAGGCCGGTTCGTCATCCGGAATGGGGCGCTATTCGCTTCGCTTCATGGCAGCAAGGTCGTCGTCACGACGTCCGCGCCACTCTCGGCGCTGACGGCGGGCCTGTTCGGCCGTCTTGCGATGGATATTGCAGGGGTGTTCTTCCTTGGGTGTCTGCTCCTGCTGGTGCGCGAGAGCCGCCTGAGCGACTACTCGGTTCACCGCCTCCTAGACGCTTCTCCCATTCCGCTTCTTTTGATCGATGCGCAAGGGCAGGTCGAATTCGCCAACCGCCAGGCGATTGACCTCTTTCTGGACGACCCGCTGCGCACTCCGGGACGGCTGCAGGAAGCACTGCGGCGCGAGGGGGAACTGTTCACCTGGCTGGTCTCTGAACAGGGAACGGGCGACGCGACCGAGACCTGCGAATTCGAGACTGGCAGGCAGGCAGGTGCAGTGCGCCACCTGCTGGTCTCGCGACAGTCGCTGGCGGTTCGCTCGAAGCGCATGATCATCGCGAGTGTGGCGGACATTACGGTGAGGCATGAAGCCGAGAGCGCGCTCGTCAAGGCGAAGAACGCGGCGGAGGCGCTCGAGCGGATGAAGTCCGAATCGCTTGCAATGATGAGCCATGAACTGCGCACGCCCGTCAACGGGGTGCTCGGGCTTGCGCAACTGCTGGTCCAATATGAGCTCCCCGATGGCGCGGCCCAGATCGTGCGGCGGATGATCCAGGCAGGCAAGACGCTGGCCGTCATCATCAACGATATTGTCGATTTTGCGTTGCTCGAGGTTCGGCACATCCGGCTGGAGCGGCGCCGCTTCGATCTGCGTGAGGTGATCACGAGCGCGGCCACACTGGCGAGCGCGGCTGCCGCGGAGAAGGGATTGATGGTCCGCGTGAGCGCGCTCGCGCCGTTGCCGCCAGCCGTGTTCGGTGACCCTGCACGCTTGCAGCAGATCATCATCAACCTCGTCGGCAATGGCATCAAGTTCACTGACGCCGGGCATATCGAGGTCAGGACGGATGTCACTGGCCGCGTCAACGATTCGATCGAAATCGTCATCGACGTAGCCGACACGGGGATCGGCATTGCGCCAGAAGTCATCCCGCAGCTCTTCCGGCCGTTCTCGCAGGCGGAAGCCGGACATGAAAGGCGCTTTGAAGGAACCGGCCTTGGCCTCGCCATTAGCAAGGGCCTTGCCGAAGCTATGGGCGGCTCGATTTCGGTGCGCAGCATGATCGGGGAAGGCACGACCTTCTCGGTGCGCCTGCCGTTCGACCTTGCGCTGGGTAAAGCGGAGCGCGCACCGAGGCCGGCGCCTGCCTCGCGCGTGCTGGTTGTCGACGACGTGGCGCTGAATCGCGATGTCGTGGGCGAATTGCTGCGCGCCGAAGGATGCGATGTGACGACTGCCGGCTCTGGGCAGGAGGCGCTGGATATCCTCAAGACCCGACAATTCGACCTGATATTGATGGACATCCGCATGCCCGTGATGGACGGTCTTGCCACCACCGCCGCGATCCGGTCGAGCCGCGAGCCGAACCGGCATACAGGTCCGATACTCGGGCTGACGGCGAATCCGCTGCCGACCGACAGACCGCTCTATTTGCTGCGCGGCATCGACGGAATCATCGAAAAGCCGGTCGAGGTGGAAGCGCTGCGCTCGGCGCTGAGGCAGGTGGCGCTGCCGGTGACATCCGCTGCCATCGAAGAGCCGGAGCGCCTCAGCCGGCTGCGCCAGAAGCTCGGGCAGGATCGCACCCTGCGCATCGTCGTGGCGTTCTCGCAAACGGCGGCCGATGCAGTGGAAGGCATCGCGACCGGCTGCGCCCGCGCCGCGCTGGACACGGTCGCGGAAGGCGCGCATCGCCTTGCGGGCGCCGCATCGAACGTCGGATTTGACCAGTTGGCGGAGGCGGCCGCTAGGCTCGAGCAGATTGCCCGGACAGGCAGCGCCACAGAAGTCCTGGATGCGGCGTTGACGGTCGTGACGATCTACCGGGACGTGGAGCGCTTCGTGGGCGTCCTAATATCGCCCGCGGCCGCCGGGCCCGAGAACAGATACCCGGTGCCGTGAACCGTCTTGATCAGGTGCGGGTTGTCGGGGTCCGCCTCGATCTTGCGACGCAAACGACGCACCAGCGTGTCGACCGTCCGGTCCATTGACTCGAAGCGGCGCCGCTTGATTGCCGAGATCAGCCGCTCCCGCGACATAACGTGGCCTGCGTTCCTGACGAGTACCAGAAGAAGGTCAAACTCCGCGGTCGTGAGTGGCACGTTCTCACCTGCCGGATCGGTCAGGCTGCGGCCACGCGTGTCGAGCCGGAACTGGCCGAACGACAGCGTCGAGGGCGCAGCGACGCCGCGGCTGTGTTCCACACGCCGCAGCAGGTTGCGCACGCGCGGCAGCAGTTCACGTTCATCGATGGGCTTCGCAATGTAGTCGTCCGCGCCATATTCGAGGCCGAGAATGCGATCCACCCGGTCGTTGCGGCCCGTGATCAGGATGATGCCCATTTCGGACTTCTCGCGCAGGTCGCGCGTCAGCGACAGGCCATCGCGGCCTGGCAGCCGGATATCCAGCAGCACGAGATCCACGGGACGGACGAGCATCAGGCGGTCGAGTTCGTCGGCATCGGCGGCACAACAGATATCGTAGCCCTCCGCCTCCAGAAAGCCTTCCAGTGTTTCGCGAATGGACGGATCGTCGTCGACCACGGCAATGCACTGGTCTGTCCGGCTGTGCTGCATGGGGTCCTCGCGAAGTCTTCGGCCACCTGTCCGGGGCGCCGGCCGACGCTCGTGCGTCTCATGTCGTTTTTGCGCCTCTATTCACAAATTTTAACAAACCGCCATAGCTTGTTCAATTTGCGGGGCAGACTCGTTCACAAGATCGCCCGATAGTGAGGTCACCACCCCAACAAAACTGCTACAGGGATTGACCATGGATATCAAGCAACAGATTTGCGGCATGGACGCGGTCGGCCTCGCAAGGGCCATGCGCAGCAAGGAGCTTTCGCCCGTCGAAGTGGTCGAGGCCCATCTGACGCGGATGGAGGCTGTCGAGCCGGCGATCCATGCGTTCTGCACCATCACGGCGCAAGCGGCGCGCGACCAGGCCCGCCAGGTGGAGGCGCGCATCCTGCGTGGCGATGAGGTCGGTCCCTTGGCAGGCGTGCCCGTCGGCATCAAGGACCTGGTTTGCACGGCTGGCATCAGGACGGCTTCCGGATCTCCCGCATACAGGGATTTCGTGCCCGACGAAGACGACGTCGTGGTCGAGCGCCTGAAGCAGGCCGACGCTATTATCGTCGGCAAGACCAACGTCCCGGAATTCGGATACAGCGGTGTCGGCCACGACCCAATATTCGAAACCACCCGGAACCCATGGAACCTGGACATGACGCCGGGCGGCTCCAGCGCAGGCTCCGGCGCGGCGGTGGCAAGCGGAGAGGTTCCGTTTGCCATCGGCAGCGACGGCGGCGGGTCGATCCGCATTCCGGCGGCGCACTCGGGAATCTACGGCATCAAGCCGTCGATGGGACGCGTGCCGCTTTACCCCGGTTGTCGCGATGAACGCTATCCGGGGGTGTCGAGCTGGGAGAGCCTCGAACATATCGGCCCGATGAGCCGGACCGTGGCGGACAGCGCCCTGATGCTGTCGGTCATCGCAGGCCCCGATTCGCGCGACCGCCATTCGCTGCCAACCGCTGGCTTCGATTGGCGCCAGGCGCTCGATGGCGACCTGAAAGGGCTGCGCGTCGCGTACAGCCCGGACTGGGGCTACGCGGCCGTCGACCCGCAGGTGCGACGCGTCGTTGATGACGCCGTGCGTGTCTTCGAACGCGATCTCGGCTGCAGCGTCGAGATCGCGCATCCCGGCTGGAGCGATCCCTTCGACGCGTTCTGGGCAATCGTCGCGATGGATACCGACCTCAAGGGCATGCGCGAAATGGTGGCGCAATGGGGAAAGGAGATGTCGCCACACCTGGTCGCATTGCTGAATCATCCGTGGACGGCGGAGGACTTCACCAATGCAATGGTGACTCGTAAGAGCGTGGTAAACAAGATGTGGCGCTTCATGGCGAACTATGACCTCCTGCTCACGCCGACGCTGGCGGTTCCGCCGTTCCCGGTGCATTGCCAGGGTCCCGAGAAAATCGACGGACGCATGGTTGCGCCGACACAGTGGCTCGCCTTCACCTATCCGATCAACCTGACTGGACAGCCGGCAGCCTCGGTGCCCGCGGGCTTCACCAGCGATGGGTTGCCGGTCGGCCTGCAAATCGTCGGGCGTCATCTCGATGATCCGTTAGTGCTGCGCGCGTCGGCGGCGTTCGAGCGGGCGCGTCCGTGGCGCAACACGTTGCCGCCGCTGCTCAAGGACCTCGGTCTCGTGCAGTGACCCGCCTGTCTAGTAAAGAAACCCAGGGGAACACCATGACCCATCCAACCGATCAGCATGGGCTCGACGAAGAGTTCGAGCACAAGCCCGTCCCGCTCTCGCATCGTCATCGGCTGTCGTCGGTAGCGGCGGTGTGGTTCGGCTTTCCAATGATCATTACGAACGCGGTATTCGGCGGGATCATCGCCTATAACCTCGGCTTCTCGCGAGCGCTGCTCGCGATCCTGATGGGCAATGCGATCCTGCTCGCCTACGTCGGCACGCTGAGCTTCATCGCCGGCAGTACCGGGCGCAATTTCGGGCTCCAGGCCGAACGCACGTTTGGCAGGAAGGGCTATGCGGTCACTTCCGGCTTCCTCGCGAGCGTCGTCGTGGGATGGTACGCGTTCCAGACGGGCCTCACCGGCACGACGGTCCATGCGTCGTTCGGCTGGAACGAAACGGCCACCATCATTGGCGCCACCGTGCTCTACACCGGCGTGACGTTCATCGGCATTCGCGCCCTGTCGATCGTCGGCATGATCGCCGCGCCGCTCTACGTGGTGCTCGGCCTCGTGGCGTTGTACCTGATCGGATCGGAGCATTCGCTGGGAGCCGTGTTTCACTACGACGGGCTTGGGGTGGGCAGCATGATGTCCTTCGGCGGCGCGGTCACGTTGGTGGTGGCGACCTTTGCCGATTCCGGCACGATGACCGCAGACTTCACCCGCTGGTCAAAGGACGGAAGGAGTGCAGTCTACGCGACGCTGACGGCGTTTCCGTTTGCGAACATAACAGCCCAGCTTTTTGGCATCCTGATCGTATGCGCGGGCGCTGCCGCGGCGCCGGCCACGCAGGGGGGCGACTTCATGTCGGTGCTCACCGGACATGGGGGCTTGCTGTCGGCCATTGCGCTGGTGTTCGTCTTTGTGAACCTGGGGTCCGTATGCACGCATTGCCTCTACAACGGTGCGGTTGGCTGGGGACGCATCGCGAGCAAGAAGATGCGAACCATGACGGTCCTGCTTGGCCTGCTTGGCGGGTTGCTGGCCGTGGCCGGCGTGTGGAGCCTGTTCCTGGACTGGCTGAACTTGCTCGGCGTGCTGGTACCGCCGATCGGCGCCGTCATCATCGTCGACCAGATATTCGTTCGGCATTACTCGCATGACGATGACGTACCGAACTTCCGCGGCAGCGCCTTCGCCGCGTGGGCACTGGGCGCGCTCTCCGCATTGTTCGTTCACGGGATGGCGCCGTGGTTTTCGGAAGCCGTTGCTGGGATGCTGGTCGGTGCCGTGGCGCATTATGTGTTGTCGCAGGGTGCGCTGCGCGAGGTGCGTCAGCGCAATGGCTTGCTGTAGGGGGGCGCCGTTCTGCGAGCCGCAAAACGGCGGCCCTGCAAAACGCGGGGGGCGAATCAACGCAGAATGACAAGAGGCAGTGCTCGCCCCCGGGGCGCCGAAATGTCATAGCGATATCGCAGGTAACAGTCCATCCGGTCGACTCCGTCATTCATGACTGCGCGTAGCCGAGGCGATTTCTTAGCCGTGGAATTCGCAAAGTCAAGGAACGCCCGCAGCTTCAGTGGTATCTGGCCCTGGCTGAAGTATATGAGGCTAACGGGCACCCGATGACAGTAATGGCGGCTTTGGGATGCAGAGGCGTCGCTCAATTGACTACGTGACGGAAGTTGCGAACGGCAGTTAGTGGCCGACAAGCGCCTGCTCGCCCTGAACCCCGCTACGCCGGCGCAGCCCGCAAGAGCCCCAATCGGCCGTTCATCAAGTGACGGGTGTGGAGCGAAGCAGCCGCACGCCACACGCCCAGCAGGCTCACGGCCCCTTGCTGGGAGTTGAAAGGCCCGGGCTTTTCCCGAATTCACTACAGACCCGCGCCTCTAGCATCGTTTCACACCCGGCAGATGTTTCACTTGGACGCGATCTCGAGAATGCCGTCGGCCGCCAAATTTGCCTGGAGGCATAACGATTTCCCGGAGGCGACGCGCATGAGCTGTACTCCTCTATCCGCAAGCTGCTGGACCTTTCGGGTGAGACGAGATTGTTCATGTGCCCGTCGGCGATGATCGAGCCAACGGCCGAGGGTGCTCCATCGACGACCTCCACGCACCCTCACGAACGACAGGCACTGCTCAGAACACCTGCTTGATCCCGAGCATAGCCCCCAACTGCGTGCCGCCCGGGACCGTGTTTGAAGCCGGGCTCGAACTCACCGATGTAGTCAACTTGCCGCCGTTGTCGATGAACCCAGCGGTTGCATAGACGGAGGTCCGCTTGCTGAACGCATACATCGCGCGCATCGCGTAGAGCCAGGACTTGTTGCTACTGTTGTGGTAGCGCTGGTGGTAGACCTGCCCCGCCACCGTCACAGACGGCAGGACGTCATAGGCAAGTCCCGCCCAGTAGAGGTCGCTCTTCGGCGTCGGAATGCCGTTGTTGTCGTGCCGCAGCCAGCCGATGCCCACCTTTGCGCGGTCCAGCAATGCGTAGCCGGTCAGCGCGAGACGATCATCGGTCTTTGCGCTCGATGTCAGGCCGCCGAATGCGCCAGGGCCCCCGCGCACCGATTCGTACAGCGCCGAGGCACCGAACCTGGCGGTCTCGTACAGGACCATCGCGGACCATTCACGGCAGGCGCTCTTGTCGGCGGGGTTCTCGCCTGCGCAGTTGGTGGCGCCGGGGCCGAACGGTGCGGCTGCCGTATCGCGACCGAAGCTGTATGTGGCACCAAGCGTCAGGCCGCCGAACTTGCCTTTGTAGGAGATGCCGTTGTCCATGCGGGCATTCGGAATGGTCGGGTCCAGCGAACCCGAACCGAAGATGTTCGGCCCAAGGATATCCGCGTCGAGCGTCGCCCAGAACATCATGGTGAACTGCCGCCCGATCGCAAACTCGCCCCACGGCCCAGACAGCCCTACCCACGCCTGGCGCCCGAACAGGCGGCCGCCGTTTGCCATGCTGCCGGTATCCACGCCATAGCCGGACTCGAGCATGAAGTTGCTCTTGAGTCCGCCACCCAAGTCTTCGGAGCCACGCATGCCCCAGCGCGATGGCACGGTGCCGGTCAGGCTGGGCTGCCGTACCACGCTGTCCTGCGCCGGGCCGATATGGTTGACGAACTCGATGCCGGTATCGATCAACCCATACAGCGTCAAGGATTGTGCACTGGCTATCGCAGGCAATGCCGCCGTGAGGGCAACCGCAAGACTCTTCAAACGCATCATGTTCTCTCCTTTTTGGTTTTGGCTCTTGTCGAACGCACTGTAAAAACCGGTGCAAAGGACGAATGCCTCCCGCCGCCTGCGCAGGGCGGAATGTCAGTCGGCAACCTTCGCGATTGCGGCCCGCTCCACGGGACGCATTGATATCAGGTGGGCGGCATGGGCCGCCTCAGTGTCGTGAGCGTGCTGCGGCGCAGGCTTGGGACGGCATGCTTTCTTTGATGAGTCGAACTATCAAAATAAGATCCCGTGTTCTGATTCGCAATGCGAATTGAATTCTAACTATCATATATTGATAGTCAACAACTGGTTAACCCGAAATCGCCAGGACCGCGGCTAGCAGGCGGCACTGCGCTGCCGGCTTTGTGGGGCGATGCCCCAGGACAAGAGAAGAAAAAGACGGGAATCGACGCTGCCATGGCTGCGCTGTGACAGCCATAAACAGTCGAGAAGCTGGCCGGCCGGCCAACTCCTGGGGGAAAATCTGCGACCGAATCAGCCGATCCGGCGACAGGGGAGCTTGCGACGGCGGTTACCTCGGCACCGCGCCCTTCGTGACGGCGGAGGAAATCTTCGCCGCATTGTCCTGGAGCAGTTCCAGCAGCTTGGCGTGGTGCATGAACTCAAAGCGCCGCAACGGGATTACCAGCGCGAGCGCCCCGACCGCGTGCGAGCCGCTGGCAAAGAAGGGCACGGCAATGGCCCCGACATCCGACTCCAGTTCGCCCCGGGACATGTAGTAGCCGGCCTTCCGGATTTCCTGCAGCTTGTTCCAGAACTCCTCGAAGGTTTGCCCCATGCCGGCCTGGCGGACCGCTGCGGTGTGCTTCTCGAACAATCGTGACAGCCGAGCGCGCGAAAGCGTTGCCAGGATGACCTTGGGCGCCGCGCCCCGGAACAAGGGCCGCGGCCGGCCGCGGCCATAGGCGAGGTGCAGGCCGTCGGCGCCGGACTCCCGGTGGGTATCGACAATCTCGTCGTCGAAGATGCGCGTCATCACGCAGTCGCAGCCGGTCTGCGCGGACAAGCTCTGCATCAGCGGCTGGCCCGCGCAGAAGAACGGGTCGACCGTGCGCAGTTGGTAGTCCAGCGTCATCACGCGCGGCCCGAGTGCATAGCTGCCATCGCCCAGGCGCGCCAGCAGCCCGGCGTCCACCAGCTCACGCACGTAGCGATAGCCGGTCGGCGCCGAACAGTCAAGGTACTCGCAAATTGCCTCGGACGACCATGTGGGCTTCTCGACCGTGAACAGGTCGAGGATCGATAGCATCTTGGTTAGGCTGGACATAAAGAAGTGCCGGACAGTCACGAACTGAGAGTGGCGTCATTCTAACGCCCCGCCCGTGGCCGTTTCGCTGCGACACGACAACGCACTGTCAAATGCCGAACGCATCATCGATGCCGACGAGCCTCTTGACAGGGACCACAGGCTGCTTACGAAGCCCCGACTGATGAGACCTGGCCAGTCCTGTCCTCTGCGTAAGTCCGGTCCAGCACAACGATCGATACCCCGGCGATGGCGAGTACGCCCCCAAAAAACTGGTACAGATGCAGCGGCGTCCAGCCGTGGGCGAGCATGTATCCGGTCCAGATCGGCACGATCACGGCAATGCTGCGGCCAAAGCCGATCATCAGTCCCACGCCGGTCCCACGCGCCACCGCCGGATACACCGACGGGCTGATGGCATAGAACGCGACAATGCCGCCGTTCACGAACAGGCCGACCAGCACCGCGAGCGACAAGGCCATGGAGACATTGTGGATCTGCGTGGCATACAGCGCAAAGCTGAGCGCGCCGCCGAACAGCACGCCGGCCGTCACCAGCACGGGGCGGAACCTGAGAGACAGCGCAGCGAACAGCAGCGCCGCTGCCACCCCGCCGACCATCAGCATCATGCCGGCACGCACGCCGAATGCCGGGTTGCCGCTGCTATCCGCGATGATCTTCGTCGTCCAGGTATTCGCAAAGTAAAACGCCGCGGTCAGGCCGGCGTAGCCGATCCAC
Organism: Cupriavidus sp. WKF15; assembly: GCF_029278605.1. Classification (NCBI taxonomy): domain Bacteria; kingdom Pseudomonadati; phylum Pseudomonadota; class Betaproteobacteria; order Burkholderiales; family Burkholderiaceae; genus Cupriavidus; species Cupriavidus sp. WKF15. Next base: position 588,794 of record NZ_CP119574.1, read on the forward strand.
AGGCAGATGGTGCGCCTGAGCATGCCACCGCCGAAGATTGCCCTGAGCGCCACGTTGCGCACCGCCTGCATGGAAGCGGGGGGCAGCGCCTGCGACTGGGGGAAGCCCAGTCTGGCTGCGATCGCGTTGTACTTCTCCAGCGCGCGCCGCGGTCGCTTGTCGACCAGGTACTCGACCGATTCGGGTAGCACGAAGAAGACCAGCACCATCATCAACAGCGTGAGCATGCCACCGAAGATGAAGGGGGCGCGCCAGCCGTGGCTCGCGAGCAATGGGGTGACGATGAGCCCGGCCAGCGCGGAACCCAGCGGCAGGCCGATGCCGTACAGACCCATTACGACGCCACGATGCTTATCGGAACTGAACTCCGAGACCAGTACATTGATGCTGGCAATGACGCCGCCGATGAACAGGCCCGCGAACGTGCGATAGGCAATCAGCTCCGCCAGCGTACTCGACGTTGCCGACAGCAGCATGCCCGCCGTGATGAAGCCAAGGCACACCAGGATCTGCGTGCGCCGGCCGATCCTGTCGGCCAGCGGCGAGACCAGGATCGCGCCGAGCGCCATGCCGAGGACGCTTGCACTGAGCAGATAGCCTGCCTCGACCGGGCTGAGCGACCATGTCTTTGCCAGCGTGGGGATGACGAACGGCATGACGATGATCTCGTATCCGTCAATCATGGTGATGAGAATGCAGATCGCGACGATGAGAATCTGCGACGCACGCATTGGCTGCGTACGCACGGCCTCGCGTATATCCATGCTTGTCTCCGCTTTATGTCTTTTATGGGACGCACTGCATCGGCAGTCAGGCCATGTCCCGGGGGAAACTGCCGAAAAACAGGGCGAAAACCTGCCCGTGACGCCCGCAACGGGCGCCAGAGCTTCAGGAACATCGTTCAGATTTCCGGTGTGCCAGGGCTCGGCGCGAGGCCTGGCCGCACCGGAACTGCGGTATGGCTTACTCCGCGCGAATCGGGTTCGAGAGCACGCCGAGCTTGCTGACTTCGATTTCCACGACGTCGCCGTCTTTCATGAACACCGGCGGGTTGCGCTTGGCGCCGACGCCGCCCGGCGTGCCCGTGACGATCACATCGCCGGGCGCGAGCGTGACGAAGCTCGAGCAGTAGGCGATCAGCGTCGGGATCGAGAAGATCAGCATGTCGGTGGTAGCCCGCTGCATGACATTGCCATTCAGGCGGGTCTCGAGCGTCAGCACTTCATTCTCGCCAATCTCGTCCGACGTCACCAGCGTGGGGCCGAACGCACCTGTGGCTTCGAAGTTCTTGCCCGGACCCCATTGCGAGGTATGGAGCTGCCAGTCGCGGATGCTGCCGTCGTTGTAGCAGGCGAAGCCGGCAATATGCTGGAAGGCACGGTCCTCGGAAATGCGGCGGCCACCCGTGCCAATCACGATGGCGATCTCGCCTTCATAGTCGAGACGATCCGACTCCGGCGGCAGCAGGATCGGCTGCTGGTGACCCACCTGCGAGGCTGCCACGCGCATGAAAATTGTGGGGCGGTCGGTGCGCTGCTTCTTGGTCTCCTGGACATGCTCGTCGTAGTTCAGGCCCGCGCACAGGATCTTGTCCGGATCAGCCACGACCGGGCGATAGGCATCGATGTCCTGCAGCGCGAAGTCGGCATCCGATTTGACGGCGGCGTCCTTCAGCGCGTCCACGCCGTCGCGGCGCAGCGCTGCGCCCAGGTCTGCAAGCCCGAGGCGGGCACCGAGGTCAATGACGCCCTGGTTCAATACGGCGCCGAAGCTGTTCTTGCCTTGTCGCGAAAAGCTGATGAATTTCATTTGGGTCTCCTGTACGGAATTCAGTGGGGGGGGAATACGGGTTTGCTGTCAGGCCGCGACAACGGCTGCCTTCGCGTTCTGCAGCAATGCAGCAAGCTGGCGCATCAGGGCCTGCAGTTGTGGCAGGTTCGCTGCCGTGCCATATACGTAACGGTCCGGTCGGACAATGATGGCGGCGGCATCGAGTTCATCGAGCCATGCCAGTGTCGCGGCGCTGTCGTCCTCGATGAATTTGACTGGATACGACGTGTACGTGCGCAGCGCATCGCGCTGGTTTTCGTTGAGCAGGCCGGGTTTCATCAGAACGGCAAAGTCGCGTCCGGCGCGCTGATCGAGACGCATCCCCGTCGACAACGCCGGTTGGGCCGATACCATGCCGCTAGGCGGTTCGCCCAGGCGGAGCGCGCTCGCTCCCAGGCGGGGGCTCAAGCTGCGCAACTGGCGCGGCGCCGCGGCGAGCGTGCGGTCGCGCTCAGCGGCCGCGGCAGGATCGCGCGCCTGGATGATCCCGCCGAGTTCTACGGCAAGCCGGATGTATTCGCTGACGTGTGGCGCGCGCTCTTCCTGATAGGAATCGAGCAGCTCATCCGGAGCACGGTGCCCGAGGATGGCCGCAAGCTTCCATGCAAGGTTCGCGGCGTCGCGGATGCCTGCGCAGAGCCCTTGCCCCAGGAACGGCGGCGTTTGGTGCGCCGAATCGCCGGCCAGCAGCAACCGGCCCTTGCGCCAGCGCTGCGCGACGACGGCGTGGAAGGTGTAGACCGCCGCGCGTTCAAGATCGGCATCTTCAGGCGTCATCCATTTATCGATCAGCGACCACACCGATTCGGGCCGCGCGATCGCCGCTGCATCTTCGTCGGGGAGCAGCATGATCTCGAAGCGGCGGCGGTTGCCAACGCCTCGCACATAGGTCGCGGGACGAGCAGGGTCGCAGAACTGCACGCTGCAATCGCCGAGCACGGACCACGGCCGCTTGAGCAGCGCGTCGAAGACCAGCCAGCGTTCGTGCAGGCCCAGGTCCGTCATTTCGCCGCCGATCAGGCGGCGAACCAGTGACCGCGCGCCATCGGCTCCCACCACGTAGGCCGCGTCGATCGCCTCGAGTCTGCCGCAGCTCAGGTCTTCGAAGCGCACCGTGACATGGCTGGCGCAGTGTTCCAGCGCATAGACCTCGCAGCGTGAGCGCACCGAGATGTTCGGCTGGCTGGCCAGGCACTGGCGCAGCGTGCGTTCCAGGTCAGGCTGGTGAAAGCGGTAGCTGGAGTGCCACCCCTGCGGACCGACCTCCTCGGGCCGCGGCCAGTCCACGAGTAACTGGCCTTCCGCATTCACGAATTTCATGCCCGTGGACACCAGGCAATCCCCGGCGACTTCGGCAGATACCCCGATCGCGTCGAAGACGCGCATGCATTCCGCATCAAAGTGCACGGCCCGGGGCAGCGGATAGGGCGCAGCCTCTCGTTCGAGCACGGCTACCTTGAGGCCGTATCGCCCCAGGAGGTTGGCCAACGTTGCGCCGACCGGCCCCATCCCAATCACTGCGACATCGACAAGCATCTCGTCTCCAAATCATTTGACTATCACAATTTGATAGCAGTATTATTCTCGAGACACGATTTGTCAAACTGAATCTTGTTCGTTATCAGGATTCGATACCACAAGGAGACGACTAATGCGCAAAGGCCTCTCGTTCAGCCACGTTGGCATCTATGTGCGGGACCTGCCCGCGATGACGCGCTTCTATACGGAGCTGCTCGACTTCACGATCACCGATGCCGGCAAGCTCGAAGGCCCCGCTGGTCCGGTCGAACTGGTCTTCCTTAGCCGGGACCCGGCCGAGCATCACCAGATCGTCCTGGCCACGGGCAGGCCGGAGCAGTTGCCGTTCAATGTCATCAACCAGATCTCGCTGCGCGCGGACAGCCTGGCCACGCTGCGCGGCCTGTACGAACGCATGGCTGCCGCGGGCGCGACTGACATCCACCCGATCACCCACGGCAATGCGGTGTCCGTGTACGCGCGCGACCCGGAAGGCAACCGGCTGGAGTTGTTCGTCGACACGCCCTGGTATGTCAGCCAGCCGATGCGGGTCCCTGTCGACTTCTCCGAGTCCGACGCGTCACTGATGCAGAAGATCGAGGCTCACGCGCGTTCGCTGCCGGGCTTTGAGCCGCGCGGCGCCTGGCAGGCGCGAATGGCCGAAAAGATGGGTCTCGTATGAACTATCCACTCTCTATTGAGCGAGCCAGCCTGCTGACGACTTCACCGTTGGTCGAACATATCGACCAGGTCGAACAGGCCCGGTGCGATGCCACCGTGAACGGCGCGCACCACGTGCTGGCCGACCTGCTCGCCGACGACCTGCTGTTTATCCATTCGAGCGGATACGTGCACGGCAAGGCGGACTACCTGGCGTTCCTGGCGGAGAAGATCAGGACTCTGGAAATCGCGCGGCCGTCGCCGCCCGCGTACAAGCCCGCGGGGACGTCGGTACTGGTTTGCGGACCGATCGACCAGACACTCGTGCGACGCACGGACGGCAGCCGCGTCGAAGTCCGCTCTTACACCACGCAGGTGTGGACGCGATCGGGCGATGGCTGGCGACTGATCCACCACCACTCCACGCGGCGCGCCGACTAGGTGCGGTCTGAGTCGGCACACCCTTGCATCCTTGAACGAACTCTTCGCATGACCTTACATTCCGAACTCAACCAACAGACGGCTGTTCACATCAGCGCGGCCGGCGGCCCTGAAGTGCTGGTGCCGCAACAAGTGGCGATCCCGACGTGCGGGCCCGATGACGTACTGATCGAAGTCGCCGTCGCGGGCGTGAATCGCCACGATGTCAATCAACGCCGCCGCGGTCCCGACGCGGTTCATAGTCCGATTCCGGGGCTGGAGGTTTCAGGCGTGATTGTTGTGACCGGCGCGAACGTCACCGGCCTGCGGCCGGGGGAGCGCGTTTGCGCACTCGTCAATGGCGGCGGCTACGCACAGTTCGTCGCGGCCCACCAGGGCCAGGTACTTCCCGTGCCGGCCGGTATGACGATGGCCGACGCCGCGGCGCTTCCCGAAGCACTGTTCACGTTGTGGCACAACTTCTTCGATGTCGCGGGGCTCGTCGAGGGCGAATGTGTGCTGATCCATGGCGGAACCAGCGGCGTCGGCTCGATTGCCATCCAGGTGCTGACAGCCATGGGTTTCACCGTCTATGCCACGTGCGGAACCGACGAGAAATGCGAGATCGCCGAACGGCTCGGCGCGAAGTCGGCGTTCAACTACCGGAAAGGGCCGTTCGAGCAGGCCGTGCTGGCGCAGACGGGCAATCGCGGGGTTGATGTCATTCTCGATATGGCGGGTGTCGAGTATGGGCATCAGAATGTCGCGGCACTGGCACCGCGCGGACGCATCGTCCATCTCTCTCCAGGCCATGGCGCTGAGCTCAGCATTCCGCTGCGCGACCTCATGCGCAAGGAAGGTGTGGTAACGGGATCGCTGCTGCGACCGTTGTCCGACGATGAGAAAGGCAGGATCGGTGCCCGGCTTCTGACCATGGTCTGGCCGCTGCTCGGGACGCGGGTACGGCCCCTTATCGCGGCACGCTATGCGCTGGCCGACGCGCACCTCGCACATGCGTGCCTCGAAGCCGGAGATGTGGCTGGCAAGATTCTGTTGGATGTGGTGGCTGCCGACTGCTGAAGCGCTCGTCGCCGTGACGAGACGGACGCCGCATAGGGGACCGGCCGGTCCCCGCAGGGCCAATGCCGATCCGCGGAATGGACCGCTTGTTTGCCAGCCAAGGAAAACTGCTCAGCACGAGCGGCTGCGGAATCGTGTGCGACTCAGGCCAGGCGCGACAGGCGTGCGGCGACCAGCCCGTGACACCGTACACCAAGGTAGCCGCTATCATTGCTTCGCATACCGGGTGTCCGCAGCAAGCGCATAGTCGGCTTGCAGGACCATTGCGCCATTGCTCGTTTGCCACCCTTGGCGTGAAGACAAAATTCCGCCAGGCATTCATGTCGCGCTTTATCTGCGATGCGAACTCCGGCTTATCAGTCCGGTTGAGAATCAGGTCTATTCCTTCCAGGCGCTTCTACTCCCCCTGAGTCCTCGCGAAAGGCGGGCCAAGATTTCCACCGGCACGTTCGTGGGCGCCATGAACACGACTTGCCGCCCATGTACCTGACGGCAATCATGCCGTGATGATTGTGCTGATTGAGGACCTCCATGCCAGCGGTTCGGTGGAAGTGGATCCCTATGCCCAGCGCGTCCCCCGCGCCCCACTGACACGCGTGTGACAGTGCAGGTGATTCGCTCTGATGAGCCGAACGTCCGCAGTCTGGCGAGGAGCCGTCTTTTGGGTGGCCTTGCAAGTGCGCCGGCAAACGGCCGAGGATGGCCAACTTGAGGCGGCCGAAGGGGAAGGGCGCCGGTTGTCGCTACCCGACCCACTACGGTCACAGGACCATGCGTTTCGCCAACGGCAGTTTTCTGGGCGAAGCAGTCGTCTGAATGGCACGGTCGGGGCGACATCGCACGTCGCTTCCTGGGCCGGTCTCTGCCCACATGTTGCGCACCTGCGCTTCCTCGAACATCTCTTTCACCACTGCTGCTGGCAACGGCCGCGCTACGCTACAGAACGGCCGTCCGAAGATTGCGCAGTCTTATCCCCGAACCAACTGCATGTACGCCGTCCGCGCGGAGAACTGGAAACCTGGGGGGAGAGTCCACGGGCGGCGTATTCAATTTTCGGGCCGACGTTCGCTCTCGGCGTCATTGTGGGCAAAACCCTTCTGCGCTGTCTCCCCGATCTTCCTAGATCTCCGCTCGACATCTGCTTTGGCAGCATTGAGTACGTCCTTCACCGCAGACCCCTCCTGCGCCATCGCGCGCACCGCCCCTCACAGGGGCGGCATTGTCCAAGTTTGCCGAACCTTGTGTACAACCCATGACGGCTGCCCAACCGGTATCTGCCGTCTTAAGCTGTTGCACAGGAGCGGCAATGCGCTGTTTCTACATGCCCATTTCCAACTAGAGAGGACAATGCTAGTTGCTCAAGGGATTTCATCACCGGACCCTCGGCGTGTATGGCTGCCGCGTTGGTGACCATGTGCACGCTGTCCTGGTGCTATCCTGAGCAGGCTTGAGCGATGCGAGCCAACTGTCCCGTTCTGCCCGAGCCACTGCGAACATCGATAGGAACTAGCGCGTGCCCAATATCGCGAGAGATCAAGCGAGCGCCAACCATCTGAACAAGATTGTTGGTACGGCAATCGTTCTGGCAATTCTGTACTTCGCTCGCGACGTGCTGATTCCAGTCACGTTGGCCTTTATCCTCAGCATCTTCATCCAACCGCTCGTTCGCGGACTCCGCCGCATCGGCCTTGGCCAAGTAAGTTCAGTTGCCCTCGCTGCGCTGGTACTCGCAGTGGGTCTATCCTTCAGTGGCTTGATCATCGGCACGCAGCTCATTCGCCTAGGGAGCAGCTTGCCGCAGTATGAAGACACGATACGCAGCAAGCTCCGGACGCTTGACGAGGTTACCCTCGGCAAGTTGAGCGCGATCACGGATCAGGCCGGCCGCGTGGTCGGCAAGCTCGGGAGCGACACACGACAAGGTAGGACACCCGCGCAGGGTTTGCCGCAGCCAGAGGCGAATAATGTTACCCCGCCTATCCCGGTCGAGGTCCATCAACCTGAACCCCGCCCGATAGAGCTCCTCACGCGAATCGTGAATTCAATAGCACGCCCGCTTGGGACGGCCGGCGTGGTGTTTGTTGTGCTGATCTTCCTGTTGCTCGAACATGAGGCGCTTCGGGACCGGTTTATCCGGCTGGTGGGCGGCAGCAATCTGCGTGCTACGACAGCATTCGTCAACGACGCAGGCGAGCGCATCTCCCGCTTTTTCGTCTCGCAATTTCTTGTCAACATCGCAGTGGGTGTAATGATCTGGGTGGGGCTTGCCATCGCCGGCTTGCCCCAGGCGCCGTTGTGGGGAGCGATGGCCGGACTCCTCCGCTTTGTGCCTTACGTCGGGATCTGGATCGCAGCTTTCTTCGCTGTATTGCTGGCCACGGCCATCACGCCGGGCTGGACGTTGGCGCTCATCACACTCGCCCTGTTTTTTGCCATCGAGCTCCTTGTTTCCCAACTCCTTGAACCTCAACTGTATGGTCACGCCACGGGACTGTCACCGCTCTCGGTGGTGATTGCGGCCATCTTTTGGAGTTGGATCTGGGGTGCGGTCGGATTGGTCCTCTCAACGCCACTGACTTTGTGTCTGGTCGTGGCGGGACGCTATATCCGGGCCCTCAGCTTTCTCGAGATCCTGTTGGGAGAAGTCCGCGCCCTTACCCTGGCGGAGAATTTCTATCAGCGTGCCCTCTCGGGCGACGCACAGGAAATCTTGGCCAGCGCGAGGCGATTTCTTCGGAGCAAGCCCCTCAGCGCCTACTGTGACACCGTCCTGATGCCGGCCTTGCATTTGGCCCATGCTGATTTCTCGCAAAGGGAGATTACCCGCACCGAACAACTCAAGGTGAATAGCGCAATCGCCTCGGTGATGGTCAGCCTCGAAAGCAAACGAAGCTGGTGGCGGCCCATTCCCCGAATCTCGGTTCTGGAGGGCACCACGGTCGCGCGGCGGCTGCGAGAGCAGCGAGAACGACAGATGGGGAGATGGCAGGGTCCCCTAGATGTGCCGGCGGGTACAGTCGTACTAGGCATCGGTGCGGGGTCGCTCATTGACGAGCTGGCCGCGGAAGTGCTGGTGCGTGTCCTGCGCGCACAGCATCTTGACGGGCGTCATCTCTCGCTTGAGGATCTGAGGTCGGGGCCTCCAGTGCCCGAGAGTAAGCCCGAGGCGGTCGCGGTGGTTTGTCTGGTCAGCGTGGTCTCAGAACTGACGCAAGACGAGCCGCTGGCCGCTGCGATCGCAGGAATCCGCCGGCGCTTTCCCCATGCAAAGGTTCTTGTGCTGTGCGCGTCGAATCCATTCGATCTGCATGAGAAGAGCCACGCTGTGGTAGCTGAAGCTGATTTTACGGTGCACTCATTTGCCGAAACCACAGAGAGCTGTACCAATCTGCTTCAGGGGCAGGTGTCGGCGACACCCAAACAGAATTAATTGACCTGACCGCCCGATTGTGACCGCGCGGGTTCGACCAGGAAACGAGGCCCAACAGGCGACGACGCCCACCCGTTGAATAATGCGAACCCGAAGCAGGAAACTGAAAATCGATGACAAATTTGTCGTCAACCTGCCAGTCGTTGGTTGGAATCCCCCTCCTAGACCCCGTTCCACGGCGGGACATTTGCCCGCCGGGCAATCGTCAGGACGCCATGAAGCATGCACACCGATTCATCGCCGCGACAGTACTGGCCACAGTGCTGGGTTCCGTCGCACAGCTTGCGTCAGCGGTCGCGGATCCTTCCGCAACCGCTTATGACGCGGGCAACGTCGACCAGGTCCACCGCCAGCGCGATCCCTTTACCGATGGCGCCGACAACAACGCGCGCGATCCCTACCTGGATGGCGCACACCTGCCGGCGCAACAAGCCTGACCTGCGGGCTTATTCCGACGCTGGGCGATGCGGGAAGTCCAGCCGGAAGCTGGTCATCCCGCCCGGTGTCGATTCGGCCTGCACGGTCCCGCGGTGGAGATCCATGATTGTCTTCACGATCGCCAGGCCGATGCCGGAGGACTCCCCTGAGTTGTCGGCAGGCCGGGTGTTGGGGCGAAGACTGCCATGACCTTGGCGGCTTTTGCCTCCTTCGTCTCGCCGGAGCTAAGGCCGGCAAGACTGGCGTGTGAGGCCAGTCTTGCGGATCACGCGACGCAACATCATGGCGGCGCTGATTTGAACAAGTTGTCATAATGACGATAACTACACCATGACAAGAAGGCTACCTCATCGAAGACCGAGGCGGAGCGACAGGATGTTCACCCGAACGAACATTCAGGTGTCGAAAGTCCGCTGCCGCACGTGGACCACCGCCGCCAGCGCGTCGGCGCCGAACGTCGCGAGCGAATGCGTTGGAGGCTTCTGAACAGTGCACTGAAGCTGGTAGGGAGCAAGGGCCACGCCGCCATGTCGGTCGATGACGTGATCCGGGAGGCGGGTGTGTCACGCGGGACGTTTTACAAGTACTTCGCGTCTCCGGATGTCCTTATCCGGGAATTGGCCACTGAAATTGCTAGCCAAATCGTCCGCACTGATGGCATTTCGGCACCGATCGAGGACCGCATCCGAGAATGACTGCCGCGCCGCTGCTATGAACGACTGGATCGGGCGTTATGCCGATAGCAGCACCCACTCAAGGGCAACCGCGCATTCCTTGACGTAGAGCAAGGTGGTTCGGCCCGCGTGTGCCAGTCTTTTTCGAGTGCTGTCACGGAGCCCAGTTTGAACAGCACGCGGACAGCACAAGGAGCCGGGGAAAGGTCATGAGGACTTCGCGATGAAACGGTTGCTATTCGTATGCAAGCGCCTCGTACAGAGCAGAGAAACCACAAGGAGGTAAGGGTGGCGATCCTCTCGGCGATGGAGACCGTCAATCCGAAGGTCCCGTCCACCATCGAAGCTGCGGCGCTGTGCAAGATGGTTGAACGTCACCAGATCACTGGTGCGATCGTCGACGGCCCGCTGGCCCTCGACAACGCCATCAACCTGGAGGCCGCCCGCATCAAGAAAATCGATTCGCAGGTTGCGGGCCGCGCCAACGTGCTGCTGGTGCCCGACCTTGAAGCAGGAGGCAACATGCTCGCCAAGAGCCTGTCCTTTCTCGCCGGTGCTGATGCGGCCGGCATCGTGCTCGGCGCGCGGGTACCGATCATCCTCACCGGCAGGGCGGACTCCGTGTCGACCCGGCTGGCATCCTGCGCGGTTGCCGCGCTGGTGGCAAAGGCCCGCCGCGAGTCGGGCAAGGCACTGGGGTGATGCCATGGCCGACGTGATACTGGTACTCAATGCAGGCTCGTCGAGCATCAAGTTCAGCGCCTTCGGTGCCCACGGCGACGAACCGGATCTTTTGCTGCGCGGCAGTATCGAGGGCATCTACACGTCGCCAGCCTTTCGTGCCACCAACGCGTCGGGCGCGGAGGTGGAGACGAAGCACTGGGGCGACGGCACGGAACTGGGACATGACGGCGCCATCGCCTTTCTTGCGGAGTTCCTGCGCGGGCACGGCGAGGGTCACCATCTGGTCGCGGTGGGGCACCGGGTGGTGCACGGAGGCGTACAGTTCACGCAGGCGGTGAAGGCCACTCCCGAGGTCGTCGCTGCGCTGGACGCCCTGAGCCCCCTGGCCCCTTTGCACCAGCCGCACAACCTCAAGCCGATCCGGATTCTCGCGCAGCGACGCCCGGAGCTACCGCAAATCGTCTGTTTCGACACGGCGTTTCACCGCGGCCAGCCGGAAGCGGCGCAGGCTTTCGCGCTACCTGCCTCGATCACGCAGCGCGGCGTGCGGCGCTACGGCTTTCACGGGCTTTCCTACGAGTACATTGCCAGCGTCCTGCCGGCTGTCGACGCTACCGCCGCCGCGGGTCGCACCGTGGTTGCGCATCTGGGCAATGGCAGCAGCATGTGCGCGCTCGTGGCCGGGCGGAGCGTTGCCAGCACAATGGGATTCACCGCGGTGGACGGGTTGCCCATGGGCACACGCTGCGGCAACCTGGATCCCGGTGTCATCCTGTACATGATGGATGAGCTCGGCATGGATGCGCGCGCAGTCGAAGACCTCATCTACCGCAAGTCCGGGCTGCTCGGCGTATCCGGCATTTCCAGCGACATGCGCACGCTGCTCGCCAGCCAGGATCCTCGCGCCCGCTTCGCCGTGGAGCTCTATACCTACCGGATCGGGCGTGAGCTTGGCTCGCTGGCGGCAGCGGCACAAGGGCTGGATGCGCTCGTATTTACCGCCGGCGTCGGCGAGCATGCCGCGCCGATTCGCGAGCAGGTTTGCCGGCAGGCGGACTGGCTTGGCATTGTGCTTGATGCCGGGGCGAACGCCAGGGGTGAGCCGAGAATCAGCACGCTATCGAGCAAGGTGCCAGTGTGGGTCATCCCGACGAACGAGGAACTGATGATCGCAAGGCACACCAGGTCGGTGATCGGAACGGAGGCGCTATGAAGATCATCTCACTCGAAGGTGCGGTCGCCTTGATCCCTGACGGCGCAACGGTCATGGTCGGCGGCTTCATGGGCGTCGGCACGCCGGAGCGTCTGATGAACGAACTCATGCGCCAGGGCAAGCGGGACCTCACGGTGATCGCCAACGATACCGCGGTGCCAGGCAGGGGCATAGGCAAGCTGGTTGCGGCGGGCGTCTTGCGCAAGGCGATCGTCAGTCACATCGGCCTCAATCCCGAAACCCAGCGCCAGATGATCGTGGGCGCGCTGGAGGTCGACCTGGTGCCGCAGGGGACCCTGATCGAACGCATCCGCGCGGCCGGTTGCGGGCTGGGCGGCATCCTGACGCAGACCGGCGTCGGGACGCTGGTCGAGGCAGGCAAGCGCAAGCTGGAGGTGGAGGGCATCGAGTATCTGCTGGAGACACCGCTGCGCGCCGACTTTGCGCTGGTGGAGGCATTCCTGTCGGACTACCAGGGCAATCTGGTGTATGCGCTGACCGCGCGCAATTTCAACCCAGTCATCGCCATGGCGGCCGCGACGGTCATCGTGGATGCAGCCCACATCGTGCCGATCGGCATGATTCCGCCCGACCATGTGATGACGCCATCGGTCCTGGTGGATTACCTCATCGCGCATCAATGACGCCGGCAGGCGCAGGAACAGGAAAAGCCATGGACGCACAAACGGTGATAGCCAGGCGCGTGGCGCAAGAACTGCGCGACGGCATGTTGGTCAACCTCGGCGTAGGCATCCCCACGCTGGTGGCCAACTATGTGCCGCAAGGCATGCACATCTTTTTCCAGTCCGAGAACGGCCTGATTGGCACCGGCCCAATCCCGGAGGCCGGCATGGCCGAAGGCTTCCTGACCGACGCGGCGGGCCAACCGGTCACCGCGTTGCCCGGGGCCTGTACGTTCGACAGCGCCATGTCCTTTGGCCTGATCCGCGGGCATCACCTCGACATGACGGTGCTGGGCGCACTGGAGGTCGATGAGGCCGGGCACCTTGCAAACTGGACCATTCCCGGCAAGCTTGTGCCGGGAATGGGCGGGGCCATGGACCTGGTGGCTGGCGCCAGGCGCGTTGTGGTAGCCATGCAGCATTGCGCAAAGGGCAAGTCCAAGCTGGTCAGCCAATGCACTTTGCCGCTGACCGGGCTGCGGCCAGTGGACCTTGTCGTTACCGAACTGGCAGTGATTTCATTCGCCACGGGCAAGGCGGTGTTAATGGAGACGGCGCCCGGCGTGTCGGTCGAGCAGGTACAAGAGGCGACTCAGGCCAGGCTTGTGGTGCCCGCGCGGGTGCCGGAGATGTTCTTCGATGGAGCAGCAATATGACAGCGGAAACACTGTGGCCGACCCTGCCGCTGGTCTCGCGCGGGGCCGCTTGCTGAGCCTCCGTTTCGCCCTCGCGCCCGTCGGCGAGGTAGAAGGCGAACAGGTTCGCTCGGAACGACCCGGATCGCTGGCTTGCTGAGGCACCGCGCAAAGAGGGGTCCCGGTGGCCCACATGGCACGAGTGGCTGCGCGCGCACTCCGGCGCTCCGGCCAAGCCGCAGCTCATGGGCTTGCCAGCAGAACGGCCTCTCGACGACACGCCGGGGCGCTACGTCCTGGAAAAGTGAGCGCTACGCGAACGCATTAACTACTGGAGATTCAGTCATGACCGATACCCCCATACCGGCCGATCCGCACAAGGCGATCGATCCGCTGGCCACCGTCTGGGACCCGAACTCGCGCGTCGGCGACATGCTGAAAGGCAAGCGCGGCCTCGTGATCGGAGTCGCAAACGCCGATAGCATCGCGTACGGCTGTGCCGTCAAGCTGCGCGCATTCGGCGCGGACGTCGCGCTGACCTACCTGAACGACAAGGCCAAGCAGTACGTCGCGCCGCTCGCCGACCAGATCGACGCTTCGCTGCTGCTGCCGCTCGACGTCACCCAGCCCGGGCAGATGCAGTCGGTGTTCGACCGCATCCGGGCCGACTGGGGGCGGCTCGATTTCGTCATCCACTCGATTGCGTTCGCGCCGCGCGCCGACCTGCACGGCCGCGTCGTCGACTGCTCGCAGGCCGGATTCCTGCAGGCAATGCAGGTGTCCTGCCATTCCTTCCTTGAGATGGCGCGGCTCGCCGAGCCGCTGATGACTCAGGGCGGCACGCTCATCACCATGAGCTATTACGGCGCGGACAAGGTGGTGAACAACTACAACATGATGGG